>JAWUYS010000096.1:0-12599 GCA_034110685.1 Neptunomonas sp.
TAATCTCTGGATTAGCCTTCGTTAACTGCGTGTTTTTGTTTCTAATTTGCTGAGTGCGCAACTCAACCCTATCTTCCAATGAACGGTTAAGTTCTTTTAGCTCACTCTCAAATTGATCACGGCGAGTGCTTGCTTCACGTAAGTTTGAAGCCATTGAATTAAAGGCTATTGCCACATCAGAAACTTCATCTCGCCCTTTGACCGGTAGTTGAAAATCGAGATTGCCTTCAGATATTTTCTGAGCAGCAACACTTAATACTTTCAACTGATTGGTAAGATAGCCTCCTAGTAGAAAAGAGAACAACGCAACAAGTCCCATCTCGACAACCGCAATAATGGCACTACGATTCTGCGCTTCAGCAATAGTCGTATTGATACTGCTAATATCAAGACCTATCTCCACCCGACCATAAGTTACGCCCCCTTCTCGAATCACAGCAAATGTATCGAAAACACCATCAGAAACTGTCTCGACATCGCTATCGGCAAAAAATTTATGACTGAGGTGCGCGGCTTTTCCTCCTTCAGCAAATAATTGATTATCAGGGCCTAAAACACGTGCATAAACCAAATCTGGATTAATTAATACGTCTTTCACAAACGCTTCAAGTGACGCCAAATCATATGACAGCACACCATCCTTAGTCGTTGTGGCAAACAAAGTAGCAGTCGTCGCTGCGCGTTTAATCAGGGCGTCATAATTGGTACTGCGAAGATAATCCAGAGTCATCGATACCAATAGTAATAGAAGCACGGCCTCAATTAAGGCCACACCCATAATCGTTTTTAGCCTAAGAGACAAAAGGCTCCCTCCCTATCACTATTCCATCTGTTTACTTAAGAAGGTCATTCAATAATGTAATATTAAGTGCTCTCACATCGTCCCAATCAGCATTGTCAGCTAGCTCTACTCCCTTAAAATTAATTGTTTTTAATAGTGCCCGACCTTCTGGGTCATCATTCATGGTTAGTAGCGCTTGTTTCAATTTTTCAACAACGCTAGGTGCAACACGCGGATGAACGGCTATCGCATGCGGTGTATAGGTTGGCGTTGTCCACAACACACGTAACTGATCTTTGATCTTAGGATTGGTATTATTAAAGGTACGCATCACGCCTCCACCGGCCGCAAAAAACCCTCGTGCTACCCCTAGATATACAGAGTCATGCGAAGACACATACTTAGGCGTTATTTCCATTCCCTTTAGCTCCATTTGAGCCCGAGGAACAACACTGGCGGCAAATGCAGCAGGTGATGGAAATGCCAGCTTCTGCCCGTCCAACTCAGTCAGTTCGTTAAGAGTACTGTCTTTACGCACAACCATAATGCCTTTAATGCGCTTATCTTTTTGCCTAGCTATCGCGCTATATCCAGGGACCTGATGAAAAACCGTATAGTGATAAGGGTTCATATAAGCAATGTCATACTCCCCTGCGACAAGGCGCTTTTCAAATGTGGGAATATCGTTAGCCGTACTAAAGCGAATATCTTCACCTGTTTTGGCACTTAAATAGGTAAAGATAGGAGTCCAGAGCCTGGCTAGTTTTTTGGCTGACTGTTGCGGAACAATACCAAAACTAAGGCTGTCGGCATTAACAACGGGGATTGCTAAGATAAACGAAAACGCTAACCAACAAGTACATATCAGTTTCATAACTTACATCCTTTTAATGTTTTGATTCATATTCATTAATCCATACCAACATGTCATCTAGCAGCCCCTCAGCCTGTAGTAACGACTGATTGAGAGCGGGCTGGGTCTCTAGCGCACTAACGCCCTGCTTTTGCGCTTGCCTAACAATTTTTGCTACGTGCAATCGACAAGACAGCGATGTTATGGCATCAGCACATTCGGGCTTATTCTGATATAAAACAGCATTAGTAAACTCACTATCAAACTCCCAAAGCGCCAACAAGTAAGCACCAATAACACACTCATCATCAAAGGGAATATTATCGTTATCAGGGTCTTTTTTAATGACTGACAGGCCTGTCATCAACATACCAACATTGTGTAACAGCCCAAGCACGAAAGAGTTATCCAACTCTATGTTCGAACAACCACACGCCTTACTTAAATCGCGAGATATTTTGGCAACTTCCATTGATTCAATGAAAAGTTGCTCACATAAGCGCTCATCAACTCTTTCGCTTTGCTTAAAAACACCCACACAAAGCACAAGATTCTTAATGAGTTCAGTCCCTAGCCTAACCACCACTGCATGAGCACTTGTGGCATGATTCAAAAAGCCCATAAAAGCCGAATTAGCTAATTGCATTAACTTTGCCAAAATGGATGGATCTTGGCTGATAATCCTTGCGACTTCTTGCGTTTCTACCTCATCCTGCTTCAAGTATTCAACCAGCTCTTGATAAACCTTAGGCAATACTGGGAAGTGCTCTATGGCGCCAATTTGATGACGAATAGCATGGGAAATAGGGAGTAAATGTAAGCATTGGATACGGTGTAAAACATTAATTATTGTTTCAAATTGAAAAGGCTTAGCAAGCAATATATGAGCAACATCAGCGACCTCAAATGCCACTTCAGGAGATGTATCCCCCGTTAATAAGACCCTAACCGCCTCAGGTGATTTTTGCCCCACAGCATGTAAAAAAGCTGCCCCGTCCATCTCGGGCATACGTTTATCACTTACTACGACCCAAGGATCAAACGCAGACAGTAGCTGCAGTGCTGCCGCGGGTGAATTACAACACTCAACCTGCCAATCACGGCAGTGCAAGCGCATACCTCGTTTCAATGCATTTAGGACATTGATCTCATCATCGACAAACAGCACTCTTGGCTTATCCATTACTGTGTCGCTCCATCATTTAGGAACATGGCTTAATTTAAGCCAGAAAAACCCAGCTAATACTTCAGGTTCCTTATTCAAAGAAAGTCTACATTTGTACTTAAATCAACTTTTCACTGTCCAATTATTCACCAACCAACAGCTGTTGAATCATCATTAGCAGTTGTGAATTTTCAAAAGGTTTCTGTAAAACGGCATCAGCCCCGCACGCCAAGGCCTTGTTCAAACTAATATCATCCAATGCAGAAATAACAAGAATCCGCGTAGAAGCAAGCTCTTCAGTTGCACGTACATAGGCCAGCACGTCAAACCCATCTTGGCCGGGCATACTAAGATCGAGTGTCATGATTGCAGGTGATTCCTTTAGCAACATGCTGCCCGCGCGAAATCCGTCGGTTGCTATTGATGTCTCATAACCCGCCTGCCTTAGTACCCGTTGAATAGCTGTCGCGACAGGTAGCTCATCGTCCACGATCAGTATTTTTTTATTAGTGCCTTTATTACTCTTAAACCCTACAGGAACCGGCATATCATATTCTTTAAGGAAGCTAATGAAATCTTCCTCTCTTACTCTATTGTTCCCTCTACCCGGCAGCTTAAAACCTTTTAATGCTCCACGATCAATCCAGCGAATAACAGTACGCAGGTTAACATCACATAATTTTGCTATTTCGCCCGTTGTTAACGTTTTCATCCAAAATTTCACTCCGCCTTATATAGGTTAATAGTAACAAATAAATCTAATAAGACAAATGTGACATTTATGACAAGTAGTGCTTTACTGTATGTATCACACTAACTCAGAACGTATGGACAAGATGGATCAGCACAAACGGCTGATGACACTACCAGACAATCAAAGGAGTAACGTGCCATGAACAGAATCATGCTAATTGACGATGAGCAACCCATTCTCAATGCCCTAGAACGACTGATAACACGTGCAGGCTGGCAGGTAAGTACATTCACCGACCCATTACTAGCACTACACTGTGCTCGCTCCACTACATTTTCATTAGTCATTTCAGACTATCGGATGGCCACGATGAATGGTGCTGAGTTCCTCAATGAACTTAATCAAATTCAACCCGACATATATAAAGTAATGCTCAGCGGACAAGCCGGCGAAGAAGGCATTATTAGCGCCATAAACCAAGCAAACATTCATCACTTCTTGCATAAACCTTGGGATAACCAACAGCTTTTGTCCTTGCTAGAAAAAGGCATAGGTGAATTTGAAAAGCGCCAACAAGAACAAGCTAAGCTCAATAAGAATACGCTTTCTAAGCAGGAAGTTAACGCTTGGTATGAAGATGCTTTAGAAAAGAGATCACCCGGTATTACTAAAGTCAGGAGAAACTCTATGGGCTGGATTGAGTTAGACGGCGTATAAAAAAACTTTCTCGCACTAATGATAAAAGCCGCTAATCTATAGTATGTAATTACTTTTATTATTTAGGGATTGAGCACGATTTTAAGGAGCGAAATATGAAAGGGGTTATTTTTAATGTCTTAGAGGAAATGGTAGAAGAGCACTGCGGAATGGCGGTATGGAATGAAATACTTAATGAAGATTTGTCAGCTGACGGAGTTTACACCGCAGGCGAAAGCTACCCTGATGAGCAACTATTTAGCTTAGTAGAAGCCGTTTGCGCTCGTACCAAACTCCCTATGGAAAAAGTTGTTGGTGATTTTGGCGAGTTTCTTTTTGCACAATTGGCAGCCAGGCATCCAGTTTTTTTAGAAAACCCAACTGACTTGAAAAGCTTCCTTAAAAGCATAGATTCGGTCATACACGTTGAAGTTAGAAAACTTTATGACAACCCAAACCTACCCTCATTTGAGTACGACGAGCCAGACCCAGATATACTAGTAATGCAATATCGCTCACCTCGTAAACTTTGTGTATTGGCAGAAGGATTAATTAGAGGTGCCGCCGCACATTACAAGACAAACATTGATATAAGCCATCCGATTTGTATGCATAAAGGAGCTGATTACTGCGACCTTCATGTAAGGTTTCTACCATGAGTGACGACATAAACCCCTACCAACAAGCACATGCTCGCGAGAAAGCAGCTCGATTAAAAGCGGAGCTATTACTCGAAGAAAAATCTCGTAAATTGTATCTGCAAAAGCAAAAACTTGAAGAAAGTTATGCCAGATTGCGCCGCCAAGAATCAGCGATGCTTCAAAATGAAAAACTCGCTACGCTTGGCACACTTTCAGCCGGCATAGCGCATGAAATTAATAACCCACTTGCTTTCGTATTGAGCAACATGGAAAGTTTGAATAACTACACACTTTCTTTTCAAAAGTTATTACAACTAACTCAAACCTTACTAGAAACAGAGCAAGTATCAGGGAAGGCTCACAATAGCCTTACGGAGTTAATAGAAGAAGAAGATCTCACTTTCGTAAATGAGGATATATCTGAGTTGCTCAAAGATACTGGAGATGGGCTATGTAGAGTCCGCGATATTATTAACAATTTACGCAGTTTTTCACGCACTCAAAATACTGATCAAGTAGAAGCAGATCTATTAGCTGGACTAAAGAGCACCTTAAAGTTGCTAGATAGCGAGCTTAAAGGCAATGTTGATCTACAGCTCTCTTTGCAGGAATTACCAAAAACAATTTGCAACCCTAACGAACTCAATCAAGTATTTCTTAACTTGATCATTAACGCCAAACAAGCCACTGAAAACATTAAAGAAGCTACGATTAAAATTAGCAGTCTCTGCCAAAATGATACTATTTTTATTCGTATTCAAGATAACGGTTGCGGCATGTCAGATGACGTTAAAAAGCAGATATTTGTGCCCTTCTTTACGACAAAAGCAGTAGGAAAAGGAACCGGCATGGGTATGGCTGTTGCCTACGGCATCGTAGCAGACCACCAAGGAAAAATAGTTGTACAAAGTACAGAAGGTTCGGGAACACTCTTTGAAGTTCAATTACCCGTCATTGAAGCAACACTTAAATAACACGGCACACTAAGCGTGTTGTATTTTTTTAAGTTCTTTAAGGTTGTAGTCTATTTTATAAATCAGCATATCTCGATCCACAGGCTTACGCATAATCTCATGCACGCCCAACTTCATTGCTTCTTGGGCGCTTTCTTTATCACCAGCTTTCGCCAAAACCAGTATTCTTGAGTTTTTCAGTTCAGGATCATTCTTTATCGTATTGATAACATACAGCGGACTCATATCTGGCAACCTCAGATCAATCATAATGATATCTGGTTTCCAGGTTCTCATTAGTTGAATTGCATGTGTTGCACTTGCAGACACCTGCGCACTATAGCCAGCAGAATTAAGCGTGTCCCTGATATTATCTCGAGTCGATGAATCATCCTCGATAAGCAATATGTTGCTATCAGTAAAGGATACTGGCTCTGGGCTTTCTAGTTTGTTTTTCTTCAACTGAGCAATATCAGCAACATCTTTTACTGCATTATGTAACTGCTGCTGTGTTTCTTGCTGGTGGTTAGAAACATCTTTAATCAAGCTGTTTTCTGTATGTTTGTCGATTAAAGATCCGATTTCGTTTTGTTGCCCCTGATGTAAAGACCCCTCTTCAAATATGCTTTCTTTCATTTTCTCCATAGAGAAGGACACAATTGATAATAGCTTCTCATAGCTGTCTTGATTTAGCTCATCCAAGACATCTTGACAGTTAACCACTTGATCAAAGTAATTACACAGGTCATCTAAACTAAACGAGTTAATATCAGTAGGGTCTCTGTTATCACGAACACGACGAATAAATCTTAAGCGCAGTAGGATATGGTAAGGGTCATATAATGGGCGGATTATAAAGTAGTCATCAAACACATCTTTATTACATATTGAAAAGGCTTCTTTGAGCTCTTCGCGGCTGCATAATACAATCTTGCGATATAAGATATTCGCAACACACTGTTTAGAACTGAGTAAGTGCAAATAACAAACTTCATTAGCTTGTAACGTTTTAAGGCCCATTAAAAGCACATCAATTTTTTTATCGACAATAATTTTTAATGCATCCTCCTCACTTTTAGCGATGTAAAACTGTGGAAAATGACGTTTTATCAGATTACATACGGTTCTGATCTCTTCAACATCATCAGTGACCAGCAATACTGAAAACCGGCCTGGGTTTCCCATAATGACTCCTGATATTCCCTATCGTGGCCAAAGCACACCCACGCTGTTAACAATAATATATTCCTAACTCTAGCCTAAAACCATAAAATGATGCACTTGTGTTCCAAAATAACGACACTAAAGCCAGTGCATTATCTTTTAATTAGCCGTTTTCACACAGCTAATAACATGCACTTGTTATCAACGTATCTCATTATTCGGTTGATAACCTGGATTTAAATCAAGTTTAGCGAGCTCTTTATGCATATATTGAGTGATGACATGGCATATCCTAAGATTCAGTACGTTGCTGATACGTTTTTCGGTATTTGCTAGGAGATAAACCCAAGCGCTGCTTAAATAGTCTTAATAATGAACTTTGACTACTGTAACCAACGCGTTCGACGACCTGCTCAATACTTAGGTTTGTTGTCTCTAAGAGTAACTTTGTATATTCAAGCCGAAGATGCTGAAAATAGTCAGAGATGCTCATATC
Organism: Neptunomonas sp.; assembly: GCA_034110685.1. Lineage (GTDB taxonomy): Bacteria > Pseudomonadota > Gammaproteobacteria > Pseudomonadales > Balneatricaceae > Neptunomonas. Next base: position 7,444 of record JAWUYS010000096.1, read on the forward strand.
ATTGGCTTTTTTAAAACGCCGTGACAATGTTCTTACACTGACTGAATGTAAACCCGCTAAACGCTCTACATCTAACGGTAAGGCAATCTCTTGTTGTAAGCGGCTCTCTACAGCTAATACCAAGCTATCTTGATGGTCCGACTGATTCTGCATAAAGAAGTATGGCGATGCGAAATTTTGGCCTGCATCAATCAACATAGTACGCGCACAACTCTGAGCAAGCTGTCGCCCCACTTGTTGTTCAACAATTTGCAACATCACTCCAAGGTTTGCCGTCATTGAGCCTGTCGTGAAAGTATTCGCGTTTTTAACCAGTAACTGGTCGCCGCGCAACTTAACCGAAGGGTATCGTTTACTAAACAACTCAGTTAACCACCACGCCGTTGTTGCTTCATTTCCAGCAAGTACACCGGTTTGAGCCAGGACAAAAACACCACTGCAGTTAGCTGTAATTGTAACGCCCTTTTCTGCCTGCTGTTTTAACCAGGCACACTCCTTATCAAGCGCTTTGAGCTTGTGGAGCAAGGTATCCACATCATAATGGTGAATTCCAGGAACAATTATTAAATCTGCATCACTCACTTCATCTAGAGTGGCATCTGACATAACGCGCATTCCGTTAGAGCAAGTAATAGATTCCCCTGAAACCGACACCAAACGACATTCATAGAGGTCCGATTCACCGCATTGCTGCTTCCACAACGTATTGATCACATTGAACACATCAAATGGAGAGGTAACCCCAGAGGCTTGACAGCCATCAAAACCTAATCCGATTATTTTGTACATATTGGCCGATTCCGCACGTTTTATGACTACTTTATGACTGATTTTTAATGATCTTACAGGATAAACTAATAAACTCATCCAATAGAATAAAGTCAGTGGAGACAAAATATGAAAGATTTATCCATCAGCCGATACCCTGTACCGAGTTTGGATAGCTTACCTGATGATATTCGGGAACGTATCTTAGCAGTACAGGAAAAGGCTCGCTTTATTCCTAATGTATTCCTAACGCTGGCACATCGCCCAGCTGAGTTTAGAGCATTCTTTGCTTATCACGATGCGATCATGGAAAGAGAAGGCAGTACGCTAAGTCCTGCTGAAAAAGAGATGATTATTGTCGCGACCAGCGCTGCCAATGGCTGCCAATACTGTGTTGTAGCGCACGGTGCTTTGTTACGAGTCTTTGCAAAAGAGCCCTTATTAGCGGATCAGATAGCCGTTAACTATTTGCATGCGCCCATTAGTGAGCGCCAAAAAGCTATGCTGTCGTTTTCTCTCAAACTGTCTCGTACCCCTGAGTTAATACAAGATGCTGACTATGAAACATTGAAGGCACAGGGATATGACGATGAAGATATTCTAGATATCACCGGGATTACTGCATTTTTCGGATTATCAAACAGAATGGCAATTGTTACAAATATGCAGGCAAATACTGAATTTTACACAATGGCACGTGAACCTAGAGCATAATCGTTTGTTGGCGAATCCTGATATAGCTCAGGATTCGCAAATCGTTCTTATACTGTGCGTTCGAGTATTTTATCGCAGATATAACCACCGATAGGTATCGCTGATGTAGCCGCAGGCGAAGGCGCATTACAAACATGCAAACTACGTGGGCTTTCTGCAAATAAGAAGTCATGCACCAATGAGCCATCTTTCATGACAGCCTGAGCACGAATACCTGCAGGATACGGCTGTAGGTCGGCCACTTCCAATGTCGGGCAGTATTTTTGAACCAGCTTAAGATAACCGGGCTTCCAAAGAGAGTTTTTAGTTTCAACAATACCTGTTTTGATATGGCTTTTCAGCACACGCCAAAAGCCGACAAAAGTTACCATATCCCAAATATCGCGCAGACTAATATTAATACGCCCATAGCCTTCACGCTTCCAACCCTGAACGGCGTTAGGCCCAACAGTCACGCTGCCATCAATCATTCGCGTTAAATGAACGCCTAAAAATGGAAGGTCTGGATCAGGAATAGGATAAATAAGATGATTAACGATCTTATTGTGTTTGGCCGGCAGTTGGTAATACTCACCTCTAAAGGGAATAATTTGAAAATCTGTAGGGATACCCAACATTTTTGTAGTTCGGTCGGCCATTAATCCAGAGCAAGTGATCAGGAATTTACCTTTAAAGGTCACTTTCTCATCATTATGGATCGCCTCAACACTAATCTCATCAGCGCTTTCATTCAGCCCCACAACTTTATGGTTCAAACGAGCATCGCCACCCATCTCGATAAAACGTTCGGCCATCTTAGTCGTGACTTGCTGATAGTTCACTATCGCGGTGTCTTTTACCAGCATACCGCCAACACCCACTATATTAGGCTCACGAATTTTTAACTGCCCAGCATCAAGTAGTTCAACCGCTATATCGTTTTGCTGGCAACGCTCAAACAGTGCATTCATACGTTCTAGTTCTAATGCATTTGTAGCTACGAGTAACTTGCCGCACTGATCATAAGGAATGTCATTTTTCTGGCAAAATTCTATCGTCGCGGCCACACCCGCTTTACAAAATTTTGCTTTAAGACTGCCCGGTGCATAATACCCACCCGCATGAATAACCCCGCTGTTATGACCGGTTTGATGTTTAGAATATACGGACTCTTTTTCCAGTAGTAACACTTTTTTATCTGGGAAACGTTGCTGCATTTGCCATGCGGTAGACATACCAACTATGCCGCCACCGATAATAATATAATCGTATGTCATCGCAATTATCCTGCTACTACTGAAGTAATTTTAAAAAAAAGACGGGCTAACATACGCTAGCCCGCCAAAGTATACCAGTGCCTATGTCACACGGTACTTACGAAACTCTTTACTTACAAAATTCGGTTCTTAAAGCACTACCCTCCACATAGGGCAGCGCCTTATAAGCGAAAGCAGGCTCTCGCTTAATTAACAATGCTATCGAGTAAAATGACCACGCTGGCGAAGCAATTCACGGCTTAACTGAGGATGTGCAGTAAATTTATCACGGCCATGTAACCAGCAATGGTTTTGCGCAACTAACATCGAACCAACCGGCAAAGGTACAGCAATGTAATTAGGGTCGGCTTCAATAGACTCGCCCATTTGATACAGATACAAACCTTCAGACATATTCTGTGGTTCAACAAACTGATCGATGAACGACATATGAGGCTTGCCGTTTTTATCTTCTTCGAAGAAGATCGGATGAGTGACTTTAGACTCTACATTTTTGGATTTTGGAGCACCCCAAACAAGGTCTTTTTTAGCCAATGGATGGTTGTAGAACTTATTCAAATCCGCCCAATCATCCAAATGAAGTAGCAAAGACTCTCCCCCTTCCATATGCGCTTCACCCAGCTTTTGCATCAGTACAAAATCAGTGCGTTCATTTACATAAGTGCCATCGGTATGCAGCTCCATACGACGATGAGCTTGGCGCAAGTAACTATCAGAGTTATCTTCATTAAGTACAGTAAAGCGAGCGTAGTACTTACCATACATTGAGTCATGATTTGGCATGCCGATAAGGTGGGAGATAGCAGTAGATAGCTTAATCTCAAACTCTGTACGAAGCTCACCGGCCTCAATGTTAGGCTCACCATCATATTGCAGCAAAAAAGCGGCCGTATCACGGTTCTGCATTATCGCATTCAGACAACGACCCAACGTATTTTCAGTTAGTTCATCCAATCGGTCTGCCGTGGCATATCGAAGAAAAGGCTTATATTCCAACGCCTGTACAGGCCATTGCGCCATTACATCTGCAAAGCCTTGGATAACGTCACTGCTTAACGTAACAACTTGCAGACGCTGACTAGCTGCATGCGGCTCAACCGTAAAACCTACTGGTACCAATGGGGATTCAACTGCACGCAATAGAGCTGTCATCTGCTTTTCTCCAAACTTAATATTATTTTATGCTACAACCTACGACTTAACGTCGACGAATTACAATAATGTCGACATTTTAACGCTTCGTCAACAATTATTTATATCATCCTGCTTAACTATTACTAAGTCTTCACTTAAAATATGCCTGCTACTCTGTGAATTCAGTCACTTAGGTGCCAATGAATCATTACCGAGATAGCAGACAAAAACAGGCTAGCCCTCAAGGAGACGCAATACATTATGCAAGACGTAGCCAACAGCACCGCTGACAGCAAGGACAATTTTGCGTCTCAAGTAATGGGGCAACTGAAGCAAGATATTTTGACGGGCTATTTCAAACCGGGTGAAAAGCTACGCATGGCGCGATTAAAAGAGCGCTATCAAGTAGGTATAAGCCCCTTACGTGAAGCGCTGTCTCAACTTCTGATAGAGCAACTTGTTATTGTCGAAAACCAGCGTGGTTTTCGGGTGCACCCTATATCAAAAGAAGAGATGCTAGATATCTATGAAACTCGCGCTTACATCGAAGCACTCTGTATCAATCTAGCGATAGAACGAGGCGATGATGAGTGGGAAGCAGGTATTTTAGCGGCGGCCCATAAAATGCGAAAATTCAGTACGCTACTAGAAAAAGAACCGCACGAGTGGGAACGTCGCCACCAAGCATTTCACTCGGCTATTGCTGAAGGATGCCAATCCCCCACTTTATTACACGTACGCCGATCGCTCTACGAAAAAGCCTCTCGTTACCGTAACCTCTGGCTAAAGAAAAACATGCTGAACAGTGAGATTTTTGATGCCAACCAAAAAGAACACGATAGCTTGATCGAAGCGTTACTCAATCATGATGCGGGTAAAGCAAGAGAACTTATTAGAGAACACCTGTTAAGCCCAAGCCGTACTCTGCTTACAACTGAGGGCTTCGAATAACGTTTAAGCCCTAATAAATACCAACATCAAGGCCTGCCGCCATAGTCATACCTAGCTCTTCACACTGCTCTAAAAATGATATTTGCCAGTCTCCGCGGCACACTAAAGGTGCTTGAATCCAGCTCCAACGCAAACCCGTGCAGATAGTTTCGACTGCCCGGCAAGTGCCTGTACCATCATTCCCTGCCCGCACATATAGCGCACATGGCAAGCCCTGCTTTACCTCTAAGCAAGGGTAATAACAGCGATCAAAAAAATCTTTTAAAGCTCCGCTCATATAACCCAGATTTTCTGTGGTACCTAAAATAATAGCATCACAACCTAAAACATCTT
>JAWUYS010000097.1:0-25058 GCA_034110685.1 Neptunomonas sp.
TGCAAAAATGCCGCATCTATTGGTTGCAGGCACCACGGGTTCAGGTAAGTCTGTGGGTGTTAATGCCATGATTTTGAGCTTGCTATTTAAGGCAACGCCTGAAGAAGTACGCTTGATGATGGTTGACCCTAAAATGTTGGAACTTTCAATTTATGAAGGCATTCCTCATCTACTAACGCCTGTTATTACCGACATGAAAGAAGCTGCTGGCGGTTTGCGCTGGTGCGTGGGCGAGATGGAGCGTCGTTATCGCTTGATGGCGAAAATGGGCGTGCGTAATCTCGCAGGTTTCAATGATAAGGTTAAAGCTGCTGAGCAGCAGGGTAAGCCATTACTCGATCCGCTTTGGAATGCAGAAGAGCACGGAGAGCCGTTTGGCACACCAGCGCCTGCTTTGGAGGCGTTACCTTATATTGTCGTCATCATTGATGAGTTTGCTGACATGATGATGATTGTTGGCAAAAAAGTAGAAGAGGTGATTGCGCGTATTGCCCAGAAAGCGCGTGCGGCGGGTATTCATCTGATTTTGGCAACGCAAAGGCCGTCTGTTGATGTCATTACGGGCTTGATCAAGGCGAACGTGCCTACAAGGATTGCATTTCAGGTATCTTCTAAAATTGATTCGCGGACGATTCTTGATCAATCCGGTGCTGAAAACTTATTGGGTAATGGTGATATGTTGTATCTGCCGGCTGGGACTAGTGTTCCTAACCGAGTTCATGGTGCTTTTGTTGGTGATGATGAAGTGCACCGTGTGGTTGAAGCGTGGAAGCAGTTAGGCGCTCCCGTTTATATTGATGCCGTACTCAATGATTCGGGGTCAGAAGGTGGAGCTGCCTCTGGAGGCTTGTTTGATGAAGAGCAAGATCCTCTTTATGACGAGGCTGTCGCTTTTATTACAGAGACACGCAAAGCTTCCATCTCTAGTGTGCAGCGGAAAATGAAAATTGGCTATAACCGTGCTGCGCGAATGATTGAAACCATGGAAGCGGCTGGGGTTGTTACTGAGGCCGGGTCAAATGGACAGCGCGAAGTACTAGCGCCACCTCCAGTAAGAGGTTAGTTGGCTGTACGCAAAAATAGCTTAAGTAGGGTAAAGAATGAATAGATTATATAAAGTGTGCGCGACTCTCTCTTTGGCGGTTCTGCCGATGCTAGCGCTAGCAGAAACACCGACGCAAGCATTGGAGCAGGTATTAAAAGGTTATGATCGCTTTAGTGCTAATTTTGAGCAGGTAACCCGTAGCGATCAGAGTCATGCAGCAGAAGTATCTATGGGCTCAATGAAAGTTGCTCGTCCTGGGCAGTTTCGCTGGGAAACTCAAACGCCATTTCCTCAGCTTATTGTGAGTGATGGTGAGTATATTTGGATTTATGATCCCGATCTTGAGCAAGCCACTCGTAAACCCGTTGATCCTAAACAAACCAACGGTGCTGCACTTATTTTAAATGGCAATGTTGCAGAATTGGCTGAAAAGTTTGAAATATTCTTGCCGATTAACCAAGAGGGTGAACAGCTGTTTGAGTTGTTGCCAAAAGATGAGCAAAGCAGTTTTCAGCGGATACGTTTGTTTTTTACAGGTGGTGTTATGTCTGAGCTGATGCTGCAAGATGTGTTGGGCCAGCAAACAACCATTTTATTACGTGATTCTGTTATTAACGAATCTATGGATGATAGTTTATTTAAGTTTACTCCTCCCAAAGGCACCGATGTCATTGTGAGTGATGAGGCCTGATGAGCGACCTGTTTGATGATATACGTCCTCCTTATCAGCCGTTAGCCGCAAGAATGCGGCCTAGCAGTCTAGGTGGTTACGTAGGTCAGTCTCACCTGCTTTCAGCAGGAAAGCCTCTTCGCCAAGCAATTGAGCAGAACGCACTTCACTCCATGATATTTTGGGGCCCACCTGGAGTAGGGAAAACTACCTTAGCAAAAATTATTGCGCATACCTGTGATGCACACTTTATGACTCTTTCGGCTGTATTGTCCGGTGTTAAGGAGATTAGAGCTGCTGTAGAGGAGGCGAAACAGGTTAGGGTTTCCAGGCAGTGTAAAGTAATTCTATTTGTTGATGAAGTGCATCGCTTTAACAAATCTCAGCAAGATGCATTTTTGCCTTATATAGAAGATGGCACCTTTTTGTTTATCGGTGCGACTACCGAAAACCCTTCATTTGAATTGAATAACGCCTTGTTGTCCCGCGCACGTGTTTATCTGCTGCGTAATCTGACTGATGATGAATCTTTAGAGGTTATTCAGCATGCGTTAGCCGATAAAGAGAAAGGCTTAGGAGGCCAGTCTTTTGAGTTTGAAGAAGGTACGTTAGAGCAACTTGCTCGTGCTGCTGACGGGGATGCTCGTCGTGCCTTAAATCTGCTTGAAATAGCAGTGGATTTAGCTGTTTCGGATAAGGGTGTTGAGAAAGTATCACAATCGGTTTTAAAAGAAGTGCTCCAAAGTAGTGGGCGTCGTTATGATAAGCAGGGCGATATTTTTTACGATATGATCTCTGCATTTCATAAATCCGTACGAGGCTCATCTCCCGATGGTGCCCTGTATTGGTATTGCCGCATGCTAGAAGGTGGATGTGACCCTCTTTATATCGCGCGTAGGTTGGTTGCGATTGCGTCTGAAGATATAGGTAATGCCGATCCGCGGGCTATGCAGGTAGCGCTGTCTGCATGGGATGCTTTTGAGAGGGTTGGGCCTGCTGAAGGTGAGCGTGCGATTGCACAAGCTGCAATTTATTGTGCCAGTGCGCCCAAAAGTAATGCTGTATATATGGCATTTAATCAGTGCAAGGCACAAATAAGTAGTGACCCTGATTATGCTGTTCCGGCTCATTTGCGCAATGCTCCTACTTCACTAATGAAAGACCTAGGTTACGGTGAAGAATATCGCTATGCGCATGATGAGCCTAATGCATATGCTGCGGGGGAGAAGTACCTTCCGCAAGAGATCGCATCTCGCCGTTATTACCAGCCAAGTGAGCGTGGTCTTGAGCAGAAAATAAATGCTAAACTTCAACAGCTTGGGATGCTAGATGAGCAAAGCCCAATCAAACGGTATCAGAATAAAGGATAAGGTATGCAAACTATCCTGGCAGTCGCTGTCGGAGGTGCTTTGGGAGCGGCTAGTCGTTTCTGGTTAGCCGGTGCTCTCAATGATAAGGCTGATAAGTTACCTATAGGCACCTTGGCATGTAATGTCTTGGGTTCACTAGTTATGGGTGTCTTATTTGTCCTCATTATGGAGAAAACGCGATTGTCTCCGGAATTGCGGCCATTGTTGATGGTTGGTTTTTTGGGTGCCTTTACAACTTTTTCATCTTTCTCTCTAGAGACAGTGGCGCTGGTGCAGGAAGGACATATAATGTCCGCATTAATTTATGTATTATTAAGTGTTTTGATGTGCATTGCTGCTCTGTCAGCTGGTATATGGATCACCCGCCTGTTTTAGATAAGGTAGTTTAAAAACTCATGTTAGATTCAAAAATTGTTCGAGAGAACCCTGAAGCTGTCGCTGCACAGCTTGCAAAGAAAAAATATGCTTTTCCTGTTGCTCGTTTTAACGAACTGGAAGCTTTGCGCCGTGAAGCGCAAATTCTGAGCGAAAATCTACAGAATGAACGTAATACTCGCTCTAAGCTGATCGGTAAAGCGAAAGCGTCCGGTGAAGATATTCAGCCGCTATTAGCTGAAGTTCAAACCTTGGGCGATCAGTTAGACGAAGCTAAGCGTAAACTAGGTGATATTGCTGCTGACCTAGATGATATTTTGCTAGGCGTTCCTAATTTGCCAGATGCATCTGTTCCAGCTGGCGACAGTGAAGATGATAACGTTGAAGTGCGTCGCTGGGGTACGCCACGTGAACTAGACTTTGATCCGTTAGATCATGTTGCTTTAGGTGAGCGTAATGGCGGTTTGGATTTTGAAACCGCGGCCAAGATAACCGGTTCTCGCTTTGCGTTGATGACAGGTAAAATGGCACGTATGCACCGTGCATTGATTCAGTTCATGTTAGATGTGCAAACTGAAGAACATGGTTACACTGAAGCTTACGTACCTTATATGGTCAATGAAGAGAGCTTGAAAGGAACAGGGCAATTACCTAAGTTTGGTGAAGACCTATTCAAGGTTCCTTTTGGTGATCGTCAGTTTTACTTGATACCAACTGCTGAAGTTCCTGTGACCAATATTGTCCGTGATGAGATTGTCGATGCAGCTCAGTTGCCAGTTAAATTTACTGCGCACACACCCTGTTTTCGTTCAGAAGCAGGGGCGTCTGGTAAGGACACTCGCGGTATGATTCGTCAGCACCAATTTGAAAAAGTTGAAATGGTGCAGATTGTTGAGCCGTCTACCTCTTGGGAAACTCTAGAGGCAATGACGCAGCATGCTGAAGCAATTCTACAAAAACTTAATTTGCCGTATAGAGTAGTTGCTTTATGTGGTGGTGATCTAGGTTTTGGTGCTGCTAAAACCTACGATTTAGAAGTCTGGTTGCCAGGTCAGGACAAATTCCGTGAGATTTCATCGGTGTCTAATATGACTGATTTTCAGGCACGTCGCCTGAAAGCCCGCTGGAGAAACCCTGAAACGGGTAAACCTGAGCTGTTGCATACGCTAAACGGGTCAGGGTTGGCTATTGGTCGTACCTTGGTAGCTGTTTTAGAAAATTATCAAACTGCAGATGGACGTATTATCGTGCCTGATGCACTCCTTCCTTATATGGGCGGCGTTACAGAACTATAAGTAATCGCCTTTTTTGACCAATAGCGGTGACGCTATTGGTCAAACTCCAATTTTTTAGTCTACTCTTAAATCAGAGCTGCTTAATTGATACGCTATTTTCACTAATAGCTTTATTCTCACTTATTTGTAATTGCATATATTATGAAAAAAATTCTATCGCTATTCATATTGTTCCTATGGTCTTCAGTGGTTTTTTCTGATGAGCTTAAAGTCTATATTTGGGAAGACTATATTTCGCAGGAATTGCTTGATAAGTGGGAAGAAAAGACCGGACATAAAGTTAATCTGGTTTTTTATGATAGTGATGAGAGCCGTGATGAGGTCCTAGGCTCAGGTAATGGAAAGGGTTTTGATCTAGCTGTTTTCGATAGCATCAGTGCGCAGTTATTTGGCAAAAACAATAAGTTATTAGCTTTATCGCCTGGCAATGTTCCGTCTCTAATAGATACTGATCCTCACTGGAAAGAAAGTTGCGGAAATTTTGGGTTACCGTATTTATGGGGCTCATTAGGCATTATTTACAATAAAGAGAAGGTGATACCAGCCCCCACTTCATGGCGGCACCTACTTTATCCTGAACAAAAGTATCAAGGGCATGTGGTGATGGTTGAGGATGCTATAGACACTCTCGTCGCTCCGTTGTTGCTTGAAGGGAAAAGTATTAATACTGAAGATAAAAGTGAGCTTCAAGCCGCTTTCACTCATTTGAAAAACCAAGCACCTTCGCTGTTAGGTTATGGGTACGCGCTGACATATGAGAAGCAAAATGAAGGGCAGATGTATATGGCTCTTGGCTATTCTGGAGACCAGTTGTCACTTAATGAAATGAGTCAGAGTGAGGCTTGGGGGTTTGTTTACCCTAAAGAAGGTACGGCGATTTGGATGGACTGTTTCTCTGTAATGAAATGGTCTTCAAAGAAAGAGTTAGCCCTTGAATTCATTGAGTTTATTAATCAGCCATCGAACGCGGCTTTAAATAGTGAATGGTTAGGTCTTGCCACTCCCAATAAGCGAGCATTGAAACAATTACCAGAAGATGTCCTGAGTGATACAAATATCTACCCTACAAAGGAAACCATCAATAATAGCCATAGTTATCGCATTATTTCTGACGCGAATATGACTCAGCGCCATAGAATCATTAATGCAGCGAAGAAGTACAGTGACTCTCAATAAGCGTATAAGTTTATTGATTTTACCCGTATTGATTGTCGGTTATTTGGTTGCTGTTATCGGAGTATATAACACCCAAAAACAATCGATTATTGATTTAGAGGAGCGTACACTCGACCTACAAGTCACCGAGCTAACAGCACTTTTTGAAAAATATACTAGTGTCGCTGAAAGTTTTATTGACTCATTATTGTATAACAGTAGTCTGCAGAATTATTTTTCAAGCCAAGATAAGCTGTTTAAAGCTCTTGCTCTTGAAAAGGGTTTAGAAAATTCTATTAAAGAGCTGAATACGCTTTCATCGGATTACTTTTCAGTGGCGCTCATTCGGCCCCAAGGTAAAGTTGAATACTATTACGAAAATAGTGTGGATCCTTTTTCTGACATCAGCAATTACCAAGTAGAAATAGTTAAAGAGGCTTTTGAAGCAAAGCAAGCAGAATGGGCAGATATGCATGGTCCTTTAGGCGAGTCTCATATGCTATTCGTTCGAATCATTGATCAAAATACTTTCAAGGCACCTATCAATTTTTCTACAAGCTCCTCTATTGCTATTGTGGTAGAGGTAAGTCCGACCTTATTTGATAAAAGAATCAAGGATCAGATATCTAAAGGCCTTGCTTATCAGTGGTTTGGGCAGGAGCATACTGGTGATCATCATGCCGAAGAATCTTTAGTTGTGCATTCTCCTGTTGCTTTTGGTTCATTATCGTTGGGGGTGTCTGAGCGGTTATTAGCTCAAAAGTTTAACAAACTGAAATTAAGTCTTTTGATTAGTTTCGTTTTGATAGCCGTTTTGAGTTATTTCTCACTTATCTATCTTATTCAGCGTTATGTCACAGGGCCTATTCATCAACTCGAAAAAGAACTTTCTAGTGTAAATGTTGAGGATGGAAATGGTTTTGTTGCGTCTGTTTCACAAGATGAGATTGGCGGCCTAAGTCGGACATTCAGCCACTTGTATGACTCTCTTGACCAGTCTTATCGTTTAACTAAAGAGTTGGCAGAAAAAGACACGCTGACCAAATTATATAATCGGCGCATGTTTAATAATGCCGTTGAAAAAATGATTTATAGGTCTGAATTCAATGGCACAAAAACAGCCCTCTTTTATATAGATATTGATAACTTTAAGTTTGTGAACGATACCTATGGGCATACCATGGGGGATTTGTTGCTTAAAGTATTTGCAGAGCGATTAAGTTTAGTAGTAAGAGCAACAGATCAAATTATTCCTCGTTATGATATTAATGATGCATCCTCAGCTAGGCTTGCCGGTGATGAGTTTGCAGTTGTTATTTGTGGGTTAAGCGATGAGCTTCATGCGAGTGGTTTAGCGGATAGAATACTCGCTATTTGTCATAATGGCCTTGTATGTGATGAAGGTACATTCCCTGTTTCATTGAGTATTGGTGTTGCTGTTTTTCCAGATGATGCTTTAACCAAAGAAGATCTCGTGAACAATGCTGATGCTGCAATGTATGAAGCAAAAAAAGCGGGTAAAAACCGTATTTCTTTTTATTCCGAAGAATTAGCCGCTAAATCCCGCCGCAAATATGCTGTTGAGCTTGAACTGAAGCATCTTGATACGGCTGAGTTAGAACTCGTATATATGCCTGCTTTTAATGTTGATATGTTTGAATCTGTCTGTAGTGTTGAAGCATTAATTCGCTGGCAGTCTCCCGTATTAGGCACGGTACTACCTTCTGAATTTTTACCTATTGCAGAGGGGAGTAGTCAATATGAGGAAATTGATGCGTGGGTGATTGAGCGCGTTTTTAGAGACTCTAAAACCATTATCAAACACTTTGAGGGAGCATTGCGAATTAGCTTTAAAGTTTCTGCCGTTCAATTGGTCTCTAAATCTTTTATAGCAACAATATCCAAGCTGATTGTTAAGTATCAGATTGATCCAAAGTGTTTTGAAATTGAGATTACTGAAATATTTGATATGGATAAAATGAAAGATGACATAGGTTTGTTGTTTTTGCTTAAAGATCTTGGGTTTAATCTTGCTCTGGTAGACTTTGGTGCTGGATATACTTCAATTATGCAGTTGATTGAGTACCCGGTCGACGTCGTAAAGCTGGATAAAACTTTTGTTGCTAGTCTGCTTATCCAAGCACGTCGAGATAAAGCTTTTTCTCTTATTGAGTTTTGTAAAGCTCAGGGCTTTGAAGTAACAGCTAAAGGTGTCGAGAGTGATGAGCAAGCAACAGTTCTTAAGCAGGCCGGTTGCGGGCGCTTACAGGGGGGGTATTATGCTGAGCCAATGTCCCTTGATAAAATTTTATCTCAATATTGATTTCTTCCCCGGTTAGAGCTTTGCCATATATACGTCTCTCAGGTTTCTATTTTTTCTATTTTGCGCTTTTAGGCGCCATGATTCCCTATTGGTCTTTATATCTAAAATCGTTAGATTTTGATGCTAAGACAATTGGTTTGTTGATGGCAACATTGCACTTGTCGCGTATTTTTGCACCCTCCTTATGGGGATGGATAGCGGATAAAACCGGGCAGCGTTTACGAATTATACGCATTGGAGCATTGCTAACCTGGGTGGTTTTCATAGCAATGTTTTGGCAAGACACTGCTGTTGGTGTTGCGTTTGTTATGCTGGGATATAGTTTTTTTTGGAACGCTGTATTGCCCCAATTTGAAGTAATTACGCTTAATCATCTTGGAGATCAGCAGTCAAAATATAGCCGGGTACGTTTATGGGGCTCAATAGGCTTCATTATCACTGTTTTACTTGTGGGTTATATCCTAGATAAGGTCTCAGTGAGTTGGATTCCCTTCATACTATTTGTGTTAATGGTTTTTATATGGCTGAACTCGCTACTTATTCCAGAGGCTAGTAAACCTGAAGGGAGCGAGGTGCTGGAAGGGCCAAGTTTTCGGGATGTGGTTTTTAAACCGCATATAATTGCTTTCTTTGTTATCACACTGTTAATTCAATTTTCTCACGGACCTTACTACACGTTTTTTAGCTTGATGATGCAAAAGCTGGAGTACACACGTACTGAAATTGGCATGTTATGGTCTTTAGGCGTCGTTGCAGAGATACTCGTTTTTGTTGTTATGCATGCTTTGATTGTCCGTGTGGGGCTGCGTTTTATTATGCTGGTTAGCTTAATATTATGCGTGGTGAGGTGGGTTTTATTAGCTTTTTGGCCAGAAAATATTTTCATGGTTATTGTTGCACAATTGCTCCATGCTGCAACATTTGGCAGCTTACATGCGGTCGGTATTTCGCTAGTGCACTGTTACTTTCCTGAAACCATGCAAGGTCGTGGTCAGGCACTGTTTTCTAGTGTTGGTTTTGGTGTGGGTGGAACAGCAGGAGCTGTGGTTGCCGGCTTGCTATGGGATAGTTACGGCTCAGCGGTGACTTTCAGTGTAGCTGCTGTGGTTTCTCTTGTTGCTATCGTGTTGGCATATGTGTGGGTTCATCCGGGAAAAGTGCAGCAAAATTGATGCTAATATTTTGCACTGCGGTAAGTATCGCTATATAGTTAAGAAGAGTCTTGTATTCTGCGGCATAACAAAGGGTTATGACATGAATTTTAAAGTAGATGTTGAGATGACGCCGAATGAGTTGCGTCAAGTTATGGGGCTTCCAGATGTTGCATCACTTCAGGATGAAATGATCAAAAAAGTCAGGGAGCAAATGGATGCAGGGGCAGAAGGTTATGACCCGCTGACACTGCTCAAACCTTACATCACTAATAGTGTTGGCTCGATGGAATCATTGCAGAAGCTAATATTTAATATGATGCAGGGTTATGGAAAATCCGACAATAATAAAAGCTAATCATTACTCACCATTAATGGTGCTGTAGTAAAAAGAGAGAGAACACGTTGCGAATTCTTCGAAAATATACCAATCGACGCCTTTATGATACTTCACGTAGTTGCTATGTCACGCTTGAAGATGTCAAAGAACTGGTTTTAAGCAGCGAAGCATTTCAAGTACTCGATTCGAAAACAGGTAATGACCTGACTCGAAATATTCTTCTTCAAATTATTAGTGAACAAGAAGGGGATGGGCACGGAACGCTACTAACAAATCAAGTATTACAGCAGCTTATTCGTTTTTATGGGGATAGCATGCAAGGAATGATGAGCCAGTACTTAGAACAGAGTATTGCATCATTTTTGGAACACCAAGACCGTATTAAAGAACAGATGCAAACTATGATGGGAGTTGCTAACCCTCTTACTATGATGAATAGCATTGCTGATCGTAATATGGCTGTATGGAATATGTTTAAACCTGGAGAAGGCCCGGTTGAAGGAACACCTGCTGAGCCAGAAAGTAATGTGAAAGACTCAGAAAAGCCTTCTGAAAAGTAAACATATACAAAAAATTTAAGGAAGGTATGTTCTTACTTTCCTTAATCTCTTTCAAGAAGCCAGTCGTTAATTTTCTTGGGCACTATGGCCTGTGATTTTCCGCTAACGAACACGCCGATATGTCCCGCTTTTATTTCCTCTTCATGATAATCATTGCTTCCAATATATTGTCTTAATGCAATAGATGCGTCTGGTGGCACTAAGTGGTCATAAGAGCCGAATATATTGAGTACCGGTAAGGTTATGTTAGCTAATCTTACTGGATGCCCTCCGATGTTAAGCTGGTTTTTAATCAAACGGTTCTCTTGAAAAAACCACTTAATAAACTCTCTGAATGCTTCTCCTGCTTGATCTGGGCTATCATAGATCCACTTTTCCATACGCAAAAAACTGAGTGCACTTTCCGCATCATAAAGATGATTAGGCATGCCTAGATTTTTTTGGATGCCTAAGCGCATAGGCATTAAAGAGTTATAAGAATCATTGAGCATTTCGCCAGGAATATTGCCGTAAGTTGATACAGCGAGATCTACATCAACAGAGCGTGCTAATAAGCTGAGTAGGTTGGTTTCTGTCTGAAAGTCGACAGGAGTTACCATGGTGATGAGGTTGTTGATTTTTTCGCCATAAATTGCGGTGTAGCACAGGCTAAGAGTGCCGCCTTGGCAGATGCCTAGTAAGTTGGTTTTTTTAACTTGAGCGTGTAGGCAGACTTGATCAACGCAGTTATTAATATATTCGTTAATATAATCATCAAGGTCGTTAAAGCGGTCAGCTGCATCAGGGTATCCCCAATCAATAACGTAAACATCTAGTCCAAGATTGTTGAGTGTTTTTAATAGTGATTTTTTGGGTTCTAGATCAATCATATACCAGCGATTAACGAGTGCGTATGTGATTAATAGTGGCGTTTTGCAGCGCTGTTCTACGTTTTTATTTCCTGAAAAGTATAAAAGCTTAAGCTTGTCTTGAGAAAATATTTCTATCGCTTGAGATTGAGCAACATCAATCAGTGGTATTCCTTTTAGTGTCTCATAGCTACTTTGTAGTTTTTGTTCTAAATTGATGAGTTCATCTTGGATCTTGTTTGGGTCAAGTTTAAGATTTTTCATCAGTGCCAGCCAGGGTTGATATTAATGTTGAAGACTTTAGCTCAGATAGTTCTTGTTTAAGGTGGTTAACATCTGAAGATAGTTGTTGAACAGTGCTTCTTAATTCAGAGATTAGTGCTTGGTTTTGCACCTCTTTTATATCGGAGAGCGCTCTTGTCATTTTTCGCATCTCTTTGCGTAAAACATGCTGGCGTTGTAGGGCTGTATCCAAGCCTTTACGAGTTGCTAGTCCTACTGCCTCAAACTGAATGTCACGCATGTCTTGTGCATACTTACGTAAACGCATGAGTGCATTAGACACTCTTCCATGGCTTTGTTGATATTGTGTGGTGTATAGGCATTCAGCGTAAGCTGTTTCATAGCAATTTACCCAGAGGTTGTGGAGTTCTCCAAGTGTTTCGATAACCCTTGAGCCTTGTGCTAGCTCCTGCATCAGTGCTTTGCTTGCGTGCAGATTTATTTGGCTATATTGCTCAATATACTCTGTTAGTGCGTCTTGGTATTCGAGTAGAAGCTTAATCCCGTCACGTGTATTTTTCTGAAACTCATGCGTTTCTTCAACAGAAGTTGTGTTGAGTACGATTTTCATTCCGCTAATGTTGGGGTTTTCATATAGAAGGTCATCACTACAGCTATGCGTCCTAAACAGGGCTGCAACGTTTTCAGGTAGCTCCCATTGTTTTAGTAGCGCTTCTCCTGTCTGTTGTTGCACAAAATCACGAAATTGTTTGAGTGGGCCTTCGATAGTAACTTTTAAAGTACTGCTGTCTGAAGAGCTTTTATCAGTATGCTCAAGTATTTTTTGCCCAAAGTGTAAAAACTCGGTCGTCTGTGTTGCAAGGATGGCCGAGACGCGTGCTAAATCTCGTGATTCGTGAGGGGGCGGAGTGCTTTCAGACGCGGCACGGGTTGTTTGCTCATCAATCCATTGCTTGAGAAGAGCTTGCTGCTGTTCGAGTAGCGCCTGCATGGGTTCGTTTGTCTCACTAGACACGCGTCTACCTCAAATCATACTTAATATTGGGAGTGTAATAGAGCTATCTTAGATTATGAATAGCCATATAGATTAAGATAGCATATCAACTAGCTTGCTGGCTGCATTCGAGAGTGTTCTATCTCTATGATGTATATAGCCTAAGTGACGCTTAATCGGCTCTGAACCTGTTTCTAGTACTGTTAGCGATTCATCAATCATCGTTTCTGGCAAAAGGCTCCAGCCTAAGCCAATACTTACCATCATACGAATTGTATCAAGGTAATTAGTAGATATTGCTACATTTAGATTAAGAGATTGCTTTTGAAACTGTTCCGCCACAATCTGCTGTGTAAATGTTGTTGCGCCAGGAAGTATAGCTGGGTAGTAAGTGAGTTCCTCTAAACTTACTGTTTTTTTGCCAGCAAGCGGATGGTCTTGTGCTACAACATACTTAAGTTGATCTACCCATATCGACTTTGAATAAATTGCTGGGTCAGGCGTAGGGGCTAGGGTAATTAATGCCAGCTCAAGGTCCCCATGCAGCACTCCATTATAAGCAATTTCAGACTCATCAAAGCGTAAGCTTAGTTGTACCTCAGGGTACTCTTTAGTGAACCTACGCAAAATGGGAGGCAGTCTGTGTAAGCTGATGTGATGGCTTGCAGCGAGTGACAAAGGGCCTTTTACAACACCTGATAAATTCCCCATGGCGCGACCAGCATCTTTAATTGCATTGACGATAGTTTTTGCTTTGGGAAGGAGTTCGCGGCCTGCTTCCGTTAACGTTACTTTTCGGGCAATCCTATCAAATAGCTTTTGATTGAGTTGGTCTTCCAATGTGGCTATGCGCTTGCTAACGGCTGATTGTGTGATGAATAGCTGTTGTGCCGCCTGTGAAAAAGAATGGCTCTCAGCCACTGCAATAAAAGCTGATAGTGTATTGGTATCCATAAAATCCTGCTGGCCGCCTTGTTAAGACAAAGTCGTGAACGGGAGGGTGAGAAGTATAGCCTTTAACATACATCTTAGCGCGACTAATGGTGTTATAACGGGCCAGGATATTTTTCATTTTTGTTTTCAACTGCAATTAAAAGAATAGGTAGAAGCGTACCTAATACCATCATGCCGGCAGTAATAATCAGCGTGTAGTATATTGTCGTTTGTTCAGTCGTTTCCTCATGCCTACTTATTTGAAGCGATGGCGATGGGCGTGCTAGAAGGCATTCTAGGATGTGTTACTGTTGGTTTAGCGTCAAATGCTAGTGATAACTGAAGTGCAGGGAGGGTCGCTTGGTGTACTGGAAGAGTTGTTTAGAAAGCTCTTCAGAATGGTGTTGGTATAGCTTCTGTGAAGCTATACCGTTAAAGCACTATGTGAAATTAAGCTTAGTGTGCTTGCTTGTTGTTTCGCGTTGATGCGCCAATACCGGCAAGTCCGAGCATAAGCAATAAGATGCTACCTGGTTCTGGAATTGAGCTAGTTACAGCGCGGGTGAATTGCAGATCGTCAAAGACAGAGTGAAATCCGAGTAACTCAATATAAGCGATATCCGCACTATCTCGTTTAATGCCTCTAAACGCCCCGTCATTGTTGCTGGTAGGCGTGTTAATGCTAGTGCTGTCAGATCCGTTAATTATGAACTCTTCCAATAGCGTGGAACCAGAATCATATGCGCTTAGGCTAACAACACCATTGTTCGCATCTCTTCTGGAAAAATAGTTCATGAAAAAACCAAAACTAGAGATGTTGCCTGAGTTAAACTCGATTTTCACAGGAAAAACATTGACGTTATCAGGCTGAGATATACCTAAAAAACCATTTCTACCTGAGTTCCATTCTTGGTTATTACTAAGATCCCAGGTTGTATTTGTTAGCCAGAGGTCTACAGGATCTTGTGTGGTCGAAACTTGAATATCTTCACCGACAGGAGTGCCAATATTTATTGGGCCATTTACTCTGTTGTGCTGGTTACTTCCGGTAAACTCACTAAAATCTATAAGATTGACTGCACCTGTTAAACTTGAAACATCAGTAATAAAGGCTGCATTAGCAGGCTGTACCGCCAAAATGGATAAAAGGCTTAGAGTGCCCAATATTTTATTCTTCAATGTGATCACCTAAAGTCCTTTTAATAATTGGTGATATTATAATTAATTATGGCAATTAATCATACATATGTTTCAAAGTGGTCTACACTTAAAGGTTATATTTTTTCTAGTCAATATTGTGGTTAGATATCGGCGTGACCATTTGTTCACTAGCCCAGGGGTGGTCGCCAATCATCTCCATCATATGGTCGATAAATAAGCGGACCTTGGGATTCAAGTGCCTACGGCTAGGATAGAGGGCGTTAACTTCGATAGGAGGAGGCGAATACTCACTTAAAATTTCAACGAGATCACCTTGTTGCACACTGTTGCAGCAAAAAACGCGAGGCATCCTAGCAATGCCCATGTCTTGTAATAGCAGCTCGCGAATAAAGCTGATGCTATTTGCTTTTAAATGCCCCGTCACTTCGACCGCTTCATCCCAGTTATCAAATTCCCAGTGTTCGATGGCTTTTAATATTCCATAGCATTCATGGTTTTGAAGATCGTCAGGCGTTTTCGGTGTGCCATGTTTTGCAAGGTAAGCAGGGGAGGCGTATAGGCCTCGTGAAACGCTAGCAACACGGCGAGCGATAAGGCTAGAATCTGCTAGTTCGCCAACACGAATGGCTAAATCTATGCCTTCTTCTATTAGGTCAATCACTCGAGTGCTCAGCTCTACCTCAAGCATTATTTGAGGGTAGCGTTTCATAAAAGTACCAACGACCTCATTCATCATAAAGACGCCTAGTTCTGATGGCATGGTGATACGCAAGCGTCCTCGAGGGTTGCTTTGGGTGGCCGATAGGTGGTCTTTTGCGGTATCGAGTTCGTTAATAAGAGGTTGGCAGCGACCAAACAACTCCTCACCATCGTCCGTGAGCTTTAATTTACGCGTTGTTCTTTGTAATAAACGTACGCCTAGCTCGTCTTCAAGTTGAGCGATGCGGCGACTGATAGTTGATTTTTGAATGCCCAAGCTTTCTGCTGCAGAGGTAAAGCTTCCTGTTTCAACAATGCGAATAAAAAGGCTTACATCGTTAAGATTCATGGTGCTATCGCTTTGTTGAAAGTGAATGAATGTGCCGTCTTTGGCAAAGAGTAGAGCTGGCTTAGTTGTTCTTTTTTAACTTCTTTTATTGTTATTAGTGTTATACAAGATCTTCTGTTATTGCTGTACAAAGATCAAGAACTAGAACGCTTAGTAAAAGCAATGTGGTTAAAGTGTTTATTTGGCCAGATGCTTTATCTGATTAATGATTGCTTGCACGCCATTGGTTCGTGAAGGGCTTAAGTAGTTAGTTAGCTTGCATGAGTGCAGTAATTTTTCGGTTTGTAGTGCTTGAATGGTTTTGCTTGTCTGGTGTTGAACCACAGATAAAATCAGATAAATAATACCTCGCATTAGCTTTGCATCAGAATCGATAGCAAACTTCCAAGACAGATCTGGTTGCTGTTGTGCAATGAGCCATACATTAGACTCACAACCAGCGATGCGATGCTCATCAATTTTGTACTGGGCGGGGAATACCGATAGCTTTTTTCCTGCGCTTAGAAGTAAATCAAAGCGAGCTTGCCAACTAGAAGCGGAGTTCAGCTTCTCAACGAGCAATGGGTGGCTTTCTGTTTCGCAATAAGAAAGTGCGCTATTTTTTGAGAGTGTATCTATATCTGTTGAAGTGTCATCTCTCAGTTGTGTAATACAATCTTGTAATACTTCGGCAAAGCGAGTTACTTCTGCTTGGGTGTTATATAAAGCGAACGAGGCTCGGACAGTGCCATTACAGCCTAAATATTCCATAAGGGGCATGGTGCAGTGATGCCCACTTCGAACAGCGATTCCAGACTGGTCTAGCAAAGCCGCTAAGTCCTGATTATGAACGCCTTCAACCATAAGAGACAAAATACCGACATTATCAGGTTCTATTGCCAGTAGTGTTATGCCATCAATGTTCTGGCAGTACTGGATAGCAAGGTCTCTGAGGTTTTTTTCATGCGCAGCAACTGCTTTACGGTCTAGATTAGCTAGGTATTTTAACGCTTCAGACAGCGCAATAGCGTCAGCAATGGGAGGGGTGCCCGCTTCAAATTTAAAGGGAAGGCGGTTAAAAGTTGTACCAGAAAAGCTGACTTTTTCAATCATCTCACCGCCACATTGCCAAGGTGGCATCTGTTCAAGTAGTGCTTTGCGCCCCCAAAGTGCTCCAATACCGGTTGGGCCATAGCATTTGTGCCCAGAAAAGAAGTAAAAATCGCATCCAATGCTTTGAACATCTACTAGCTCATGTGCAATCGCTTGGGCTCCATCTATAACTACAGTTGCGCCGACTGATTTGGCCATCTCTGTGATTTTCACAACAGGGTTTATAACGCCGAGTGCATTAGATACATGGGTGACCGTAACAATTTTAGGGCGATGCTTAATCAGTAGTTGTTGGTACGCTGCTAGATCTAATTCACCTGTTGTAGTTAAAGGTATCACCGTAATATGCGCATGCCTCTTTTGAGCTACTTGTTGCCAAGGCACAATATTGGCGTGGTGCTCCATCACTGATAATAAAATAGTATCGTCAGGTGCCAATATTGAATCAGCGTAGGATTGAGCAATTAAATTGACGGCTTCAGTTGCTCCACGTGTCCAAATAACCTCTTCTGTATGAGGTGCATTAATTATGTTTGCAACTTGCTCTCTCGCTGCTTCAAATTCGCTGGTCGCTCTATTTGAGAGGGTATGAGAGCCTCTGTGGACATTGCTATTAGCGGATTTATAAAAGCGAGATAGGCTATCGATAACAGCGCGCGGCTTTTGAGTTGTCGCGGCGTTATCAAGGTAGATCAATGGTTGCCCATTGATCCTGCTTGATAGTATCGGGAAGTCGCGCCTAATTTTTGAGGGATCAAACATACTATTTAGGTGCTGACGCTGATTCGCGAGATAAGCGCGTATATTGGCTCTGCCAGCGAATATACAGCATAGCTGCAGTAAACAATGTGCTAACCAGTAGCGTATAGACAATGCCGAAATTACGTGTTTCTAGGCTCATCGTTGTTGCTAAAACGGCTTCAATAAAATAGATGAGCAGTACAAAGCAAAGCCAAGCATGGCTGCGTGGGTTTCCAGATTTAATCGCAGGAATAAAACCCGCTAATGGTAATACATGAACGGCCCAAATAACCCAAGGCTTTCCCGTTTCTAAAGGGTGAATCACCATATACCATAGGGTGAATAACAGCATTAATCCCACATAGCTGGCGATGGTGATTACGCGTGTGATGCGTGCTTTTTTACGTAGGGTTTCCATCAAAGGTCCTGTGCTTATGTATCTGTATTGACAGAAAGTTTTTTTGCCAATGTTGCAAGGTGCTTACCTTGTGCTTGGCAAAGTGAAATTTCGTCTTGGTCGAGTGCCCGTTTATTATCACGTCCCGCCAAATGCGTTGCGCCGTAGGGTGTGCCACCGGACTGTGTTGTTAGCAGTTCTGTTTCACTATACGGGATGCCACTAATGACCATGCCGTGGTGTAGCAACGGAAACATCATGCTCACAAGCGTCGTTTCTTGGCCGCCATGTAGGCTGGAAGTTGAGCTAAAAACAGACGCCGGCTTGCCTATTAGTGCGCCTGACATCCAAATACCGCTGGTCGAATCCACAAAATATTTTAATGCACTAGCCATATTGCCAAAGCGAGTTGGGCTACCTAATGCTAAGCCTGCGCACTGGCTTAAATCTTCCTCTGTGCAATACAGAGCACCTTCTTCTGGAATAGCCGGTGCAGTAGCTTCGCTCACCGCCGAAATACCTGGGACGGTACGTAAGCGAGCTTCCATTCCGGCTCTTTCAACACCACGTGCAATTTGTTGCGCCATCTGTCGCGTGGCGCCATGGGTGCTGTAATAGAGCACTAGAATATAAGGCGATGCCACTTATAAAATCTCCAGAACAGATTCTGGTGGGCGTCCGATACGTGCCTGGCCGTTTTTGAGTACGATAGGGCGCTCAATCAATTTTGGGTTGGCGACCATTACCTCAATGATTTGTGCATCACTAAGTTCTGGATTACTAAGATCGTTATCTTTGTATTCTTGTTCATTTTTGCGGAGCAGCTCACGAGCACTTATGTTAAGCGATGTTAGGACTTGATTCAGTTCTACAGCAGAAGGGGCGTCTTTTAAGTACTCGCGGATATCTGGATCGATTCCTTGTTCTTTAATCAGCTCTAGCGTCTGACGTGATTTTGAACAGCGAGGATTATGATAGATTGTCACTTGGCTCATTCTGATTTCCCGTGCAAACTGTTATAAAACAGCTATTAAAGTGATAAAGCCGTTATTGTATACGTCTAAGAAGACGCAACAAAGGCTCATCATAAAAGTTTTATTTCAAGGAATCGTTAAATGAGTGGGTTACTGGATTTTCCAGCAGTACGTTTTTTACGTTATTTATTACGTCAATTTCTCGGCAACGGCGGCGTCATTAATGCTTCTGCGCTGACATATACAACGTTATTTGCTGTTGTGCCTTTAATGACGGTGTCTTTTGCCATGTTAGCCGCCATACCTTCTTTTCAAGGGGTTGGAGAGCAGGTGCAAGGGTGGGTTTTTTCTAACTTTGTGCCAACAACGGGTGAGGAGATTCAAAACTACCTTAAGGATTTCACCAGTCAGGCGCAAAAGTTGACAGCGGTGGGTGTCGGTTTTCTTGTTGTGACATCTATCATGATGATGCGCAATATTGAGGTGGCATTTAATCGTATTTGGCGCGTTTCAGATCAGCGTAAAGGCATGTCTAGTTTTTTGTTGTATTGGGCTATTTTGAGCCTCGGTCCGATTCTTATCGGCTTAGGGATATTAGTGTCGTCATATATAGCATCGCTACCTTTAATATCAGATGCCACAAATCTTGTTGGGAAATCTAGATTGCTGACTATGCTGCCGATTGTGATGTCAGCGGCAGCATTTACCCTACTTTATGCTGCGGTACCTAACTGCAAAGTCCCTCTTAAAAATGCTTTTATTGGGGCTGTTGTGGTAGCTATTTTGTTTGAAAGCGCTAAGCGTGGCTTTGCTTTTTATGCAACACAATTTCCGTCATATGAATTGATATACGGCGCTTTTGCAGCGATCCCTCTTTTTCTTGTTTGGATTTTCATTTCCTGGTTTATTATTTTGATGGGGTGTGAGTTGACTCGCGCATTGACGGTTTATCAGTCTATGGATCGAGTGCGTGAGAAGTCTCACTTGCATACTATTGTTGGTGTATTACATCGTTTGTGGGAAGGGCAGAAAGTCGGACAAGCATTGAGTGATGATCAGTTATTACAGCAAGTGAATGGTTTAGATCAATCCAGTTGGGATGAATATGTTCAGATGTTGATGGCACAAAATCTAATTCGACGCACCGATCAAGGTGAGTATTTACTGTCGCGCGGGTTGGGTAGCATAACGCTGAATGAGCTATGCCGTCTTTTGCCTTGGCCGATACCTGACCCCTTGGCGACTAGTGATGGTGATGCGGCTTGGGAAAATAATTTAGATGGCTGCCTGAACGATGTAAAAAAAATGCAGGAGCGTGATCTGAATATTACGCTAGAACGATTATTTGCAAACACTAAAACTGAAGTAGGTAATGCGACAAACGAGGCTTTGTCAGTTGTTAAGCGGTAGATTTATAGCTAGGAATATAAGAGGGGTGAGTCGTGGCAAAAATATGTATTAATGCTTTTGTTGCTGGCAAGGTTCAAGGTGTTTGGTTTCGTAAATCTACAATGGATGAGGCGTTGTCGCATGGCTTAACGGGATGGGTTAGAAACCTTTCTGATGGGAGGGTTCAAGTCATGCTGTGTGGTGAAAGTAATGCAGTGCGTCAAGTTGAGGCATGGTTGCAAATAGGGCCTACACTTGCCAATGTTGCTCAAGTTGCATCTGAGCCACTGCCATATGATGAAAGCTTGGATGGTTTTGTTATGTAGCATGATGAAAGGGAGCGTGGACAGCTTAAGAAAAATCGTAAGCATAAAAAAGGCTGCTTAAATTAATAAGCAGCCTTTTTTGATCCTACTCTAGGTATTAGCCCATGACTTTTTGCGTTAGGAATTCAACAATGCCTGCAGCTGAGACATCTTGTTTTTCACTGTCACGACGGCCTTTATATTCGTAAGCACCGGCTTCAATACCGCGCTCAGAGATGACTAGGCGGTGAGGCAGTCCCATCAACTCCATGTCGGCAAACTTCACACCAGGGCGCTCTTTACGATCATCTAGCAATACTTCGATGCCTGCTGTTTGAAGCGCTGTGTAGATTTCATCGGCTACATTGCGAACTTTTTCAGACTTGTCATAGTTCAATGGAACTAAGGCAATTTGGAATGGCGCTAGGCTTGCTGGCCAGATAATTCCATTTTCATCATGATTTTGCTCGATTGCAGCGGCCACTACACGTGTTACCCCAACACCGTAGCAGCCCATCTCTAATACGGTCGCTTTGCCATTTTCATTCAAGACAGTGGCACTCATTGCTTCAGAGTACTTCGTACCTAATTGGAAAATATGTCCTACTTCAATGCCGCGTTTAATTTGCAGTGTTCCTTGCCCACAAGGGCTAGGGTCGCCTTCTTGAACATTACGAAGGTCCGCAATAGTTGGCGTAGGTAGGTCACGTTCCCAGTTGATATTAGCGTAGTGTTTATCTTCAACGTTGGCGCCAGCAGAAAAATCTGCCATGTTGGCAACACTGCTATCAATGATGCATGGGATAGTCAGGTTGAGTGGGCCTAGTGATCCAGGGCCTGCACCCATTACCTTGAGAATTTCTTCTTCTGTAGCAAAGCATAACGGTGCCGCTACATCGGGCTGCTTCTCTGCTTTGATTTCGTTCAAGTCATGGTCACCGCGTACCAGCAAGGCTACGAAATCGGCTTCGCATTCTTCTGATGCGACAACGACTAAGGTTTTAACTGTTTTCTCAATAGGTAGGTTGAATTGTTCAACGAGCTCATTGATAGTTTTTGCATTAGGCGTATCAAAGAGTGCCATTTCAGCTGTTGGAGCCGTTCTTTCACCGAGTGCAAGCGCTTCAGCCATTTCAACGTTAGCGGCGTAATCACTGCTATCAGAGAAGGCAATATCATCTTCGCCAGATGAAGCCAGTACATGAAACTCATGTGAGCCATTGCCACCAATAGAGCCGTTATCTGCAATCACTGGACGAAAATCAAGGCCCAATCGTGTAAAGATATTGGTATAGGCTTGGTACATCACGTCATAGGTTGCTTCCAAAGACTCACGTGAAGAATGGAAAGAATAGGCATCTTTCATGATGAACTCGCGAGAGCGCATTACACCAAAGCGAGGACGAATCTCATCGCGGAATTTGGTTTGAATCTGGTAGAAATTAGCCGGTAATTGTTTATAGCTTCTAATTTCGTTACGGACTATATCGGTGATCACTTCTTCATGAGTAGGGCCTACACAGAAAGAACGGCCGTGACGGTCATTTAAGCGTAATAGTTCGGGACCATATTGCTCCCAGCGTCCTGATTCTTCCCAAAGCTCTGCAGGCTGAATGGCTGGCATGAGTATTTCCATCGCGCCAGCATTATCCATCTCTTCTCTCACGATACGTTCTACTTTACGAAGCGTACGTAAGCCCATAGGTAACCAAGAATAGAGTCCTGATGCTTCTCTTCTAACCATACCTGCGCGTAGCATCAGCTGATGGCTGATGACTTCAGCGTCAGAAGGAGTCTCTTTGAGCGTTGCGATAAGAAATTTGCTTGCGCGCATGGCAGTATTGACCTTTACAGAGTTCACTTGAAAATCGCATTATTCTATGGATATGTGTCGTTAGGGACAAGTCAGAGCGTCATTAATAGCGACTTTTTGATCGATTATCCTGAGAAAATCAAGATTAATGTGAAATTCTAGCTATTTGTAGGTGTTGGTTAGCGTTTTCACGCTGCTTAAATATCGAGTAGAGAGGTTTGTGATACTCTTTTTTTTGCTGAGTTGTTTATCAGGAATTATGCGGGTAATCTTGGTCAGATAAAGTAGTGTTCTTATAAGATTTAACTTGTTAGCAGTGTTTTGTAATTATTTGATTATATTTGGGTTTTTATGAGAAATATTTCAGTTTTAATGTTGTTGGTAATGCAGTCTTCGTGGGCTCATGCAGGGATCACCAGTATCTTTAAAGATGCTAATGGTAAAACTAATTGGCAAATTCTGGCTAACTGGAGCAGTGGTACACTGATTATCTTGCTTTCTATTGTCGCAATAGGCCTATATTTTGCTCGCCGTCGTGCCTATAAAGCGAATGTTGAGTTAACTGAAATACGAAAAGGTCTTGAGCAACGCGTAAAAGATCGCACCGCAACACTTGATGAATCCAACAAACTTTTAAAACACAGTAATCAGCTATTAGAAGATGAAGTCTCACAGCATGTGGTGACTAGTGATCGGTTGCGCTCTTCCGAATCCTATATCAAGGATATTTTAACCTCTATGCCATTGATGTTAGTGGGGTTAAATAACGAAGGCCGAGTGACGCAATGGAATAAGCAAGTAGAGAAGGTTTCGGGTATTCCTGCCAGCCAAGCACTGGGGAAAACTTTATGGGAAGCTTATCCTACTGTGTCTATAGCGCCAGAGCAGATTCAGCAAGTGATCGAAAAGAACACACCGATCCATTTCAAACAAAGTCTGAGAAGCGTCGCTCATTACGATATTACAATTTATCCTTTGCAGAGCCAGGTTGAGCAGGGCGTTGTTATTTTAGTGGATGATGTCAGCAAACAGACTTCTGCTGAAAACATGTTGATCCATAACGATAAGATGTCATTTATGGGTGAACTCGCTTCAACGATGGCGCATGATATTAATGTTCCGCTGCAAGCTATTTTAATGGATCTAAAAAGCTTTCAGCATACGCTTGCCGATAAAGCGAACGTTGAAGCAGCAGCAGATGATAAGCAGGCTAGGCAGTTGAATACGATTCTTCATGATATGTCAGATAAAGGGGAGCAGGTCTCGACTATTATCAGTAACCTGTTGTCGTTTGCACGCAGTCGTCATGATAAGAAGCAGTTAGCGAATATTGTAGATGTAATGGAGAACGCCATTAGCTTAGCGAACGACGTCATCTCGGTTTCAGCTAATTTACCGTTTAGTAAGGTAACTCTGGAGCGCAATTACGAAAAGAATTTGCCGTTAACACCTTGCTACATTACCGAGCTTCAACAAGTCTTTTTAGGTCTATTCCGTCATGCATGTCATGCACTGGAAATGAAAATGGAAGAGACTCATAGAGGTGAGGAGTTTAAGCCAACCATTAAGATTATCCTGGCTGAATGTTATGACAGTCTTTGGATTAAAATTCATCACAACGGTGTTGGTTTAACGAATGAGGAACAAATGTATTTATTTGAGCCTTTCTTTAGTAATAAAGCGCCAGAAGCTGATTTTGATGCAGGAGAGCGATTGTCTTTCTCTTATTACATAGTCACTGAGCAACACCAAGGTGATATGGCTGTGACATCAGATGTTAATGTTGGATCAACTGTGCATATACAATTACCCATTAATCACTGAGTTGGGGTGTTAGCAAGTGTTGCTTGTTCCATACTAGCGAATGCTAGGAATATCACTCCATCGAGTAGTGTAAGCAGGGGATAGCTTCTCCTGCTTCATCTTCCAACCGTTTGAGCGCTGCTGGCCAGCAAAGCAAATGTGTCCCTTGCCGCTCTTATTTATTTTATCAATCGCCTGCATGAGCTCAGTTGAATTTCGAAAAGCAGAAGGCGTGTCCCAGAGTGTTGCTTGAAACGTGCCGGGATCATAGAAATCAGCGAGCATCACGCCTACTTTCATATAGAGAAGTCCTTCTTTCCATATCGTCTTTAGTAGCTGAATAGCGGCTTGGGTTATTTCGCGAGTATCGTGGGTCGGGGTGTCTAAAATGCAGCTAGCACTTTTACGATAATAGCTTTCGTTTGAGCCAAAAGGATTGGTTTTGATAAATATTGAAACAACACGTGCTTGCTTGCCTTGCTCTCGCAGTTTTTCTGTTGCCCGTTCACAATGTTTGCACAGTGCTGCATGCATATCCTTGTAATCAGTGACACGTACACCAAAGGTTCTGCTACATAGAATCTGTTTCTTGGCAGGCGGTGATGATTCCATATCTATACATGATAAGCCGTTTAATTCACGAACGGTTCGCTCAACAGTGATGGAAAATTGTTGCCGAATCCAACCGGGTTGGCAGCGCGCTAATTGTAGGGCGGTGTCTATGCCTGCGTTGTTAAGTTGTTTAGCAAGGCGTGATCCAATCCCCCACACTTCTTTGACTGGCGTTATGCTTAGCAGTTTTTCTTGTCTTTGTGGTGAGGTGAGGTCGACTACGCCCGCTGTTTTTCGATAGCGTTTGGCGGCATTATTGGCGAGTTTTGCTAGCGTTTTAGTGGGAGCGATACCCACGGATACCGAGATGCCAACCCAGTTTTTAACGCGCTGTTTTATTTCAATGCCAAATGCTTCTGCTGAAACTGCTGAAACTGCTGAAACTGCTGAAACTGCTGAAACTGCTGAAACTGCTGAAACT
>JAWUYS010000098.1:0-25225 GCA_034110685.1 Neptunomonas sp.
AACAGTGGGGTGGTTTTGTCTGACACGCTCTCTATCATCCGGACTATGACCGTCGGCTCTGGAGTCTCACCAGATCTGCTGACCCTTTTATAACAGGCTATAAAGCACTTAAACAAAAGGCGCTCGCGGGCTTAAACAATAAGATAACGTGCGCTACCCTCTATTTTTACCGCCGGTGGGGAGTTACACCCCGCCCCGAGAACGAAACCGGATTACTCATCCGGCAAACGACTATAAGATTTTTATTAAAAGGAGTCAAAGCTTAGAGATTATTGTGGGAATCTAGGCTTATAATCGACGTTTTTATACAGATAAATTAGAAAATATGGCTTTTAAATCACCTTTGGCATTTTCATCATGCAAGGTTAATTTTTGCTCAACATGGTCTAGGTGATGCTCCATTAGCTGTACCGCCTTCACCTTATCTTTTGCGGCAACGGCATCAATCAATGCTAAGTGCTCATCATAAGAGCAGTGGGTTTTTGTATCGTTCTCATATAGCGCAATGATTAATGAGGATTGCGATACCAAACTACGCAAAAAACCACGCAGCGGTGCATTACCGGCTATTTCAGCCAGTTGAAGATGAAATTCACCGGACAAGCGAATACCTGTGCCCCGGTCTCCTCGCGCGAAACAATCCTGCTCGCCTTTAACGAGTTTGCGCAACTGATCTAACTGCTTATCAATGGAATCTTCTGCTGCTAGTTCAATTACTGTTTTTTCTATAACGCGTCGAGCAAAAAGAACCTGCTGGGCTTCTTTTATCGTTGGGCTGGCAACCATTGCGCCTCTATTAGGGCGAATAACAACCACTTTCTCATGCGCTAAACGTGACAACGCACGATGAATCACCGTACGGCTAACACCAAAGATATCTCCTAGCGACTCTTCACTAAGCTTAGTGCCAGGAGCAAGCCGTTGCTCTAAGATAGCATCGAAGATATGGCCATAAATCACCTCATCTTGCGTTGTTCTGTTTTGTGCAGCCATAAAGCGACAATCTCTAAAAAAAGTGTTTTTTCAGTATAAAAACGTGTTCTTTACTTCATTTAGAGTATAAAAAATGGAACATGGTCATTTTTTATACATGGGCACGGTACTGAACTAACTCCCTCGATACGTTGAATAACTGTACGGCGATACCAGTAATGGCACATGATAATGTGTGCCTTCCTCTGCGATCCCAAAATGAATTGAAACATCATCAATAAACGCAGGCTCAGCAAGTTCAACACCTTTTGCCCTAAAATAATCACCTACTGCAAACACGAGTTCGTATTTACCTACTGAAAACTCTTCTTCAGGCAGTATGGCGGAATCAGTACGGCCATCAGCATTTGTAAGCATTTCATTTATTAGCACTCGACTATTACCATTGAGCCTAAATAATTGCACTCGGATTGCGTTTCCTGGGCAGCCTTGTGCGGTATCAAGTACATGAGTCGTTAAATATCCCATTGGAGATCCTATAGAATAAAAATTTTATAAAAATATTGTATACAATTAATCGATTAAATCTCAAATAATTTCACATACGACCGATTTAAAGCTACTAAAAACCGATATTTAGTGCCTTTTAACTTTATGTACGCCATATTTTATTGTATACAATTAAATAAAGGTACTCACACACCTATCTCTTTAGCACCATAATTCTGAGTAAATGATATGAGCTATCCTCGCGACCTTATCGGCTATGCCGGGCAGCCACCACACCCGCACTGGCCTGGCGATGCTAAAATCGCACTCTCCTTCGTTTTGAATTATGAAGAAGGTGGCGAACGCTGCGTACTACATGGTGATGAAGAATCTGAAGCGTTTCTATCTGAGATACCTTCTGCTCAGCCTATTCGCCACGCGCGCCATATCAGCATGGAGTCTATCTACGAATATGGTAGCCGTGCAGGTGTGTGGAGAATTCTTGACCTCTTCAAGAAGCATCAAATCCCTCTCACCATATTTGCTGTTGCTATGGCCGCTGAGCGCCACCCTGATATCATCAAAGCCATGGCGGCCGCTGGTCATGAAATCTGTAGCCATGGTTATCGCTGGATCGACTACCAACCAATGAGCCCTGAAGAGGAGCGCGTACATCTTGATAAAGCGGTAAGCATTCTCACAGCTATTACCGGCGAGCGTCCTTTAGGCTGGTACACCGGTCGCAATAGTGTCAATACTCGCCAACTTGTCATGCAAGAAGGTGGGTTTTTATACGACTCAGACGCCTACGACGACGACCTCCCCTACTGGATCGAAAATCAAGATAAAGGGCACTTAGTTATTCCTTACACACTCGATACAAACGATATGCGTTTTTCGACAGTACAAGGCTTTAACAGTGGTGAGCAGTTCTTTAATTATCTTAAAGATAGCTTCGACACACTCTACGAAGAAGGTGAAAACGCCCCAAAAATGCTCTCTATAGGCCTTCACTGTAGATTAATTGGCCGCCCTGGACGTATTGCTGCACTTAAGCGCTTTATTGCCTACACACAGCAGTTTGAGAAGGTCTGGTATGCTCGTCGTATTGATATTGCACGCCACTGGCATGAGTACCACCCTTATAAGCCGCCACATAAAACACAAAAACAGGCGGCATCATGAGGTTCAGCACCCTCCACCCCAGCACAATGCCTAAAGCTTCGTTTGTAGAGCATTTTAAGGATATCTACGAACACTCTCCGTGGGTCGCTGAACACGCTCATGCACGCTTATCATCAATCAATGCTGATGATATACAGCAATTGCACCAATTAATGTCTGATGTTTTATTAAACGCATCTAAAAGCCAACAACTAACACTGATAAATGCCCATCCAGACTTAGCGGGAAAAGCTGCCATAAGTAGAGAACTGACCGCCTCTTCGACCTCTGAACAAGCCGGAGCCGGCATACATGAATGCAGCCCTCAAGAGTTTTCGCGCTTCACACAGTTAAACAAAGCATACAAAGCCAAATTTAACTTTCCGTTTATCATGGCAGTCAAGGGAAGTAATCGCTTACAGATACTTGAAGCGTTTGAAATACGTGTCCACAACGACATAGACATAGAATTTGAACAGGCGATAACAGAAATCAACAAAATTGCACTGTTTCGGCTTGAAGCCCTATAACCTTTCTGAGAAACACCTATGAGCCAACCGACTGAATTTACCCACTTGCTAAACCTTGCTGATAGTCGCCTAGGAAGCGTTGCTACCTTTGTAACCGACGACTGGTTTGCAGAGGTCAATCGTATGCTGCAACCAGAAGCTCCTGTATGGAAAGAGGATGTTTATGATGACAACGGGAAATGGATGGATGGATGGGAGTCTCGCCGAAAACGCTTTGAGGGTTATGATTACGCCATTGTTCGCTTAGGTGTTGCGGGCGTATTCAAAGGTGTCGATATCGATACCTCATATTTTACGGGCAACTACCCCCCTTCAGCATCAATAGACGCCTGCTTCTCACCCGATAAAGAGCCTAATGAACACACCACTTGGGAAAGCGTTCTAAGCCCTGTCAGCTTGAGCGGCAACAGACAGAACTTATTCCAGATCGATGACGAACGCCCTTGGACTCATATTCGACTTAACATTTTTCCTGACGGGGGCATTGCTCGTTTAAGGCTCTACGGTGTGCCACATAGGGACTGGAATAACCATAGTAGTGATGAAGAGATCGATTTTGCTGCCGCAATCAACGGCGCTAGAGCTTTGGCGTGTAGTGATGAGCACTACGGCAACAAGAGCAATATTCTAAACCCTGGGCGTGGCGTTAACATGGGTGATGGCTGGGAAACAGCAAGGAGACGCGTACCTGGTAATGACTGGGTTATTGTTGCATTAGCTCACCCTTGCGATGTTAAGCAGGTACTAGTTGATACTTGCCATTTTAAAGGGAATTATCCGGATAGTTGCTCGATTCAAGCCGCTTTTGTAGAAAGCGGCACAGATGAACAAATAGCGACTCGTAGCTTATTCTGGCGAGAACTATTACCTTCACAAAAATTACAGATGGATAGCGAGCATCACTTTTCTACTGAACTAAATGACTTAGGAAAAGTAAGCCATATCAAGCTCAATATATTCCCTGATGGTGGCATTAGTCGATTACGTGTGTTTGGACTCTTACATAAAACATCGCCATAAACACTTTGTTATAAAATTCTCACCACAATAAAGAGAGCAACCGATGATTACACTCACACCGCAACCATTAACGGCAAAAGCGTTTGCTCCCTTTGGCGATGTTATTGAAACCCAAGACCGAGATTTCTTTCTTATTAACAATGGCTCGACTCAACGCTATCACCAGCTCGCTACGGTTGATGTAGATGAGCACGGCTCAGCCATTATTAGTATTTTCAGAGCGACTCCCTTAAAAAGGCCGTTGCCAATTCTTATGCTAGAAAAACACCCACTAGGAAGCCAAGCATTTATTCCTATGCAAGACGCCGCTTTTTTAATCGTTGTAGCCCCCGAAAGTGACATTATTGATCCAACAGAAATAAAAGCCTTTGTCAGCCATGGTAAACAAGGCATTAACTACCGGAAAAATATCTGGCATCACCCTATCTTAGCGCTGAATAACAATGATGATTTCTTAGTGGTCGATCGTGCTGGCCCTGGCAACAATTGCGATGAGTTTTACTTCCCAGAAGGACAATCTATTTTATTGTCTCCTTGAGCAAACATCAGAAGCCCGCTAGGATTACTCACAATATAGAGAAACCAACAGTGCTCTTCATGAGTATTGATGGACATACCGTCCCAAGGTATCCCACGTAAGAAGAATGTATGAGCAGAATCCGCGAAATAAATAGTGAACGCATCCTTGAAGCCTCCTGCATAGAATTTGCAGAGAAAGGCTATGCTGCAACAAAAATCATTGATATCGCCAAAAAAGCAGATCTACCAAAGCCGAATATTTACTACTACTTTCAAAGCAAAGAGAACCTCTATCGCTGTGTGCTTGAATCAATCATTGAGCCATTACTGCAAGCCTCAGCGCCCTTTGATCAATATGATGACCCTGCCGTTGCCCTGGAAGAATACATTCGCACAAAAATTTGTATTTCTAAAGAACACCCACACGCATCCAAAGTGTTTGCCAGCGAAATCATGCATGGAGCCCCCCATCTAACAAAAGATATTTCTAACAAGCTAATGCAGCAAACAACACATATGACTGCCCGCATTAATCAGTGGATCAGTGATGGAAAAATGGAGCCTATCGATGCCCAACACCTACTATTTATGATCTGGGCTTCTACCCAAACATATGCTGATTTTGACTGGCAAATAGGCAAAGTAACCGGGAAAAAGAAACTAGACGATCGAGATTATCAAACAGCAGCAGCCCTTATTACTCGCTTGGTACTGAAAGGCTGCGGATTAAATTTAGCGCAAATCAAGTAATAATATTTACTTATGCTAGAATCATATTGAATACATCCTGTATTCCCTCAGATTTAATGCAACCAATTCCATAATGATGCCTCATCATTATTTAGTACACAGGCGTTTTTATTACTAATGACAGACGAAGAATTTGTTTCAATACTACGCTCTTTCAGCCTTGAGCAGCTTGATCAGTTTCAACAAAACCTCGAAGTAAAAGTCCAAGAGAAAAAGCGTAAAATAGAAAAGCGAAAAGCTGCCATGAAAGTTGCCCCACGTAAGACCAGCGATGTTGAAAAAATGGCTGATCAAATGGGACTCGACCTTAGCAGTTTAATGCGCGAGATATCACGTCGCTAACGTTTACTGATAATTAGCCGAGAACTTGCTGAAGTCATCCTTCAATAATACTCCGGCCCTGCCTATTGGTTCATTTTTACGAAAAACCAGTAAGGCAAAATATAAGTAACGAACGCTTCTCTGATAATTAACTTCTTTCAGCTCGCTGCTATCTCCCAAGAAACCCAACCCTGGTTTCTTGTCGAACTTTAATGTATTTCTGAACATATGGTACTGACTCTGAAGCGCTGCACTTCACTTGGGCTCTAACGGTCTATTAAAGTTATTCAACGCACAGAGAATCTAGGGTTTTCTGAAGGGAACTTTCAAGCACTACTTGAATCTATTAAACGTGATCAGGAGAGAATAGGCGTTATTTAGCCTTTATCTTTAGCTACACCTGCACAGCCGGTTCCCTCTGGGGGTAACTCATTGAGTTATTGAGGGGCCGGCTTTTTAATAATGCACAACAACATTACGCCCAGCATGCTTGGCCTTATAAAGCGCAATATCGGTACGCTTATAAAGCGTGCTCACCGAATCTCCTGCACCGTACTCTGTTACACCAAAGCTACACGTTACTCTTAATTTCTCAGTAAATTTTTCAGCCGCTATCAAACTTCGTATTTTTTCAATGCTCGTAACCGCTTCAAGTAAACTGACACCTGGAAGTATGATAAAGAATTCATCTCCACCCCAGCGCCCCAGCGTATCTGTCTCTCGAATATGTCGAATAACTAACTGGCTAACCTTTTGTAAAACTAAATCACCATTTTGATGCCCGAAAGTATCATTAATAATTTTAAATTCATCAATATCAAATAGAGCAACAGACAAAGGAGAATGGTAACGCTTAGAGCGTGCTATTTCGTTAAGGAGCTCTGTTTCAGATTTATGGCGGTTATATACTGAGGTTAGATAATCAGTATCTCTTAAGCGTTCAATTTTTTTGAGATTCTTAGCAAGCTCCAAATTAACCTGTGTTAATTCAGCAGTGCGCTTTTCAACTTCTTGTTCGAATGTCAGCTTATCTTGATCTAATAATCCACTTTGGATCTGCAGTTGAGCTTGCGCCAGCTTAAGCTGATGAATGTCTAAGTGAGCCCCTATCATAAAGGTAGCCACACCCTGTTCAGACCTTTCCACCACTCTTCCCTGATCTCGAATCCACAAAAAATCGCCATCGCCTTTAATACATCGATACTCAATATCGTAAGCGCTGATTTCTCCAGATGTATATGCTTCAAAATGTTGCATAACCATTTTAAAATCATCAGGATGTATTACTTTCTCCCAAGTAAGAACGTTCTCGGGAAACAGGTTTTTATTATAATTGAGCATTCGATACCAACCTAGGTTACGCTTCACCTGGCCGGTATTTGCGTCCCACTCCCATACTCCTTCCTTGATGATATCGAGTATGTAATGCAGCCTGATAGAATCATCATGGCTCGATGGTTTTTGATCCTCTGGGTTCGTCATCAATACGACCCCCGTGCTATATGGCGCTATGCTTTCCTTTTGCACGCTTCATGTTTTAAACAAGAATAACCAACCGGTTCTCCACAGACTAATTTTAAAGATACCCCATTATTCATGAGTTATCGATAAAATCTCACTCATGAAACCGAGCATAGCTCCTGTACCTTGCTACGGATATCCTCATACCGTAAATGTTCACACGAGCCAAAACCCTGCAACTTCCTCACTTTGTAGCGATTAAATACAGGCACGCTAATACCCGCTAAAAATCGACTGATATTCTCTTGTGAGAGCCCGATACTTCGCTCTAATGAAGAGAGCCCTGCTGTTTTCTCAGCTAGATGCTGCTCTACAGTGTCTATAATACGGCTGACCTGTGCATCTTCAGGCCACTGAACAGCAGAGGAATATGCCAGCTTAGCCACCTGCCCTTTACATACAGAGCAATGTCCACATATTTCAGGAGAGTGAGCATCATCAAAATACAACGCGAGATGGTGACTTAAACAACGTGGTAACTCAAAAAAACGAACTAAAGTAGCAATACGCGCTATCTCTTTCTGCTCTTTTTCAGCAAAGTAATTGTACAACCTCACCGCCAAATCTGATTCAGCCAGCACGCCGCTGTTTACCGCAAATACTTCGGTGATACGTTTAGTTTCAAGCGTAATACAACCCTGTTCTTGAAGGTACTCCAGTGCCGCGACAACACGGGCCCGTTCACATTGGTAGTTTTCGAATAATGTTTCAAAATTGGGATTGCCCCACACTTTCTTGAAGGTCGTATTAGCAAAAATAGCAGCAACAAAGTCTCGTCGCTCTCCTGCAAACATCGCTAAAATATCACCTTCAGACTTCAATAGCTTGATTTTGAAATCAGCAAAATAGGCGTACAGAGGCCGCAGCACCCCCAGCAGTTCCAGTTGTACTAATAAGGTTTTTAACGGCAATTGACGAATATTGCTATCATTAGACAAACCTAATACCTGTAACTCCCACTGGCTGTTTTGACACTCGTTTCGAATACTATTTATTACGTAATCTATACCGCTCAGCTCAGGTGTATCACCGTATACAAAATTCTCAACTGTGTTTAACCCATCCAGATTAGCCAGCGTAATGCAGCTAGAGAGAGATCCGTCACGACCAGCGCGGCCAATCTCTTGGCTATAATTTTCTATCGATTTAGGCAAATCATAATGAATCACAAAACGAATATCTGATTTATCGATACCCATACCAAAAGCGATAGTTGCAACAACAACTTGAATTGCCCCTCGCATAAAATCAGACTGTATTTGCTGGCGCAGATCACTCGGCAAGCCCGCATGATACGCCATGGCATTAACCTGCTTGCTACGTAAGAACGCTGCTACCTGCTCTGCACTGTGCTGAAGTGTGACATATACAATACCTGAGCCCTGCTGCTGGCAAACAATATCATTAAGTCTTTCATCTTTGTGTGCTGTACTCACTGGCACAACAGACAAGTCCAAATTAGGGCGATAAAAACCAGTCTGAACAATATCGGATTCAGTTATAGCAAACTTCTTTGCCATATCTTTTTTAACCTTTCGGGTTGCTGTTGCCGTCAACAACAACACCAACGGTATTTTCAGCTCTTCACGATAAGCAGGAAGCTTTAAGTAATCCGGACGAAAGTTGTGCCCCCATTCCGAAATACAATGCGCTTCATCGATCACCAGCATAGATACCGATACAGATTGAATAAAGCTTCTAAAACGCTCATTTTTAAAGCGCTCGACAGATACCATCAGTATTTTAATTTTTCCAGAGCGAACCTCAGACATCACGTCTTTGCTCTGCTCTGCAGTTAATGTTGAATCAATACTCGCCGCAGCAATACCTTGCTGCTTAAGGAAGGATAACTGATCGTTCATCAACGCCAGTAAAGGCGAAACTACTAGGGTTAGATGCGGCAAATGTATAGCGGTTAATTGATAACATAAGGATTTACCAGATCCCGTGGGGAAAATTGCCAGTGAAGAGCTACCCTTTAACAGCTGTCGGATAGTTTGCTCTTGCCCTGAACGAAACTGATCAAAACCAAAAACTTCTTTTAATGAAGCATGTAAATCCGAACTCATTTTAGATACCTAAAACAGAGGTGCGATAAAGCGTAACGAAAAAAGCAACGCCGAAGCATTATGACCAATATGCATTGGTCCATTGAAGATGATCTTCCTTAGACAGAAAGCTCCAAGCGATTAGTCGACTAATTTTCTGCCCTTGGCTCATATTAATAACTTCACACTGCTTAGCCCCTATGCGCTTAAGGAGTTGCTGCATTGGTTTAATATTATCTTTCTTGGAGACTAGACTGGTAAACCAGCAAACCTGCTCAGCATAATCAACACTCTCTTTGGCCATACGCTCCAAGAAAGCTAACTCGCCACCAGGGCACCACAGCTCGAACTGTTGGCCACCAAAATTTAATCTAGATGAATTTTGTTTTACACCGGTGTTGAGGTTTTGCCACTTACGCTCACTAGCCGCTTGCGCTTCTTGCATTGACGCATGAAAAGGAGGGTTACAAAGTGTCAGGTCAAATCTATCTTTAGGTTTAACAACACCTTTAAAAATATACTCACTCTCTTTTTGCTGTCGAATTTTAATGAGCTTATTTAGGGCAGTGTTCGACTGGGCAATCAAACTCGCTGTTTTAACGGCTACTGGATCAATGTCAGTCCCTACAAACTGCCAACCATAGCTTTGGCTACCAATGATAGGGTAAATACAGTTGGCACCCGTACCAATATCCAACACATGTACTTTCTTGCCCGTAGGACACTGCTTTTGATTACTAACCGCCAACAAGTCAGCCAAGTAATGTATGTAATCAGCACGCCCCGGAATTGGAGGGCATAAGTACCCCGGAGGAATTTGCCAGTGCTGCACATGATAGAAATGTGCCAACAACGCTTTGTTTAAACAAAGCACCGCCTTTTCGTCGCTAAAGTCGATCGTTTGATCTCCTTTAGGGTTAGGTCGAAGCAACGCAATAAGCTCAGGGCAAGTTAGCCTCAGCGCAGCCAGATCATAACGGCCCTGATGAAGATTCTTTGGGTGTAATTTACCACTCATTATAACTTCTCAAACCGATCAACAGGCTGGCCATCATCTAATGTAACCTTCTCAAAGAACATATCATAAGGGCGCACCCAAAGGTCTGCATCACCATATAAAGGACGATAAAGTACCATCCATTCTTCTGTTTCTGAATGCCTCACTAGATCAACTAGGTCGTATTCATTACCTTTATAATGGCGGTACTTTCCAGCCTTAAATGAAGGCTTAAGTGATAGATCCTGACTCATACTTTTCCCTCAATTAATTTTCCCAAAGCAATTTTTAGCGTGTCCAACTGCTCGTCACCGCTTCTCTCATTCCAAAAAGCGGTCACATTAACAGGAGTTGACTCCAGCGCTACAACATCAGGAGGCAAAAGCGCAATCACTTCATTTAATATGCTCAACTGGGTATCAGACAAGACTCTTTCACCTACCTTCCAACACCAGCCTTCTGGCAAACCTTCATTAGCAATGGCCGTCACTCTAAAAACCTGCCAAGGAAGCATTGCACCGACTTCTCTTTTATCAAGGTTAGTTCTGGGTAAACGATAAGCAGGTGTATTACGTACTTTTCCGTCCATTTCACCTTCAGCCCGTGGCGCCGTCAACCTGACGAGTTGCACCA
This sequence comes from Neptunomonas sp., assembly GCA_034110685.1. Taxonomy (GTDB): domain Bacteria; phylum Pseudomonadota; class Gammaproteobacteria; order Pseudomonadales; family Balneatricaceae; genus Neptunomonas. The sequence continues at coordinate 10,926 of JAWUYS010000098.1, forward strand.
TAAAACCTTCTTTTTTTGCCCTTAAACGCAGTTTCGCCTGAAACTTTTCTCGCTGCGTTGGCATCATCCACATAAATGAACCTAACAGGGACATCACAACAACAACGATAATAAAGATTTTCATCTTGAAATTTCCTTTGAAGGACTCACATTCTATTGATGGTTATCACAATTTTATAATGTTTCTGTATGCTAGACTGAAGTAAATTCAATAAAGAGGATTAACCCAATGGCCGTTTATTCTAAAATTCTCTTAGCTGTAGACCTGTCTGAAGAATCAGACCAGCTCATTGAGAAAACACGTACTATTGCACAAAATAACCAAGCAGAATTAACAGTACTGCATGTTATCGAGCCGCTTAGCTTTGCTTACGGTGGTGATGTTCCAATGGACCTTACCACTGTTCAAGATCAACTCGACGAACATGCTCGAATCAAACTCTCAGCCTTTTCTGAAAAGCTCAACTATCCTGTTGAATCTCAACAGGTTATCACCGGCCATACTGAATCAGAGATTCATCGCATGGCCGAGGATAAAGAGTGTGATTTGATTATTGTTGGCAGCCACGGCCGTCACGGTCTAGCGTTACTACTAGGCTCAACAGCAAACAGTGTTTTACATGGCGCACCTTGCGATGTATTGGCTGTTCGCGTTTATGAGCCTGAAAAATAGCACTACATCGCTTCTAGTTCGACCCAACGCTCCATCAGCAATTCAATCTTGCGCTCCTGCTGCTGCAGTAGCGCAAGCTTTTCTGTAACAACTGAATGATCGCTTTCATAAAAACCTGCCGCGCTAGTTTCAGTCATTAACGCTTCAAGTTCAGCTTCTGCCGACTCGAGTAAAGCAGGTAATTGCTCAAGCTCACGCTGTAACTTATAGCTAAGCTTTGATGCCTTTTTAGCGGGAACTACAGAGGCTGCCCCTGCTTGACTCAACCCTGCTTTAGCAGGTCCCTTCTCTTTAACAACGCTAGGGCGCTGCCTTAACCAATCTTGATATCCACCGATGTAGCTGGAAACGCCACCGTTTTCGAAGACGAACGAGCTTGTCACCACATTATCCAAAAATGCTCGGTCATGGCTCACTAACAAAACAGTGCCTTTAAAGTCCATCAGAATTTCTTCTAGAAGCTCTAATGTTTCTACATCCAGATCATTTGTTGGCTCATCCAATACCAACAAGTTTGCAGGCTGGCTAAACAGACGAGCCAGCAACACACGATTGCACTCACCACCAGATAAGGCTTTCAATGGCGTGCGAGCTCGTTCAGGAGCAAACAAAAAGTCTTGTAGGTAACTAATAATGTGACGGCGCTGACCATTTATTTCAATCGCTTCACGCCCTTCAGAAATATTATCAATAACTGATTTTTCTGGGTCTAACTGCCCACGTAACTGGTCAAAGTAAGCCACTTCAAGCTTAGTACCATGAGAAACACTACCGCTATCGGGTTTAAGCTGACCCAATATCAACTTAAGTAAAGTACTTTTACCTGCACCATTGGGGCCGATCAGGCCTATTCTATCGCCACGCTGAATAGCGGCCGTAAAGTTTTCAATAACAGGAGTGCCGTTAAAACCAACAGTAACGTTCTCAAGTTCTGCTACCAATTTGCCTGAACGCTGAGCTGCTTCAAGGTTAAAGCTGGCTTTACCTTGGCGACCAAGACGGTCTGAACGTTCACGCCGCAATGATTCTAGAGCGCGCACACGTCCTTCATTACGGGTACGACGTGCTTTAATGCCCTGACGAATCCATACTTCTTCTTGCGCTAGTTTTTTATCAAATAAAGCATTATGTCGCTCTTCTTGCTCTAACAAGATCTGCTTCTGCTCAGTGTAAGAGGTATAGTTACCAACAAACGAGGTCAAGATTCCACGATCTAATTCGATAATGCGTGTTGCAAGATGGTCGACTAATGCACGGTCATGCGAGATAAACAATACACCGCCACGAAACTCTAGCAGCTGTTTTTCGAGCCATTCGATCGTATCGATATCCAGATGGTTGGTAGGCTCATCCAGCAATAATAGATCAGGTTCTTGAACCAAGGCAGTGCCCAGTGCGGCACGACGACGCCAGCCACCAGATAATGAAGACATAAGTGCTTCACCATTGAGTTTTAATCGAGTTAGCACACGCTCTACACGCTGCTCTAGCCCCCAACCATCTACCGCTTCCATCTCATGTAACAGGTGATCAAGTTTTGCTAGAGATTTAGCATCCGTATTAGATGATAACTCGTCATATGCAGCGCGCATATCAACGACTTCCTGCAGGCCTGAGGCCACAACATCCCACACTCTTCGCTCATCAGCCGCAGGTAAAGCCTGCGCTAACTCAGCGATACGACAAGAAGGATCAATCCACAATTCGCCATTATCTAAATGAACCTGTCCGGTGATCACTTTTAATAAGGTCGACTTACCAGCCCCATTGAGTCCGACCAGACCAATACGCTCCCCAGGCTCTATATTAAGACCCACATCTGCAAGTAAAGGGCGCGAGCCAAACGCAACGGAGGCTTTATCAAGGCGAATCAGGGGCATGATGTTCTCTATACGAAAAAATGAGCCCGCATTTTACCGAATTTAATGGTAGCAATATAGCGGATTCTTTAGGTACGTACGACAGGCTCTAATGGCTCAACATGTTTATTAACAAGATGGGCTCTCCAAAACGAATCAGGGCACTTACTCAACACCCGAGTAAACACGCCAATAAACACAAAAGTAAACAGCAACCGTGCCCATAAAACTCCTGAAAGGTCAGCACCCAACACCATCACTAATAACGTATCTTCAATAATGCTATGGCACAAAGCCAAGAGGCTCATTGAAGCGAAAATATCTCGTTTAGCCACATGCCCTGCGCGGACCTCTTTTATTAACAAACCACCGCCAAAAGATAACCCCAAGGTTACGCCAACTATGGTGATAGTTGTTGCTTCTCGCCCAATGCCAACCAAACGTAAAACGGGGCGCAGCAGTAGTGCCATTAAACTTTCTATACCAAGTATTTTCAAAATCTTTAATGCAGTCAGCAAGATCACAATAATAATTTGAATCATAATTAGACCTTCTACTTGGCTGATACCCCACGCCAGCAAACCAGGCTCTGGGATCTCTGGCTGCCACATTAAGCTCATAGGCTCTTGCAAGAGATTAAAGAAGCTATAAAAGTGGTGCATGATAACGCCTAACAGCAAGCCACCTCCCACCCTTAACAATAAAGTTACTCGTAGACGAACACCTGCTTGTTGCGCAATCCGCGCTTCAATAGGTAGTGCATGCGAGAGCAGCATCAGAATAGATAATATGGTCACTTGCGCTACCGTAAGCACTTCCCCTTGTTGGGTGTAAAAAAACACCAGCATACCGCCATATATGTTGGTTAACATGGTAGTCGCCCACACGAATCCCATCGATTCCGGCAAGCCCACACTATGCATTACCGGACCAAGAATCATGCCCAGGTATTCAACAGCACCTAATTCTTGCAGAATTTTCACAACGACGATGACAGGAATCATCAACTTAAATAGCGTAAACGAAACTTGGAAGATGTCGCGGCCAAGTTCAGTAAAAAACAACTTCATACAATCACCCATAATTTGCTCGTCGAATATGACAGCGAGATGGCGTTTTATTAAAAGACTAGTTTTAGTTAATTTTATTATGCGCATTAGTTTTTATACTGTTTTTAAGTTAAGACCGTATAAAAACTAACCAGAGTATTGACTCAATCCCTGTAACACTTTCATTGTTATCTCCAGATAAGCCACCCAGCTTATCGAACTCATTTAATATGAATGGAGTCAACAATGAAAAGCTCTAATACTGCTTATTTACGCTTACCTTTTGAATTTCCTTTTAAGGGAAGCATTCCTTATTGGGAGCCTAGTGTCACACACGATCTTTCGCAAAGCTCGTGGAGTAAAACCAATATTGAAGAACACATTGATCTTGCAGAATGGCAAAGCTACCTCAGCAATTTACCTAAAGATCCTTATGTGGATACTCGCTGGAAACGAATGTCCTGGCTTTATTTGGATGATAGCAACAAATTACAGGTTTTACACGAATGCCCAATGGCGCAAGGCGGACAGTACAACGATGCAGCAACAATGGCAGACAAGCTACGCTATTATCCACCGCTACAAGAAGAGTTTCTTCAACGTAAAGACGTTCAAGAGTTTGTCAAAAACTGGGCAAGCCTTTGGGACATAGGCCCGCAAGAACCTATTCTCATGCAAATTAATGGCATCAGAGGTCAACAAGCACTGGACCCATTACAAGGCCAAGGAATTCATCAGGACGGTAGCCAGTTTCTCAGTATTCTGGTGTTAAACCGCAACAACGTTGTGGGTGGGAGCAATGCTTTATATAAAGACAAAGCGGGAGAGCACACAATTACAGAAGTGACTCTAGAACCTGGAGAGATTCTTCATGTAAGAGATAACGAGGTATTTCATAATGTTTCAGAAATACACCCTATTAACAATGATACCCCGTTTGAAAGGTTCATTATTATTATCAATAGTCGATTTAATGACAAATTCCAGAATAAAATTCTTCAAGAGCATTATCCAGAAGCCGTACTGAACAACCATTAAATTAAAATCCAACCTCAACTTTACTGTTTGAAACGCAATTGAAAACATTTCAATTGTGTTTCAAAACAATTCAACAAAAATCAATCCGCTAGATAAAACCAATAATAACTAGCCACCCTTTCATTATCTAAATGAACCTTTGAAATAAAAACCTATCAATACATTACCTTTTTCCTAAAAGCTGTTTTACACTTAAGTCACATATGACTCAACCGTAGGCCGATAGCACTATGTTAAAAATTAAAAAATTGTTATCTGCGGTAACAATCGTTAGCGCCACGTTGGGCTTCATTTTACCTGTTCATTTTGCACATGCAGCCCCCTCAGAACGCCAACTATATCTTCAGGCTAAAACAGCCTTTGAAAAAAAAGATATGGCATTAGCCGATAAGCTTACGGCTCAACTGAAAAACTACCCTTTAGTCCCTTACTTACAGACCCGGCAGATCAAACGCGATATTGCCAAGCTTAGCGATACATTCGTCAGCGACTTCATCAACGAGCACAAAGCAACCCCGTTCGCCGATGACGTGCAAAGCGCCAGATTAAATAACTTATTACGACAAAAAAAGTGGAATGAATTCACTAAAGCATATGCAGCATTTCCAATTAAGAGTCGTCGATTTCAATGCCAATTAGGTAACGTTCAATTACAGCTTGGCCATAAAAAACAAGCGTTCGTGAGCGCTCAACGACTTTGGTTAGTTGGTTACTCTCAAAATTCAGCGTGCGACCCTCTATTTGCAGAGTGGACAGCACAGGGAAAACTAACGTCCGCTTTAGCCTATCAACGCTTTTGGCTCGCTATAGAAAAAAAGAACTTCGCGTTAGCTAAATATTTAGCACGATTTATTAGCAAACCCGCTCACAAAAAAGACAGCGAGCTTTTCTGGGCGGTTAAAGATAAGCCTGAATTAATCGATAATGCAGCACTCCTAAAAACAAAAACACCACAGCATGGCATAATTGCAGCCTATGCTATCCGCCAAATTGCACGCAAAGATATCAATAAAGCAGCTAACTTATGGCTTCGTGACCGCGAGCGATTAACATTTAGCCAAGCGATTACTGATAAAACCAATACCTATTTTGGTATGCGATACGCCAAAGGGTTTCGCAGTAATGCAGTACAAATGCTAGCCAAACTTGACCCCAACTACTCTTATGAAAAGCTAACCGAATGGCGCATACGTTTAGAACTTGCCAAACAGGATTGGAAAGACACGCTAACGCTGATAGACAAGCTCCCTGCTAATCTGAAAAGCGAGGGGCGCTGGATTTACTGGAAAGAGACAGCAACATATAGACTTAACCCTAAAAAGTACCAAGTCGACTATGGTGACGTGATTAAAGAAAGAAGCTTTTATGGTTTTCTTGCTTCAGAAACAACCAACAGCCCTTTTTACTTAAACCACCGTCCTTCAGGAATTACCACTGCGCATAAAAACAAGCTAAGCGAACTAGCAGCATTTAAACGAATAAAGGAGCTATTAGCTTTAGATTATCAATACGCAGCACGTGTTGAGTGGAATCGTTTGAGTAAACAATTATCAACCAACGACCAGCTCGCAATGGCTCATGTAGCTTATGATTGGGGTTGGTATGACCAGGCAATTCGTGGCGCTGCTCGTATTAAAGCGTGGGACGACTTAGATATTCGTTTTGCCAATCCTCACAAATCCTTATTTGAAGAACTTGCTAACGAAAGAGGAATCTACCAAACGTGGGCAGTCGCTGTTGCTCGACAAGAAAGCGCTTGGCATCAGTATGCTCGCTCCCGTGTAGGGGCTCGCGGTCTCATGCAGTTAATGCCTGCTACCGCCAAAATGACGGCAAAGAAATTTGATATTAAATACAGTGGTGTTGGTCAGTTGTTCACACCGCGCACCAACATTTCATTAGGCACCGCTTATTTAGCACAAGTGCTGGGTACATTTAATGGAAATCGTGTTTATGCCACAGCGGCTTACAACGCAGGACCGCACCGTGTAAAAAAATGGTTAAAGGCGCGTAGCAATGTTCCTTTGGATGTATGGATTGAAACAATTCCGTTTGATGAAACGCGTAACTATGTACAAAATGTTTTAGCATTTAGTGTTATTTATGATGTGATGGCAGCCAGAAATGCAAGCTTACTCAGCACAATTGACCCCGACTCGCTGGCTATCCGTAACGAGATAAAAACCAACAGCACTCCAACACTGTGAACTGAATACTTGAAATGATAGATATTGGTGTCAACCTGACTGACAAGCGTTTTCGCAATGATATTGAAGACGTTATTCAACGCGCAAAAGCTGCGAACATCAGTGCAATGCTATTAACGGGAACATCGTTATCATCATCAAAACAGGCAGCAATACTATGCCAGCAACACCCCGGATACTTATACTGTACTGCGGGTGTTCACCCTCACGATGCATCTTCACTTAATGACCAAGTGCTTGATGAACTACTTACCCTTAGCCAACAACCCTGTGTTGTTGCTATCGGTGAAACGGGGCTCGACTTTAATCGCAACTTTTCGACACCCGACGAGCAAGTGCTTGCATTCAACCGCCAAATTGAACTAGCTAAAACAACAAAACTCCCACTCTTTCTTCACGACAGAGAAGCCACATCAACACAGATTAAAATACTTAAGCCTTTAATATCACAACTAGAAGGCGCAGTTTTGCATTGCTTTACTGGTAATAAAGAGGCCCTGTTCAGTTATTTAGATTTAGGGTGTTATATTGGCATTACAGGATGGATTTGCGATGAACGCAGAGGAGTAGAGCTTAAGTCATTGGTAAAAGAGATTCCCGCTGACCGATTACTTCTTGAAACCGACGCACCCTACCTGCTTCCTAGAGATTTACCTTTTAAAGCAAAAAAAGGACGAAACGAGCCAGCCTTTCTCCAACATATAACGTCAACAGTAGCCGCATTGCGGGATACATCAACAGAGCAGCTAGCCGCTCAAACGACCATTAATACTCGCCGCCTTTTTAATATATGATAACCCCTACACCTCTAAAGCCACAAACCGCTCTAGCTGCATAGCATCAAAAGGCCAGCTCAACTCAGCTTTTGTATCTTCGTTTTTTAATACAGGGATGCGCTCACCATAACATTCCAGCAACGCATCATCATAGGCGATATCAATAACATCTACCTGATGACGCTCCGGGTTAAGACCCGCCACCAGCAAAGCCTCAGCCACCTCACATAAATGACAACCTTGAGTCGTCAGAAAAACAAAATTCTGCATATGTTTCTTTATACCAATGTCTGTGTGATTTTCGATGCAGATTATGACATCTCTGCTACCATTAAGCATAAATGACATCTGAATAGTTAAATTAAAACAACCTCTAATCCACCTCTTTATAGTGACGCAGTCTATGAAGCCTAAAATCACACCTATCGACCATGAAGTTTCTCTCAGTGACAATGAATTTATCGTCAGCAAAACTGACCAGAAAGGCATAGTCACATACGTCAACCGTACATTTATGAGCACTGCCGGATACCCTGAATCAGCTTTGCTGGGGAAACAACACAACATCATTCGCCATCCAGATATGCCAAGAGGTACATTTAAACTGTTATGGGACACCTTACAAAAAGGGGAAGAGTTTTTTGGTTATGTAAAAAACTTGTGTAAAGACGGCAGCTATTATTGGGTATTTGCTAACATCACCCCAGATTATGATGCAAAGGGACAGTTACGTGGCTATTACTCCGTAAGGAGAAAGCCTTCAAGTCACGCTATCAACACTATGATCCCTATCTATCAAAAAATGTTAGAAATAGAAAAAAAGAGTAACACCAAAGATGCAGCAGCCAACTCAATGGCCTACCTTAACGAAACACTCGCATCTCTTAATACTACTTACCAACATTTAATGCTGAGTCTGAACGACACAGAGGAGCAGGCATGAGCATTCGCAATCCACAGCAATCCGGAGTCAGCTCTGGCGCGCCATTCCTAGATGCCCGTGTTAAAGCATACTGTTTAAGCTTTATTGCCATATCACTTTGTAGTTCCTTCTATATTACTTATGCTTATGAAATAAACGCCATTTGGCTTATCCCCCCACTGCTCACCAGCTACATCGCTTACCGCTTACTAGTTAATACAGGTTATGTATTTAGTGCTTTGCAACAGATCCACCAAACACTGGAGCAAGCAAACAATGGAGAATTCCATGCGCGAATAACACGTACTAAAAAACTAGGTGAGGTTGGAAAAGTAGCTTGGGAGGTTAATGACTTTCTCGATAAAGTAGAATCCTACTTTAAAGAAGTAGATTCGTGCTTCACTCATGTAGCACGAGGTGAGTATGACAGACCCGCATTACATAAAGGCCTGCCCGGTCTATTGAAGCAGTCTCTTAAAAATATTAATTTCGCTCTCCTTGAGATGAAAAAAGGCACTGAAACAGTTGCAGCTAATGCATTACATTCAGAACTGCACTCTCTAAACGGTAGACACTTAATTACTAATTTGCGCCAAACACAAAATGATCTATTACAGATCAGCGAAGAGATGGAAAAAGTAGAAGCTATCGTCCAAGAAAATGGTACCGCCGCCCAACACAGCCAACAAGCAGTAAGCCAGATGATCACAGCGCTTGATAATATATCCTCAACTATCAACTCTATCGTTACCGTTGTGAGTAAACTGGGTGAAGATAGCGCTAAAATCACTGATTCTCTATCAATGATTACCGGTATAGCTGATCAAACTAACTTACTCGCACTTAACGCTGCTATTGAAGCTGCCAGAGCCGGTGAACAAGGCCGTGGGTTTGCGGTTGTTGCTGACGAAGTAAAAGCCCTTTCGCGACGTACCAAAGATGCAGCGGTTGAAGTCACATCAACCATTACAGACTTCAGCGTGCATGTTAATGAAATGATTGAACAAGCAGAAAGCTCCAATAAAATGGCAGCGGAAGTCAGTGGCATAGTTTCAGGCTTTAAAACTCAGTTTGATACATTTGCAAGCGGTGCTAACGAAACACTACGAGCCATAACGCATACTAAAAGCCAAGCATTCGGCACATTAGTAAAAGCAGACCATGTTATATTCAAACAAAATGGTTACATTGCTTTAGACCACTCAATGGACCGCCAAAATGAGATTGACGCAACGTCGGTGACTCATCACAACTGCCGCTTAGGTAAATGGTATTACGAAGGAGCCGGAGCTGAGTTCTTCAGCAAGACAGCAGCCTACTCCAAATTAGAGGCTCCACATGCTGCCGTTCATTTAGCAATACAAAATGCTGTTGCTCTTCGTGACTCGGATTGGGCGGGTGACTCATTCATCAGACAAGAGATTGTTGATGCCATGGCACGCGCAGAAAACGAGAGTGACAAGATTCTGCAACATATTGACGCTATGATTGATGAGCATCATAACCATAGGCAAGGCTAAAGTTCTATCATCATTACTTGCAAGCCTTGTAGCGGCAAGGATATGCTGAACAGCAGTTCTGAATCGATCAAAGTTTAACTAGTTAACTGTAAATCTGAATAACGTCGAATCGACACCTAGGTAATAGCTGGGCAACACGCAGACTTTCAGCCAAAAAGGTAGTTTCATGGAAAAAAATAGTAACGACAAGCTTACGAATCCTCAAGAGTTCATCAACTACGTCAACCAGGAAACTCAAAAGCTCCTCGAAAGCTACAGCAGCGCGGGTGGCGACGACGTATTTAGCCAGTTCACACAGTCTTGGTCTGAGCTAGCAACTCGCTCTCTTGAAGACCCGACTGCTTGGATAAAGGCAATCACCGATTACCAGCAGGCTCAGATGAACATGTGGAAAAGCATGCTGTCCGGCCAAACTGGAGCAACACCTGTTGCTGCCCCAGCACCGGGTGATCGTCGTTTTAATGCGGACGAGTGGTCAACTAACCCTATTTTCAGCCATATCAAGCAATCTTACCTACTGGGTTCGGGCATGCTGCAGAACATGGCATCCAATGCCAATCTGTCAGAAAGCGAACAGCGTAAGCTTGAGTTTTACACTCAACAGTATATAGATGCGATGTCTCCTACTAACTTTGCCATTACTAACCCTGAAGTTTTACAACAGGCGCTAGACACTAAAGGTAAAAGCTTGGTAGATGGCCTGCAGAACCTGCTAGGCGATATCGAAAAAGGCCGTATCACGATGACAGATGAGAGTGCTTTCGTCTTAGGCGAAAACATTGCTACATCAAAAGGGGCTGTTGTTTTTGAAAACGACATGTTCCAGCTTATTCAATATAAGCCATCGACTGAACAGGTTTTTGAAAAGCCAACGCTTATTGTACCTCCATGTATCAATAAGTTTTATATTCTTGATCTTCAGGAACACAACTCTTACGTTAAATACTGCGTTGATGAAGGTCAGACTGTGTTCTTAGTTTCTTGGATTAATCCAAGCATTGAGCAAGGCGATATCAGCTGGGATGACTACGTTGGCAAAGGTGTTATCACTGCAATTGACAAGGTTAAAGAGATCACAGCATCTCCTAAAGTCAATGCTGTCGCTTGGTGTATAGGTGGAACTCTACTTGCATCAGCACTCGCCGTATTAGCACACCGTAAAGATGCCAGTGTTGCATCAGCAACTTTCTTGACTACACTGACTGACTTCCGGGATCCAGGCGATCTTTGCGTGTTCCTCGATGAACAGCAAGTCAAAAAACTAGAAGATAAGGTAAATAACCAGGGTTATCTCTCGGGTAAAGAACTAGCAACGTCGTTCAACATGCTGCGTTCTAACGACCTTATTTGGTCATATGTTGTTAATAATTACCTGAAAGGCCAGACACCGCCACCATTTGATATCCTTTACTGGAACGGCGACTCAACGAACCTGCCAGCTGAGATGTACACTTACTACATCAACAACATGTACCTGGAAAACAAACTCGTTGAGAAAGATGCGCTGACAATGTGCGGATCTCCAATTGATTTGGGTCGCATTAAAATTCCGTGCTACTTCCTGTCGACTATTGACGATCATATTGCTCCATGGAAAGGCACTTTCACAGGCGCTGAAAACTTCAGCAATGTTGAATTTGTTCTTGGCGGTAGCGGTCATGTTGCCGGAGTCATTAACCCTGCGTCTAAAAATCGTCGTAACTACTGGGTTAAAGGCGAGCAAGGAAAAGGATCTGATCATTGGCTAGAAACTGCTGAGCGCATTGAAGGCTCTTGGTGGCCAAACTGGTCTGAGTGGCAGAAAAAGCGTGGTGGTAAAAAAGTTGCCGCTCCTGCAGATTACGGAAACGCAGACAACAAAGCGATTGAAGCAGCCCCAGGCCGTTTCGTTGCAGTGCGTATCGAGTAACGCTTTTTTGTAGAATAGTCTGTAACATTAAAAGCCTCTGCCCTGCAGAGGCTTTTTGCTTTCTATCAGCCATAAGCAGCATTTGAAACCAACAATTCTGAACTCATATACCTTAAGAGAAATAATCTGTGACACAGCACCGTACTTGGATGGAAGTTAAAGCCCTTCTTGCTCTTGGCTTTCCCATTATGCTGACACAAATCGCCCAAGCATCTATGGGCTTTGTTGATACACTGGTTGCAGGGCAATATAGCACCCTTGACCTAGCAGCTGTCGCACTCGGCTCAAGCATTTGGCTACCTATCTACCTCGCTGCTACAGGAATTCTCATGGCGACAACGCCTTTGGTTGCATTTGCCTCAGGTTCAAAAAAAACACACGGTGTTCTGAGTATTTTCAGACAAGGTATATGGGTTGCAATTACCCTAGGCATCATTAGCGTATTTATACTTAACTCCACAACATGGGTACTTGATTTCATGGGAGTTGAGGCATCTTTAGCAGCAAAAACTCAAGAATACCTTCAAGCGATTTCTTGGGGTTTTCCAGCGCTGTTGCTCTACCAACTACTAAGAAGCTACTTTGAAGGCTTAGGCAAGACACGCCCTGCAATGCGGATTGCATTTCTTGCACTACTTCTCAACATTCCTCTTAATTACTTATTTGTTTTTGGTAAATTAGGTTTCCCTGAACTGGGAGCTGCCGGATGTGGTTGGGCCAGCGCATTAGTGATGTGGGTAATGCTTGCTTGTGGTGTGGTTGCTATTAAGCGTAACCCTCAACTGCAACTCCCGAATGAAGTAAACCCTCGCTGGATAGATATTCATGCATTACTTAACTACCTGAAGTTAGGTATTCCCATGGGTTTTGCTATTTTAATAGAAACCAGCATGTTTTCTGTTATTGCTCTACTGCTAGCCCCGCTCGGAACGTTGGTCGTTTCTGCTCATCAAATCACGATGACATTTTCTGGGTTAATATTCATGATCCCCCTCAGCATAGCGATGGCTTGCACCATTCGAATAGGTCAATTATCAGGCGCTAATGAACCTGATAACGCCTGGTTTAGTGCGAAAGCTGCCATATTAGTAACCACCAGTATCGCTGTATTTACCAGTATCACCATCTGGTTGCTTGCTACTAAAATTGCTCAGATATTTACATCAGAACCCTACTTAATTGAACTTGCCGCAAGCTTACTTTTAATAGCCGCTCTCTTTGAAATATCTGATGCACTGCAAGTCACAGCCGCAGGTGCTTTACGCGGCTATAAAGACACGAGTATTCCACTGCTAATAGTCTTTATTGCTTACTGGGTAATAGGTTTACCACTGGGTTATATTCTTGGTTTAACTGATTTGCTTTTGCCCGCAATGGGAGCGGCCGGATTCTGGTATGGCTTGGTGATAGGGCTCTCTGTATCCGCCGTATTATTACTAATAAGGTTAAAGCGAGTCGCTCAACATGCGCATATATAGTGCCTGTTTTTACTCTCTTATTTTATTACTGCTCAGTGCTTGCAGTAACGAAACACCTGAGCAACAACTTATGGACACTTATATTAAACGCGTGGCAAATGCACTCAACGAAGAGTCAAAAAGGCCCACTATTGCCAGCTCCTCGTTACCTCTATTGCCACCACAAAAAATGCGCTATCAAGCAACCACGGATATCAGAGAAGGCATGCTTGATGTTCTAGATCTTCGTTACTGCGACTTACTACCACTAATTGCATCAAGAAACAGCTCACTTGGAATAGTTGCACAGCCGTCTCAACGACTTATCTACGAGATAAAATTTTATCGTAAACTTACCAGCTGCTTGCCTCTGCTTGAAAAGGATTCAAAACTAGACAGCGAACTGAAAACACGCATTAAAGACATATACACTATAAAAACACAGAACCTACCTAGCGTAATTTGGAATGCGTTATACACAGGTCAGGAAATTGAAGCCTCGCTTGCACTTAACTTACCCCCACTTCCTTTACAAGAATCGAATCACAGCGAAACGATAAGGGCTTTTAATACGCTTTTTTCAATAACAAACATATTAAGTAACGATTCCACAGCAGATAAGCTATCAATAGAAAACTTGGAAGAAAGCTATGCTGTTATTTATCATAATCCACTGGGTACGCCGCTGTTAAAGTCTCTCCTATTATTAGAAACAACGCTCAATGAAGTCACAGAGATCATTAATTCAAGATTATCACGCAGGCCATTATGCTTTCCCGGGATGCAAAACCCACAAGCAGATATCTTAAAGAACATATTTACCGAGTATTATGCACGCCAAGTTCAGCCTTATATGAGCAAGACACACCGTATTGGTGAGCAATGGTTTA
>JAWUYS010000099.1:0-8715 GCA_034110685.1 Neptunomonas sp.
ACAGTGATGTCTAAAATGGGCATGGCGATGATGGGTACTGGATCTGCTAAAGGTGAAGATCGTGCTACGGTTGCTGCTGAAGCTGCTATCAATAGCCCACTGTTAGAAGATGTAGATCTAAAAGGTGCGAGCGGTATTTTAGTTAACATTACCGCTGGGCTTGATTTGAGTCTAGGTGAGTTTACTGAAGTGGGTAATATTGTCGAAGAGTATGCTTCTGACGATGCAACCATCGTTGTGGGTACAGTTATAGACCCTGAAATGACTGACGATATTAAAGTAACAGTAGTCGCAACAGGTTTTGATAAGCGCGCGGAGCCTGTAAAAGTTGTAGCACCGACGCATAAACGTAACGATGGCTCAGTTAACTTTAACCAAATTGAGTTGCCGACGGTATTGCGACGACAGAAACAGGAAGCATTGCTTGAGCCATCGGCGAGTAAAGAATTGAAGTCAGATAAGCAGCAGGATGTTGAGATGTTAGATATCCCAACTTATATTCGTCGACAAGCCGATTAAGATGGTTTTGCGTTAACGGCTTGTGTTGCCGATTTGACGCTATTTTGTTACTATTTTGGGTTATTGAGACAATTAAAATATTGGCGGACGCATGATCAGACAACGAACCCTGAAGAACAGTATTAAGGCTACCGGAATTGGTCTGCACACCGGACAAAAAGTGTATTTGACTCTCCTGCCAGCTGCCGTAAACACGGGTATTGTTTTCCGTCGTACTGATATTGAACCAGTCATTGATATTGCTGCTTGTACCGAAAATGTTGTTGATACAACGCTGTCAACAAATTTAGGTAAAGACGGCATACGTGTTGCCACTGTAGAGCATCTATTATCAGCCTTGGCGGGCTTAGGTATTGATAACGTTGTTATTGAATTGAGCTCTGAAGAAGTGCCTATCATGGATGGTAGTGCCGCACCGTTTGTGTTCTTGATTCAATCTGCTGGTATTGACGAGCAAGATGCGCCGAAGCAGTTTATTCGTATTAAAAAAGAGGTCACGGTCAGTGCTGATGGAAAGTCAGCTACATTCCGCCCTTTTGAAGGCTTTAAAGTGGGTTTTTGTATTGAATTTGAACATCCCGCTTTTGAAGGCCGTAATAAAGAAACAACATTAGACTTTTCAAGCACTTCGTTTGTAAAAGAAGTGAGTCGTGCTAGAACTTTCGGTTTTATGCGTGATTTTGAATACTTACGATCACAAAATCTTGCTCTAGGTGGCAGTTTAGAGAACGCTATTGTTGTTGATGATTATCGTATTCTAAATGACGATGGTCTGCGTTACGATGATGAGTTTGTAAAGCATAAAGTGCTCGATGCCGTTGGTGATCTATACCTACTAGGCAAAAGTTTAATAGGTGAGTTCATAGGTTTCAAATCAGGGCATTCCTTGAATAATTTATTACTAAATAAGTTGTTAGAAACAAAAGATGCTTGGGAAGTGGTTACTTTTGAAGATCATGAGCAAACAGCCCCAATCTCTTATCAAAAGCCAGTTTTGGCAGATTAAAATTTTAGAACATTAGAATGCCGGGCTTTGCCCGGCTTTTTAATATAAAGCGATCTGAGTTATAAGATTGTGAGTTAAGTGGTTGAAATTTATAAATCAACCCTAATAGAAAAGACATTCACTTTGTTATTTACCTTAATCATAAAAGTGCAGTTGCTTTCGGCTTCTGGGACTCACGGAAAGATAATCAATATATGTTGACCTCATTGTTTAAAAAAGTCTTTGGTAATAAGAACGATCGAGAGTTAAAGCGCATGGGAAGGCTGGTTAAGCTGATCAATGCGTTTGAAGAAGAGATCGAAAAATTATCAGATGCTGAAATAATTGCCAAGACTGAAGATTTTAAGCAGCAAGTAGCGAATGGCACTTCGTTGGAGGCTATTCTTCCTGAAGCATTTGCGTTGGTACGTGAAGCGTCTAAGCGTTCAATGAAACTGCGTCACTTTGATGTCCAGTTGATCGGTGGTATCACACTGCACGAAGGCAACGTAGCTGAGATGCGTACCGGTGAAGGTAAGACGCTAGTGGCAACATTAGCTGTTTACTTGAATGCACTCGAAGGAAAAGGTGTTCATCTTGTTACGGTGAATGATTATCTAGCAAGCCGTGATGCAGAATGGATGCGTCCTTTATATTAAGCCTTGGGTTTAAGTGGCGGTGTGGTTTTATCCCGTCAAGAACCGGAAGTAAAGCGTGCTGCTTATGCTGCGGACATCACTTATGGTACGAACAACGAGTTTGGTTTTGATTATCTGCGCGACAACATGGCCTTTAGCCTTGCAGAGAAAGTGCAGAGAGAGTTTCATTACGCGGTAGTCGATGAGGTTGATTCGATCCTTATTGATGAAGCGCGTACTCCTTTGATTATCTCAGGACCTGCTGAAGACAGCTCTGCGATGTATCATAAGGTGAATCTACTCATTCCTAACTTGTTACGTTTTGATGGTGAGATAGATCCTAAAGATACGGAACAAGAAATTAATGAGCACTTTGTTGTTGATGAAAAGAACCGCACAGTTGAGTTAACCGAGGCGGGCCATCAGGTTATCGAAGACTTGCTGACTAAAGAGGGTATTCTCGAAGAGGGAGAAAGCCTGTATGCACCTCATAACCTTAATCGTTTGCATCATGTGTTAGCGGCCCTTCGTGCACATAACCTCTTCATACGCGATAAAGATTATATTGTTCAAGACGATCAAGTTGTTATTGTCGATGAGCATACCGGTCGTATTATGCCTGGTCGTCGCTGGTCAGAAGGCCTCCACCAAGCTGTTGAGGCAAAAGAAGGCGTTTCTATTCAATTAGAAAGTCAGACACTAGCGTCGACAACGTTCCAGAACTACTTCCGTCTTTACGGTAAGTTGGCGGGCATGACCGGTACTGCAGACACTGAAGCATTTGAGTTAAATCAAATCTATGGGTTGGATGTTCTTGTTATACCGACTAATAGACCTGTCGCACGAAAAGATTCAAATGACATCATCTTCCTAACAATGGAAGAAAAGTATGATGCAATTATTAAAGAGATAGCTGATTGCCGCGAGCGTGGTCAGCCTGTTTTGGTGGGGACCGCATCAGTTGAATCATCTGAGCTAATCTCTAATTATCTAAATAAAGCCAAGGTTGAGCACAACGTACTTAACGCCAAACACCATGAGCGTGAAGCAAGCATTATTGGAGAGGCAGGAAGCCCTGGTGCGGTTACTATTGCGACTAACATGGCTGGGCGTGGTACTGATATTAAGCTTGGCGGTAACTTAGAACTAGAATTAGATAGCTTGGTTGATCCGACGGAATCTGATATTGAATTAGCTAAAGCTGATTGGGAAAAGCGTCACGATCAAGTGCTGGCTGCAGGTGGTTTACACATAATTGGTACAGAGCGCCATGAATCACGCCGTATCGATAACCAGTTACGTGGCCGTTCTGGTCGACAGGGTGACCCTGGTTCTTCACGTTTCTTCTTATCACTAGAAGATGATTTGATGCGTATCTTTGCATCCGACCGTGTACGTGGCTTTATGCAAGCTTTAGGTATGGAAAAAGGTGAAGCTATTGAGCATAAAATGGTTTCAAATGCGATTGAGAAAGCCCAGCGTAAAGTAGAAGGCCGCAACTTTGATATTCGTAAGTCTTTGTTGGAATACGATGATGTAGCGAATGATCAACGTACCGTTATTTACAATCAACGTAATGAATTAATGGCTTCGGATGATATTTCTGACACGATGAAAGCGATCCGTGAAGAAGTTGTTGATAATTCTATTAGTAGCTATATTCCTCCTCAAAGCCTAGCTGAGCAATGGGATGTGGCAGGTTTAGAGCGAGCGCTAGAAGCTGAGTTTTCATTAAACATGCCAGTTAAGCAGTGGCTTGATGAAGACAGTTCTCTGCATGAAGAGACATTGAGAGATAAGATACAAGCAGAAATTACTGGAGCATACGAAGCGAAAGAAGCTATTGCTGGTAATGAAAGTATCCGCTTATTTGAGAAGCAGGTAATGCTTCAAGTGTTGGATACTCTATGGAAAGAACATCTGCAAACTATGGATCATCTGCGCCAAGGTATTCATTTACGTGGTTACGCTCAGAAAAATCCTAAGCAGGAATATAAACGCGAGTCGTTCTCACTGTTTCAAGAGCTTTTAGAAAACATTAAGCGTGATGTAGTAAAAATTCTTAGTCACGTTAAAGTGCAGATGCCTGAAGAGGTTGAAGTCATTGAGCAGCAACGCCGTGAGCAATTAGCACAGCAGCAAATGAACTTTGAGCACCAAAGTAATTCTGGTTTTTCTGAGGACTCAGCTGAAGACGCAAGCACTAATGACGAGCCTGAAGCACCTGAAACATTTGTACGAGACGAGCGTAAAGTGGGCCGTAATGAGCCTTGTCCATGTGGTTCTGGGAAAAAGTACAAGCAGTGTCACGGACAGTTAAATTAAGGCAGTTAAGTTAAGTAAGTTTTTTAATAATATTTTATAAAAGAAAGCAGCCTTGGCTGCTTTCTTTCTGTTGAAAGAGGAAAATAAAATGGCAATCGGACCCGCTACATTACCCGTATTACATCCAGTAAACGGTGTGCGTTTAGGTGTGGCATCTGCAGGTGTTAAAACACCAGGGCGTAAGGATGTAGTCGTTATTGAAATGGCTAAGAAATCTACCTTGGCAGGTGTGTTCACTAAGAACGCTTTCTGTGCAGCTCCTGTTATTGTTTCTAAAGAACATTTAAACCATGGTAAAAACCGTTTTTTGTTAATTAACACAGGCAATGCAAATGCCGGTACAGGCGAGACGGGCTTAAAAGGTGCTTATGAATGTTGTAGCGCTTTGGCTGATGCTGCTCATGTTAAGCAAGCAGATATTATGCCTTTTTCGACAGGTGTTATTGGTGAACCGCTTCCTGTTGATAAAATCATTAATGTTCTTCCAGCAGCTTTGGATAATCTAGATGAAAATCATTGGGCAGAAGCTGCTGAAGGTATCCTAACTACCGATACTCGTCCTAAAGGTGCTTGTGTTCAGTTCATACATGATGGCCAGACGATAACCATTACAGGTATCTCTAAGGGCTCAGGTATGATTATGCCTAATATGGCGACCATGCTGGGCTTTGTAGCAACTGATGCTGCTGTTAGTACTGAGTTATTACAGTCTTTGCTTGTTGAAGCTGCAGATTTGACGTTTAACCGTATAACCGTTGATGGTGATACTTCAACGAATGACTCGTGCATGTTGATAGCGACTGGGCAGTCTGGTGCGGTTGTTACGAAAGAGAATGAAGCGTTGCACCGCCTCTTTAAAGATGCACTTCACCAAGTCATGCTGGAGCTATCACTGGCCATTGTGAAAGATGGTGAGGGAGCGACTAAGTTAGTGACCATTCGTGTGGAGCAAGCAGCAACCCAGGAAGAAGCATTAGCAACTGCTTATACCGTTGCGCACTCACCGCTAGTAAAGACTGCCCTTTTTGCAAGTGATCCAAACTGGGGGCGTATTCTAGCTGCTGTAGGTCGCGCTGGTGTTGAAAACTTACAAGTGAATGACTTACAAATCTACTTGGATGAAGTATGTATTGTTGAGAATGGTGGTCGTGCTGATAGCTATACCGAAGAAGCAGGCAAAAGGGTCATGAGTCAGGAAAATATACTGATTAAGATTGTTTTAAATCGTGGTGCTATCAATGAAACAGTATGGACCACGGATCTTTCTCATGATTATGTCACCATTAATGCTGATTATCGTAGCTGATGCTTCATTCAAATAAAAAAATGATACATGTTGCTGCGGCTGTTATTGATGATAGTGATGGCAATATTTTTCTGGCAAAGCGCCCTGATGACAAACATCAGGGTGGTTTATGGGAATTTCCAGGCGGGAAAGTCGAGCCAGGAGAATCGTCCGAAGCCGCGCTGGCAAGAGAGTTAGATGAAGAGATCGGTATTAAGGTTAATCAGGTTGAACCGTTAATACAGATCCCTTATCACTATTCAGACAAGTCAGTATTTCTAGATGTATTTCGTGTCACGGGGTTTTCTGGAGAAGCGTGGGGGAAGGAGAACCAGGAAGTGCGTTGGGTACCGCTCAATGAACTGGATAGTTATCCTTTTCCTGCTGCAAATAAGCCTATTATCAATGCTGTTTTATTGCCTGATAAGATCTTAATTACACGGGCTTATAGCTCTTTGTTAGAGTGTGTTTCTGGGACAGAGCGAGCGCTAGATGATTTCTCATTAAGTTGGTTTATGTTACGGCAAAAGCAGCTATCTGAAAAAGACTATGCTCATTGGGTAAGAGAGATGCGTGCAGCTCCCCCGTTACATCGTAAGCGTTTGATGCTGAGCTGTTCATTAAGGTTGGCGAATAGCTTAGAGGCAAATGCATTGCATTTGACGTCTCAACGCTTGATGGCAATGTCTAGTCGAGAAGAGTTTTCTGGGCGCTTTTTAGGTGCTTCCTGCCATACGCTAGAAGAGCTTAATAAAGCGCAATTAATGCAGTGTGACTATGCGACTTTGTCGCCGATTAATCCCACTAGAAGTCACCCCGATACTCCTGCATTAGGCTGGGAAGCCGCTTCAAGTATCATTGCTCAAGCAGCTTTACCGGTATTTTTATTGGGGGGAATGAATCAGAACGATTTAACGCAAGCTAAGAATATTGGTGCTCAAGGTATCGCTGCTATTAATGCATGGTGCTCGTAAATATTTGGCCGTCGCTACTGGGCTGGTCATCATAGTCATCGACTGATGGTGACACCGGTAGCTGGTATTCCTCACTTGCCCATGCACCTAAATCAATAAGTTTGCAGCGATCACTGCAAAAAGGGCGCGAGCTATTAGTTTCATCCCATATAGAGGGACCGGAACATTGAGGACATTTTATCTTTTTCATGTGCGGTACTCGTTTACTGCTAGCTCACGTAATTTTATATCGAGCAGCTTTATTTGGTTTTTTAGGTTGTCTAGGTTGGTACTGTTATCTACAACAGTATCGGCAAGTTCAAGCCTAGCCTGGCGGCTTAGTTGTGCTTCCATAATACGCTGGACTTGCTCTTTATTGTTTTGGTCACGCGATATAACTCGTTCAACTTGTAAACTTTCAGGGACATCAATAACAATAATATGATCAACCATTTTATGTTGATCTGTTTCAAGCAAGAGGGGAGAAGCTAAAATCACAAAAGGTGCAGTGCCTTGGTAGCTCTCTATCTTTTCCATAATTCGAGTGCGAATAATCGGATGCAATAACTGCTCAAGCCACTCTCGTGATTTAGTATCAGAGAAAACGGTTTCTCTTAAGTTGGCCCGATTTAGTTGGCCATCTTCTGATAGCATGTGAGGACCAAATTTTTCAACTATTCCTTTTAATGCTTCCTCACCCGGTTCTACTACTTCACGGGCAACAATATCAGCATCAATAATTGGTCTTCCTAGTATTTCAAACTGCGCAGATGCAGCACTTTTTCCGCTACCAATACCGCCTGTTAATCCAACCACTAACATAATAAGAACCTAATAAACGTTGCCAAAATATTTTTAGAACTAATACTGTTTACTGCATCGGCACTATTTATAACATTAAAAGATAAGCTGCGGTTATCTGATCACCCCAAAGGAGGGCTATCCAGCCGGCAATGGCAAGATAGGGCCCAAAAGGGAGCGGGTTTTGGGCTTCATGTCTTTTAAATAACATCAGTATAACTGCAAGAATAACACCGGCTACCGAAGAGAGTAAAATGATTAACGGAAGTGCAGCTGCTCCGCACCATGCGCCTAAAGCCGCCAATAATTTGAAGTCCCCATATCCCATGCCTTCTTTTCCTGTTAACAACTTAAATGCCCAGTAAACAGACCAAAGAGCGAGATACCCTAGTGTGGCTCCCCAAACAGCAGCCTCCAAAGATGCGAAGCTATTTTGTGTATTAATTAAAAGACCTAACCACAGTAAGGGTAGCGTGATTCTATCTGGAAGGAGTTGATGGTCAACATCAATAAATGTGAGTGAAATTAAACACCAGGTGAAAAATACCGCTGCAAGTCCGTAAGCATTGAAGCCAAATTGATACATGGCAATTACGCTTAAAATTGCAGTTAATAGCTCAATTAAAGGATAGCGTAGAGATATGTGGCTTTTGCATGAAGAGCACTTGCCGTGTAGTGATATATAGCTAACAACAGGAATGTTTTCATACCAACGAATTTTATGCTGACAAGAAGGACAGGTTGAATCAGGTTTCGATAAATTAAACGTATCAACTTCTTGCTCAGGCTCTTCGTCGGTGGCTTCTCGTAAGCTTTGCTGCCACTCGCGTTCCATCATTACTGGAATGCGGTAGATAACCACATTAAGGAAGCTGCCTACTAATAGGGAAAAAGTAAAAGTAAAGATGGCCGCATAAAGCGGCTCTGAGATTAACCAATTTATTAATGGGGTCATATTGTGTGTAGTACCAAACTAAAATTTACGAAAGTATAAAACCAAAACTCGGGTAGCTAACTTATACGACGGCGCCTAATTGGAAAATAGGTAAATACATGGCTATTACAAGTCCCCCTACCAGAACCCCAAGTACAGACATAATAAGGGGCTCAATCAAACTGGAAAGGTTATCAACAGCATTATCTACTTCTTCTTCATAGAAACTTGCCACTTTATCTAGCATCATATCTAAAGAGCCTGCTTCTTCTCCA
>JAWUYS010000100.1:0-20617 GCA_034110685.1 Neptunomonas sp.
TAACATTGCTTTGCTGCGAGCGTTAACTAATGATGATGCCGACCCTGCCTTACGCCAAAATCACGAGAAATCATTTGAGCACCAAATGATGATGTTTACTGAAGCACATCACGTGTTAGAACCATTGGTAGCAGGTGATTCAGAGTTGATCGGGATGTTTGATAAAACTGAACAAACCGAAATAGCCTTCTCAAAGGCCGCTTTAAAAGTGATGGGGCTGCATGAGGAGAGCTTAGCTCTGTTGATGCGTACTCGCCAAAAAGAAAGTCGTTTTCAGCGCCAAATGGATACCTTGAACACCTGGGGACAACGCTACCTGTCTAAAAATAATAGCGGCGGTTCTGAAGCGCGTGTATTTATGCGCAGTGCTAATACTCATAAATCTCAGATTATTAATTTTAAACAGAACAAGGACTTTAAAGCATTAGATACTGCGCTTAAACAGACCGAAGGCGCACTTAATAAAAGTTTGGCAGCTTTGGCAAAGGCCGATCCTAAGGCGGGCCGCATTAAAATTCTTATTAAGGATTTAGTCGAGCAGCTGTATAGCGACAAAGGTGTGGTGCAACTGTATCGAGAGTTAGATCATGTGAATACTCAGCAAGCCACGCAGCTGCAGGAGGTTAATGCGCTTCTTAAGGAAGCACGTGAGTCGTCTGAAACGTTTAGCCGTCTTACCCAAGAGAGTGCGGATACTCAGCGTATCGAAGCAGATGAGGCGAGTTCGTTCAGCCAGCGTACTATTATTGCTTTACTAGTGGGCGCAACGCTTATCGCTATTTTGATTAGTGGTTTGGTTGTGCGTTCTATTTCTCGGCCATTACAGGAAATGCTAAAAAAACTGTCAGCGGTTGCCGAAGGCGATATGCGAATTGCTTTTGATCATAGTAATCGAGATGAATTTGGCCAGCTGGGTAGCGCATTAAATGACGTAGTTGAGCGCTTGTGTGGTTTGTTATCCCGTATTGGAAGTGCTTCTCAAAAATTGACCGGTGTTGCAGAGCAGAACGCAGTTATCAGTAATCAAACAACTACGGCAATGGCGGGGCAAAGCTTACAGTTGGAAAGTACTTCATCAGCGGCGACGCAACTTGAGTCTACGGTGACAGAAGTTGCCAATCATGCTCGTGCCACCTTAGAAGCTGTGCAGCAATGTGAGCACTTGAGTACTGATGCTGAGCGCTGTGTACAGCAGACATTAGACAGTATTGAACAGCAATCTTTCGATATTAAAGAAGCAGTGAAGCAAAGCGATCAACTTGATAAATATAGCCAGCAAATTGGCAGCATTTTGGACACGATCGGAGATATCGCTGATCAGACAAACCTATTAGCACTCAATGCTGCTATTGAAGCCGCAAGAGCAGGGGATCAGGGGCGTGGCTTTGCTGTTGTTGCTGATGAAGTGAGAAGCCTCGCCAGCCGAACGCAAAACTCCACTCAAGAAATTCAAAATATGGTGGTGAACATGCAGCGTAGTACTCAGCAAGTTGTGCAGGTGATGCATCAAAGTGTTGAGCAATCTCAGCAATGCGTGTTGCATGCTGGTACTTCGCAAACGGCGCTGCAAAACATGAATAGTTCAATAGCCAATATTCGTGAAATGAGTACACAGATTACCGAAGCCACGGGTCAGCAAAATGATGCCGTTGAAGAAGTAAGTCGTACATTGGTAACCATCAATGAAGCAGCCACAGAGATTGCTACAGGTGCTCAAAATGTAACAGAGAGCAGCCAAGGTTTGCTGACTATTGCACAAGAGCAAAAGCAGCTAATTAGCCAGTTTAAAAC
Organism: Neptunomonas sp.; assembly: GCA_034110685.1. Lineage (GTDB taxonomy): Bacteria > Pseudomonadota > Gammaproteobacteria > Pseudomonadales > Balneatricaceae > Neptunomonas. Next base: position 1,792 of record JAWUYS010000100.1, read on the forward strand.
GGCTTAGGCTTTTCCGGTTACTTGCTTTTTGAAAAAAGAAAACAACTAGCTAGCGGGTTCTGTTGGTTCCACACTGGCAGGCGCTAGCTGGTTTTTAGCCTCAATCCACTGTGCCATATATTTGGTGCTTTTATGCTGATGGTGTAACAGCATTTGGCCGGTGAAGTTAGCTAGCCTATGCTGAGTTAATTGTTCCGCTTCAAGTAGCTCTTCTACACGTGACAATAGATTGTCTTGAATTTTCGTCTTACAAAAGTGATCAGTGAGTATTTGGTAGCCACGGGTGTGTGCTACCTGCCACTGCTCATTGTTTGTGTATAAATTGATGGCAGCTTCCGCAAATTTTTCGGGCGTATTGGTTTGCTCGCCACTCCACGTTTCCTCGCTATCAATCATCCCTTCTGTGCCAATTGTTGTGGTAATAGAGGGGGTGCCATTTATCATCGCATCAACCAGTTTTCCTTTGATACCTGCACCAAAGCGCAGTGGCGCTAGCAATACCTTGGCTTGACGCATGACCAGATGCGCATCTTCAACCCAGCCTTTCACTAAGAAACCTTCTTTTTCATTATGCAGTGCCGTCGCCTTAGGCGGCGGGTAAGCACCGTATATATGTAATTCTGCATCAGGTAAGCGTTGCCTGATAAGCGGCCAAAGCTGTTGCTTTAACCAGAGTACGGCATCCCAATTAGGGGCGTGGCGAAAATTACCAATGCTGATAAAGTGCTGGCGTTCATTAAAGAGAGGAATGCTAGTTTGGGCTGCCGGTAACATAAAGGGACAGTGGATTAGCAAGTTGTCGGTTATGCCAAAATGTTGTGTGAGTAAATTAATCTCAAACCCCGATACCATCATGGTTAAGTCAGACCGATAAATAGCCGCAATTTCTCGCTTACACTGATCCTGCTTAGCCATTCTTTGATAAAGTTCTTGTGGTGATGACAACTGCGAAATATCTAGGTCATCAACACGTAGCTGCTGCTTTATCCACTGGTGGCGTGCCTCGCGTAGGCTATGTAGATCTTCTGTGTCGAGTATGCGCAGTGCATTTGGGCAGCACTGCTCAACCCGCCAGCCGAACTGTTCTTCCATCATAAAGCGGTCAAATAGCACCATGTCTGGTTGTAGCTGGCTAACCCATTCATCAAAACTTGATGAGTTAAGCTCGATGGCAACTTCATCTACGCCTAATGAGACGAGGTCTGCTCTGTGCTCACTTAATGCTGCAGGGCTAGCAAAAGTGATTTTCCACTGATGTGCTAAAAACAGCTCAATAAACGAGAGCATGTGGTATCCCGCTGCTGACGAGCGAGGTTCGGGCCAAACGTAACCAATGATCAATAGTGTCTTCATGAGGCTATTTTAAACTAATTAGGACGGTGTCAGTCATATTTAAAGAAGCTGGATTGAATTAATTTGTCAGATTTTTGCAGTGCAGCATGCGCGTGTTTATGCAGTCTATGAACGTATTGACACTATTTGTTAGTGATGTTGGCACCTTTTGTTATTGGTGGGTGCAGGGTTTTCGTCCATTCTTACTTAAATCATGACATTCATGCTTGCCTACTACACTGTGTTATCCGGGCGCATAAAAAAAGAACAGAGGGATTGAACATGCCAGAATATAAAGCACCAATACGTGAAATACAGTTCGTAATGAATGAGGTGCTTGAATCTGAAAAGCACTATGCCAGCTTACCGGGTTGTGAAGATGCCACTCCGGATATGATTAGTGCCATTATAGAAGAAGGGGCTAAGTTTTCTGAGCGTGTTTTATCACCGCTAAACCAAATAGGTGACCAAGAAGGTTGCCAGTTCAATGATGGTGAAGTTACAACCCCTACCGGCTTTAAAGAAGCCTACCAGCAATATGTTGAAGGTGGCTGGCCATCACTTGCACACGATCCTGCGCATGGTGGCCAAGGGTTGCCTGAGTCGATAGGTACCGTTATCAGTGAAATGGTTGGGACGGCGAACTGGTCATGGGGTATGTACCCTGGTTTAAGCCACGGTGCTATGAATACTCTGCATGAGCACGGTACTGATGAGCAGAAAGAAACTTATCTTACTAAACTAGTGAGTGGTGAGTGGACCGGTACTATGTGCTTAACCGAACCACACTGTGGTACAGATTTAGGTTTGTTGCGTACTAAAGCAGAGCCGCAGGCGGATGGTAGCTATAAAGTATCGGGAACCAAAATTTTTATCTCTGCCGGTGAGCATGACATGGCAGACAATATTATTCATATCGTATTAGCTCGTTTACCTGATGCTCCTGCAGGCACCAAAGGTATCTCATTATTTATTGTTCCTAAGTTTATGCCTGAAGGTGATGCTGTTGGTGCGCGTAATGGTGTTGCTTGTGGTTCGCTAGAACATAAAATGGGTATTCATGGTAACTCTACTTGTGTCATGAACTTTGATGAGGCCACAGGCTATCTTATTGGTCCTGCTAATAAAGGTCTTAACTGTATGTTTACCTTTATGAATACCGCACGACTGGGAACTGCATTGCAGGGGTTGGCGCATGCTGAGTGGGGCTTTCAAAACTCACTGCCTTATGCAAAAGACCGTTTGCAGATGCGCTCTTTGACGGGTAAAAAGAACCCCGAAGGTGCTGCTGATCCTATTATTGTGCATCCGGCAGTCCGAAATATGCTGCTGACACAAAAAGCTTTTGCTGAAGGTGGGCGTGGGCTGATCTATTTCTGTGCCCAGCTCGTTGATAAAACCAAACTGGCTGATACTGAAGAAAAAGCAGAAGCAGATGCGCTGCTGGCTTTCTTAACGCCTATCGCAAAAGCATTCCTCACCGAGGTTGGCTTTGAATCTGCCAACCATGGTGTGCAAGTATATGGTGGGCATGGCTTTATTGCTGAGTGGGGTATGGAACAAAATGTCCGTGATGCGCGTATTTCAATGCTCTATGAAGGCACAACACAGATCCAAGCACTTGATTTATTAGGCCGAAAAGTATTGATGACTCAAGGAGAGTCGCTCAAAGGCTTTACCAAAATGATTCACGTGTTTTGCAAAGAAAATGCCGACAATGACGCTATGAAGCCATTTGTTGAACCGTTAGTCGCGCTTAATAAAGAGTGGGGCGAACTCACCATGAAAATTGGTGCAAAGGCGATGCAAGACCGTGAAGAAGTGGGTGCTGCTGCGGTGGATTATCTGATGTACTCGGGTTATGTGACGTTGGCATATTTTTGGGCACGTATGGCTCATAAAGCACAAGAGGTGCTTGATCAAGGTACTGAAGAGGAAGCTTTCTATAAAGCAAAACTGACCACCGCTCGCTTCTATTATGCGCGCTTGTTACCTCGTACACGCTCTCATGCCGAGATTATGCAGTCTGGTGCTGAGAGTCTGATGGAAATGGATGAAGAGCATTTTGTTTTTTAAGTAGATGCTCTTAAGGTCGCTACATCAGAAGAGAGTAAGTGTTGTGTGGATTTTGAAATACCGAGCGGGCCGTTGGTTAGCTCAGCAACTGTTAAATGTTAATGCTAAGCGTTATAAAAAAAGTAAAATAAGTGCTCCAACAGTGAGCAGCCAAACCAGTAGCCATGGTGCTATGAATAACCCAGCAGAGGGAATGAGCATGTCTGATCTGAATAAAATTTTTGACGAGATGAAGAGTCGTTTTAATAGTGAAGCGGCAGCAGGGATGGATGTTGTCTTTCAGTACCAGATTGATGATGGCGAGCCGTACCATGTGATAATTGCTGATGAAAGCTGCGTTGTTGCCCAGGGTGAGCATGATGAGCCTTCTGTAACATTGTCTATGGATACACAAACGTTACAGGAAGTTGTTTCAGGTGAAACTGATGGAATGCAGGCGTTTATGACGGGTCGCATTCGTGCAGATGGCGATATTATGCTCGCAACACGCCTGACAGCACTTTTTCCGGTGGCATAAAACGTAAAGATGGGCGAGGCTATGGGTAGATTGCATAGCCTGCTAGGGCATTGCTAAGCAAATTAACTCTATTTGTGAAAATACAGTGGTGATCGGATGTGATTCCGCCTACCAATAACAATAAGATCAGGGGCAACTAATGGACAATGCACGAGGGACTTGGATTCCTGCTGAACTCAATCCGCAAGGTTACAACACCGTACTCGATGTAGTGGCTAGTGTGTGTCAGCGTTACGCCGAGCGTCCTGCTTTTACTAGCTTTGGACGAACGCTCACGTACGCAGAGATGGATACATTAGCGGATGCTTTTGCTGTTTACCTTCAGGAGGAGACTGATCTTAAGCCAGGTGATCGGCTCGCCATTCAGCTGCCTAATCTTATTCAATACCCTATTGTGTTGTTCGGCGCGTTACGTCCGGGCTTAGTCGTGGGTAATACTAATCCTCTATATACGCCCCGTGAGCTGGAGCACCAGTTTAATGATTCGGGTGCTAAAGCACTGGTGATTCATGCCAGCATGGCGCACAACGCTGAAAAGATTATTGATAAAACCCAAATTAAACATGTGTTTGTTACTCAGGTTGGCGACTTGCACGGCTTTATTAAGCGTACTTTATTAAATAAAGCGATTAAGTACATCAAAAAAATGGAGCCTGACTATAACCTGCCGATGGAAACCTCTTTACGGGCCGCTTTATTAAGCCGTATCGGGAAAAAACCGCAGGTGGTTACCGTACAAACAGAAGATGTTGCGGTACTTCAATACACCGGCGGGACTACAGGTGTATCTAAGGGAGCGGTGTTAACACATGCAAACCTAGTATCTAATATGTTGCAGGGTCGCGAGTTGATTAGCCAAGCCGATAGCCGCTGGTCTGATACCTCTATCGCTCCTTTGCCGCTGTACCATATTTATGCGTTTACACTCTCTCAGATTGTTATGGAGGCGGGGGGGCATAGCGTATTGATTGCTAACCCACGAGACATTCCAGGGTTTGTTAAAGAGATGAAGCGCTGGAACCTAACTAGTTTCATGGGGCTTAATACTTTATTCGTTGCACTGTGTAATAACGATGACTTTAAACTGCTGGATTTTAGCCATCTTAAAGTGACTATTTCCGGTGGTATGGCGCTTACTAAAGCCGCTGCAGATCAATGGAAGAGTGTTACTGGTTGCGACATTATGGAAGGTTACGGGTTAACTGAAACGTCGCCTGCCGTTGCTATAAATCCACCGGGAAAAGTGTGTATTGGCACAATCGGCTGGCCTTTAAAAGAAACGGATGTACGTATCATTGATGCCAAAGGTGCTGAAGCTGGTGTGGGTATAGCTGGTGAACTCTGTGTTAAAGGCCCACAGGTGATGAAAGGTTATTGGCAAAGAGAGCAGGAGACCGAGGCGTGTTTTACCCATGATGGTTATCTTATTACGGGTGATGTTGCTATTCAGGAAGAAGATGGTCGGTTGCGTATTGTAGACCGCGCTAAGGATATGATTATTGTTTCTGGGTTTAATGTTTATCCGAACGAAATAGAAGATGTGGTTACGTCTCACCCCGATGTACTCGAATGTGCTGCCATTGGTGTTAAAGATGAGCGAAGCGGTGAAGTACCTAAGCTGTTTGTAGTCAAAAAAAATATGGCACTAACCGAGAAAGAAGTGCTGAAATGGTGCAAAGAGAATTTAACTAATTACAAGGTGCCTAAATCGGTAGTTTTTGTTGAAGACTTGCCAAAATCCAATGTAGGTAAGGTGCTGCGTCGAATGCTCAAAGATGACGATAATACGGCACAGGCTAATGTTGCCTGAGGGAACATTATGCCTTTAACAAAACCTGTACGTCGCAAACACGCACACCGCCGTGCCATTACTTGTAATGGTTACGAGCGAGAAGATGGTTTGTGGGATATTGAAGCTCAAATGAGCGATATAAAAGCTGAAACAGTCGAAAATCCCGAACGAGGTGGTTTTGTTTCTGCCGGCGAAGCGTTTCATGAGATGGCGATACGCTTTACGTTAGACCGCTCTTTATTCATTCATCATGTAGAAGCGGTCATTGATCAATCACCGTTCAAAATGTGTCCTGGCGCTGCGGGGGCTTTTAAACAGTTGGAAGGTACTCGCATTGGCCCTGGTTGGCACCGCCAAGCTAAAGAGGTGGTCGGTGGAGTAAAGGGGTGTACGCACTTACATGAGTTACTACCGATTCTAGCGACAACCGCAATCCAAAGCTTATGGCCGAGTATGGAAGATGATGTGATGGATGCGGGAGCCAAAGTAATGTTGAACACGTGCCGTACCTGGGCACAAGATAGTGATGTTATTAAGCGTTATTTACCTGATCACTATAATGAAGAACCCTATATAGCCTAATTTTTCGGGAGAAAATACATGAGCCTTCCTACTTTGTTGCAGGGGCGTTTATCCTTGCCTCTGATTTGTGCGCCGATGTTTTTGGTATCAGGGCCCGATCTAGTAATAGAGGCATGTAAAGCGGGTGTTGTCGGTACTTTTCCTGCTTTAAACCGACGAACCAGCGAGGAGTTTGAATCTTGGTTGGTCGAAATAACAACAGCTCTTCAAGCGTATACAGCAGAAACAGGCAAACAAGCGGCGCCATTCGGCGTTAATTTAATAGTGCATAAAAGCAACCCACGCCTACAGGCTGATCTAGATATTTGTAAGCGGCACCAGGTGCCTCTGATTATCACCTCTTTGGGCGCTGTTCCTGATGTTGTTGAAACAGTCCATTCTTATGGTGGTTTGGTATTTCATGATGTAGCGACGATTCGCCATGCAGAAAAAGCTGCCCAAGCAGGAGTTGATGGTTTGATCGCTGTTTGTGCAGGTGCCGGTGGACATGCTGGAGTACTCAGCCCCTTTGCTTTTGTGAATGAAATTCGTACCTTCTATCAAGGCAGCATTATCTTGTCGGGTTGCTTATCAACAGGTAGAGATATCGCCACAGCACAAACCCTAGGGGCAGATTTAGCATATATGGGAACGCGTTTTATCAATACACAAGAGAGCTTAGCGGTTACAGAATATAAGCAGATGATTGTTGATAGTAAGGCGAAAGATATTGTTTATACGCCCGAAATATCTGGCATCCCCGCGAATTTCTTAAAGCCAAGCTTACAGGCGGCGGGATTAAACCCTGAGACTGGTAAGTCATTGGATACTGACAATGCGGTAAGTGACGCAGGCAGCAAAGAACTTAACCTTGGTGAAGAACTGACTGCATCTAAAGAGGGTGCTACTGCCTGGAAAAGCATCTGGTCAGCAGGGCAGGGGGTTGGCTCGATTAACAATGTGCCTAGTGTGGCAGAGTTACTGGTAGCACTGCATGAAGAGTATATCGATGCGACCGTGGATTACGCTCAGCGAAGCCGCGAATACGCATTGAAAATATAAGGAGGGTTTAAATATGAGTAAGGTTGAGCATGTACTGCAACAGCAAGACGGTGCGGTATTGGTTTTGCAGATTAATCGCCCTGATAAAAAAAATGCACTGACATTAGATATGTATCAGGCATTGATAGATGGGCTGCTGTTTGCTGCAGAGGATGATGCTATTCGATGTGTACTGATATCAGGTACCGCTGATTGCTTTACCTCGGGTAATGATATTTTAGACTTTATGGCCGCTTCGGTTGGCTCAGATAAAGCGGCATTACCCCTTAAGTTTTTGCAGACGATATCGACCTTTAGTAAGCCTGTGATTGCCGCAGTGGCTGGGGATGCTGTAGGTATTGGCACCTCTATGCTTTTGCATTGCGATCTGGTTTATTGTACTAAAGATGCACGCTTTCAGTTACCGTTCGCTCGTTTAGGTTTAGTGCCAGAAGGTGGCACAAGCTTATTATTGCCACAACAGCTGGGGCACAGGCTTGCATTTGAATTATTGGTATTAGGAAGTCGTGTTAGTGGTGTTCGTGCTGCTGAGCTTGGATTGGTTAATGGTGCGGTAGATAGCCCTTTGAGTGAAGCTAAAACCGCTGCTGCTCAACTAGCAAATATGGCGCCTCAAGCTGTAAAGCTCAGTAAAAACATGATGAAAAGTCATCAACAAGCAACGCTGCAAACGGTGCTGGTGGATGAGGTTGAGCAGTTTAAAGAGCGTTTGGCTTCAGCTGAAGCTAAAGAGGCGTTCAGTGCATTTATTGAAAAGCGCCAGCCAAACTTCAACTAGGCCACTAGCTATGTGGGCCTGATATAGCTTGATAGTTCGGTACCACTAAAGTTATTTTAGAGACAGTTATATGAACTTGCTTTACGTTTACGTTAAGGTAATATAAATAACTGCTAAAAGACTAGGTGGTTTCCCTTGTATTTACGGGGTGTTTTGCGAGAATAGTTCTAGTCGCCAGTAAAACAGGTATTTTTTGTTATTGTGGCGTGGCGGTTTAGAATTATTGTTATTAATACGTACGGTCTGGCGTTCAGACCATCAAAAGAACAACAAAAGCGAGGCTTGTATGAAGATACTTGTCGCTGTAAAGCGCGTCATTGATTATAACGTCAAAGTACGTGTTAAAGCGGATAAAACGGATGTGGATCTAGCTAACGTAAAAATGGCTATGAACCCGTTCTGTGAAATTGCAGTTGAAGAAGCAGTTCGCCTAAAAGAGAAAGGTGTTGCCACGGAAGTTGTTGTTATCTCTATTGGTGCTAAACAGTGCCAAGAACAGATTCGTACAGCGTTAGCACTAGGTGCTGATCGTGGTATCCACGTAGAAACTGATACTGCTCCAGACTCTTTAAGTGTTGCTAAGTTGATGGCGAAGGTTGTTGAAGAAGAACAACCTGGATTGGTTATTCTTGGTAAGCAAGCAATTGACTCTGATAACAATCAAACCGGGCAGATGCTAGCAGCCTTGCTGGATCGTCCACAGGCAACCTTTGCTTCTGAAGTTGTTGTTGATGGCGACAAGGTAAGTGTAAAGCGTGAAATCGATGGCGGTTTACAGACTCTTGAGTTGGACTTACCAGCCATTGTCACTACTGACCTACGTTTGAATGAGCCGCGTTACGCTTCATTGCCAAACATCATGAAAGCTAAGAAAAAGCCACTGGATGTTAAAACACCTGCTGATTTGGGTGTTGCCGTTGGTAGCAATATTACATTGGTTTCGGTTGAACCACCTGCTGAACGTAAAGCAGGAATCATAGTGGGCTCTGTTGCTGAGCTGGTCGATAAACTGAAGAATGAAGCGAAGGTAATATCATGAGTATTCTAGTTCTTGCAGAACATGATAACCAGGAGCTGAAACCGGCAACGTTAAACACAGTTGCAGCTGCGGTTAAAGTTGGTGGAGACATTGATATTCTGGTAGCAGGAAGTGGTTGCCAGGCTGTAGCTGAGCAAGCGTCCAAAGTAGCGGGTGTACGTAGTGTACGTGTTGCAGATAACGCTGTTTACGAGAACCATTTAGCAGAGAACACCAGCAAATTGATGGTGTCTATCGCTGAAGGTTATACACACATCTTTGCATCTTCTACATCTGACGGTAAAAATATCTTACCTCGTGTAGCTGCATTGCTAGATGTAAATCAGCTATCTGATATTTCAGCCGTTGTTAGTGCGGATACTTTCCAGCGTCCAATTTATGCGGGTAATGCTATTGCTACCGTTAAGTCTGCAGATGCTGTCAAAGTAGCGACTGTACGTGGTACAGCATTTGATCCTGTTGCTGCGGACGGTGGTAGCGCGACAATTGATGCTATTGGTGAAGTGATTGCATCAGATAACTCACGTTACGTAAGCGCTGAGCTGGCTAAATCTGATCGCCCTGAACTGACTGCTGCTTCGATCGTTGTATCGGGTGGTCGTGGTATGGGTAATGGCGAAAACTTTGAGTTGCTATACAAGCTTGCAGATAAGCTAGGTGCGGCTGTTGGTGCATCGCGCGCTGCTGTGGATGCTGGCTTTGTACCTAACGATATGCAGGTTGGTCAAACCGGTAAAATGGTAGCTCCAGACCTTTATATTGCTGTTGGTATCTCCGGTGCGATTCAGCATTTGGCAGGCATGAAAGACTCAAAAATTATTGTTGCGATCAACAAAGATGAAGAAGCGCCTATTTTCCAGGTGGCTGATTATGGTTTAGTTGCTGATCTGTTTGATGTAGTTCCTGAGTTGGAAGCTGCGTTGTAAGAAACAACAGTAACGATAATAGAATGTAAAAAAGGGCTGCGATTGCAGCCCTTTTTTTATGTGTTTTTCTCTGAAAATTTAATAGAAATAAAGTTGTTAAGTCAGAAACGAATAGTAACCGCTATATAGCGCGTTCACAGAAAAGCTAGGTGCTTTACCGCGTACCCGACGTCATTAATGGTTGCGTCATCAATAAGCAGCTCTCAATACATTTGCCCGGCAGTGAGTCGTCTCTAATGAGAGAGTATCTTTAAGCAACGACAGTTGCTGCGTTAGATTTTTCCACAAAGAGTTCAAGCGTTAGACGTTGATCAATTTTCGTACATTCCTGTTTTAGGGGGCGTGTATCAGGGAGGTGATTGCTTACCCCATGCTTATAAAGTGAGTTATCCACAGTATTCTGGGATAACTTAATTATTCAGACAGAAGCGGAATGTGCTTTATAGCTTGGTTAGTAACAACGTTCTGAATTAAATTGTTACTTATGTAGGAGAGTAATCCATTGGTATGACGGCACTTTCAAGCAATATGAAGTGTAAAGTCAGTGATGCTGATTGAAACTGTCATTGTAACAAAATCACTAATAGCTAGACTAAACTTACTAAGCGACATAAGTCACACAATAACAGTATATAACCTGACGTATGGAGTCATCCCATGTTAATGGAAGGTCAAGCGATTCGCTTGCAAGCAGTTGAAGAGGGTATTCATGAGGTGGTATTTGACCTCAAAAATGAAGCCGTAAACACCCTCAGCCAACTGGCTATGCAAGAGCTACGGGAAGCGGTTACCCAGCTACAGCAAACCGACGGCGTAACAGGCGTTATTTTTACCAGCGCGAAAGACAGCTTTATAGTTGGCGCTGATATTACCGAATTTAAGCAGATGTTTGATCATGACGAAGAGACCATCATAGCGAACTTGATTCGCTTACAAGGTCTGTTCAGTGAGATTGAAGATTTACCGTTTCCTACCGTTACAGCGATTAATGGTATCGCTTTAGGTGGTGGTTTTGAATTGTCCTTGGCGACTGATTACCGTGTGATGGGTGATAAAGCCAAAGTAGGTCTGCCGGAAGTTAAATTGGGTATCTACCCTGGTTGGGGTGGCACTGTGCGTTTGCCTCGCCTGATTGGTATTGATAATGCCAATGAGTGGATCTGTGCAGGCGCTGAGAAGCGCCCAGCAGCAGCCCTTAAAGACGGTGCTGTAGATGCGGTGGTTGCAACAGACCAAGTGCGAGCTGCTGCTATTGATCTTGTTAAGCAGTGCATAGCCGGTAAGTTTGATTATCAGGCGCGCCGTGACGAGAAAAAATCACCGGTTAAATTGAATGCTATCGAACAGATGATGGCATTTGAAACCGCTAAAGGTTTGATTGGTGCCAAAGCTGGGCCGCATTATCCAGCGCCTATGCAGGTACTGAAGACGATTCAGAAATCGTGCACGATGCAGCGCGAACAAGCCATGGAAGTTGAAGCCAAAAATTTTGTTAAGTTAGCAAAAAATGCGGTGACTCCTGCCTTGGTTGGTCTGTTTATGAAAGACCAGTACGTTAAAAAAGTCAGTAAGAAATATGAAGCACAGGGTTCCCCGGTGAAACAGGCCGCTGTATTGGGTGCTGGTATCATGGGTGGTGGTGTTGCTTATCAGTCGGCGGTTAAAGGCACGCCTATCTTGATGAAAGATATCAACCAAGGTGCACTGCAGCTGGGTTTAGATGAAGCGAATAAATTATTAGGTAAACAGCTTAAACGTGGTCGTTTAGACGCTGCAAAAATGGCGAAAACGATCAATCGTATAACACCTACCTTGAGCTACGGCGATTTCAACCGTGTTGATCTGGTAGTTGAAGCTGTTGTTGAAAATATTAATGTTAAAAGATCTGTATTGGCGGAAGTGGAAGGGCACATGCCTGAAGATGCAATTCTAACTTCTAATACGTCGACCATTTCTATTACCGAACTAGCTAAGTCTCTTAAACGCCCGGAAAACTTCTGTGGTATGCATTTCTTTAACCCCGTTGCGCTAATGCCTCTGGTAGAAGTTATTCGTGGTGAGAAGAGTAGCGAAGCTGCTATTGCACGAACCGTCTCGTACGCTAAAGCGATGGGTAAAACACCAATAGTAGTGAACGACTGCCCAGGATTTTTGATTAACCGTATTCTCTTTCCTTACTTTGGTGGTTTTTCTTCCTTGCTCAGCGATGGAGCGGATTTTCGTAAAATCGATAAAGTCATGGAAGGTTTTGGTTGGCCAATGGGGCCGGCTTACCTGCTAGATGTTGTAGGTATTGATACGGCTTATCATGCCGATGCTGTTATGGCTGAAGGTTTCCCTGACCGTATGCAGCACGAAGGTGAGAATGCGATTGACCGGATGTTTAAGTTAGAACGTTTTGGTCAGAAAAACAGCAAAGGTTTCTACCAGTATGAGATGGACCGCAGAGGCAAGCCTAAGAAACTTGCTGATGAAGAGGTCTTCACATTATTGGAGGGTGTCTTGGGTGATGCGCGTGACTTCTCAGATGAAGAGATTATCGCTCGTATGATGATTCCATTGTGTATTGAAACAGTGCGTTGTCTAGAAGATGGCATTGTTGATTCGCCAGCCGAAGCTGATATGGGCTTGATCTATGGCATCGGTTTTCCACCGTTCCGTGGTGGTGCTTTGTACTACCTAGATCAGATGGGATTAGCTGAGTTCTGCGAACTTGCTGAGCAATATAAACACCTTGGCGGTTTGTACCAGCCAACTGAGCGTATGAAACAGATGGCCGCCGCTGGCGAAACCTATTTCGGCGGGGAGAAATAATCATGAGTCTGAAACCAAATGACGTAGTGATCGTAGATGGCATCCGTACCCCGATGGGTAAGTCTAAGGGTGGCTCTTTTCGTAACGTTCGTGCTGAAGCATTATCTGCTGCTGTTATGAATGGCTTATTAGACCGTAACCCTAATCTTAATCCGGCTGACATAGAGGATGTAGTCTGGGGTTGTGTTAACCAAACTAAAGAGCAAGGCTTTAATATTGCGCGTAATGCGCTGGTGTTAGCTGGTTTGCCACACACGGTTGGTGGGCAAACAATTAACCGCTTGTGCGGCTCATCGATGTCAGCGCTACATAATGCGGCGCAATCTATCATGACCGGTAATGGTGATACTTTCATCGTCGGTGGTGTGGAGCATATGGGGCATTTAGATATTCTGCATGGAATTGATATCAATTCAGAGATGTCTAAACATGTCGCTAAAGCCGCTATGATGATGGGTATTACTGCTGAAATGCTGGGTAAGATGAACGGCATCTCTCGCGAAATGCAGGATCAGTTTGGCGCACGTTCACACCGCTTAGCACATGAAGCACGTGAAACAGGCCGTTTTGATAACGAAATCATCCCTATCGAAGGCCATGATGAAAATGGCTTTAAGAGTTTGCTAGAGCAGGATGAAGTTATTCGTCCAGAAACCACATTCGAAGTCTTACAAGGTTTGAAGCCTGTCTTTGTACCTAAAGTCGGCACAGTAACAGCAGGTACTTCATCAGCATTTTCTGATGGCGCATCCGGTATGTTGGTGATGTCTGCTGAAAAGGCTCAAGCATTAGGGCTAAAACCACGTGCTGTTATTCGTTCGATGGCAGTGGCAGGTTGTGACCCTTCTATTATGGGTTATGGCCCAGTACCTGCTACGCAAAAAGCCTTAAAGCGTGCTGGCTTGAAGATGGGTGATATCGACTATATCGAACTGAATGAGGCCTTCGCTGCACAAGGTTTGTCAGTCTTAAAAGGTCTGAAGCTGCTGGACCGTATGGAAGACAACGTTAACCTTAACGGTGGTGCTATTGCACTGGGGCATCCTTTGGGTTGCTCGGGTACGCGTATCTCAACGACCTTGCTTAATGTATTAGACCAGAAGGATGGTACGTTAGGCTTGGCGACCATGTGTATTGGTATGGGACAAGGCGTTGCTACTGTGTTTGAACGTTTGAACTAATACAGCTTTACTGGCGATAATAAAAAGGGCGACTGGTATAACCAGTTGCCCTTTTTTGATAGTGATTAATAACAGGTCTGCAATAACAGACCGGTAATAATCGATTATTTAGCTAACGGCATCCGCAGGTGCTTGGTATGCATAACCCAAAACATCAGCAACCGCTTTATAGGTGATATTGCCGCGGTGTACGTTTAAGCCATTTAGCAAATGCACATCATCTTTTAATGCTTGCTTATAGCCTTTGTTGGCTAGCGCTTGAACAAACGGCAGTGTGGCGTTAGTTAAGGCAAAAGTAGAGGTGCGAGCAACACCGCCTGGCATGTTAGCAACACAGTAGTGCACAACATCTTCTACCGTGTAGGTTGGCTCTTGGTGGGTCGTTGCATGAGACGTTTCAAAGCAACCGCCTTGATCAATAGCAACATCGACTACCACAGCACCCGTTTTCATTTTTTTCAAATGCTCACGTGTAACGAGTTTTGGTGCAGCAGCGCCGGGTATAAGTACCGCGCCGACGACTAAATCTGCAGCAACGACTTCATCTTCGATAGACTCAACATTTGAGTAAAGCGTTTTTAGCTGTGGGCCATACACTTCGTCTAACTGCTTAAGGCGAGGTAGAGATCGGTCCAAAATGGTAACGTCTGCTCCTAAGCCCATCGCCATGCGTGCAGCGTTAATGCCGACTACACCACCACCAATTACAACAACTTTAGCTGGAGCAACACCAGGAACACCACCCAGTAAGGTACCTAATCCGCCTTGCGCCTTTTCTAATGAGTGAGCACCGGCTTGGATTGCCATGCGTCCTGCTACTTCGCTCATTGGCGCAAGTAGAGGTAAACCACCATGGTTATCAGTTACTGTTTCATAAGCAATGGCAACGGCGTCGGAATCAACGAGTAGCTTTGTTTGCTCTGGATCTGGTGCAAGGTGTAGGTAGGTGAACAAGATCTGGCCAGAGCGCAGCATTTTACATTCGTTGGGCTGTGGCTCTTTAACTTTGACGATCATGTCTGCTGTAGCGAAGATCTCTTCAGCAGTATCGATAAGAGTTGCACCAGCAGCTTCATATCGCTCATTGGTTAAACCGATAGCTGTTCCGCCATCACGTTGCACAATGACTTGATGCCCTGCTGTTACTAATTCGCGAACTCCCGCTGGCGTCATGCCAATACGGTATTCATGGTTTTTGATCTCTTTAGGGACGCCGATAAGCATGTCGAATCTCCGGTTATCTGAAATAGTGACCTGAAGCAGTCGCTTTATTATTGTTGATCAATCTTTATTCAGACTAGCATTTGATTGTGGAGATATTTTCACGTTTTTTGTCTATTTTTTGATAATAATTACTGGTTTTTATTTTATATCTAGTTTAAAGAACTGTGGCGTTGCACAAATATGGCGGTATTTATGGTCAATGTTTTAGGGCTTTTTTATGCGATTAAAGCCCAAAACCGAAACGGAATAAGCTAAAGGCAAGCATCCCGACAACAATGGTTGTTAATAAGTCTTTACGGATAAATGCGGTAATGACAGCGGCCAATGACGCTAATAACCAAGGATTACTGGGGCTTATCCACAGCTGCCCTTGTGGAATTAACACGGCGGGTATGATGATGGCTGTTAATACAGCAGGCGGTACAAATCCAAGGCCTGTGCTGAGCCACGCAGGAAAGTGCACGCGTCCCGCAACTGCAAACAGAATATAGCGCACACCAAACGTTACAATGAACATGCCTAGAATTAACAGAGCTTCATTCATGACGCCTCCTTGTTTTCGCTTTGTTGTGTATTTTGTCGTTTCAACATCATGTGAAAAGATAAACCCACAGCAATACCTGCTATAGCGGCGACTAACAGCCCTAGCTTGTGCGGCATTGTGGCTGTTGCGATTGCCATGGTGGCGGCAACAATAACGCAAGCCCACATGGGTTTGCTTTTAAGATAAGGAACAACCATGCCAATAAAGGTAACTGACATTGCAAAATCTAATCCCCATTCGGTCATGTCAGGAAAGAGTTCTCCTAGTGCGACACCTATCGCGGTACATAGCACCCAATTACCGTACATGGCGCAAAAAGAGCCTAGGTAGAACCAATGGGCATCACGGATATCATCTTGTTGTAGATAGCGGTTACTCACCGCGGCAAAGGTTTCATCGGTGAGCCCAAACGCCATTAATATGCGCCAACGTTGTGGCAGGTGGCGGACTTTGGGTACTAGATTGGCGGCGTATAGAATGTGGCGCAGGTTAACGACGAAGGTTGTTGCAATAATAATAGGTAGCGCCGCGCCTGCTGCGAGCAACCCCAATACGATGAATTGGCTGGCACCTGCAAACACAATAATCGACATGGCAAGGGCGCCAATAACCGAAAGCCCGCTGGGTTCTGCCAGTGTTCCAAAAATAATCCCGAACGGTATTGCGCCTACGATTAAAGGAAAGGTCGCTTTTGCGCCGCCAATAAACTCATGGCGACGTTGCTTTTTTGATGACGCAGATGTTGATGAAGAAGGTGTCGGCGGTAGCGTTGTTGTGTTCGTCATGATTGTTTGTCATTCATCATAGGGTTAACGTCATGTAGATATCGGAGCGTGGGTATATCGATTGTCCGTTGGGATGCGGCACTTCGCGAAAACCAAGGTTACGGTAGAGGCGAATCGCGCGGCTAAGCTTTGTTGAGCTCTCTAGATAGACTTCTTTAATACCGACTTCACGTGCCTTATTTAAGGCGGTGAGCAGTAGTTTTCGGCCTATGCCGAAGCCTTGCATGTTTGGCCCCACGCCCATTTTAGATATTTCAAATAGACCATTGCCTTGGTTTGCCAAAGCAACACAGCCAACAATCTCCTGGTTACAACGGGCAAACCAGATATAACCACCTTTTGCTAGGTAGTAGCTTTCGGGGGTAAATAAGGCGCGCTCATCATGATCAGTGAGTTCTCCATTGAAAAACTCTTGCAGCCATTGAAGGTTAAGTTGGCAAAAGTGCTCTCTTAACGATGCGTCCCAACCGATAATCTCTATGTCGGATTCGCTGATGCGATGTTGTAAGTTAGCGAGCACGGGTTGAACAAACCCTTGCTGCTGTATACGTTGTTCGAAATCGTCCAATGCTGCCAATAATGGGTGTTGCTGCTCTGCTATTACCTGATCTAAGTAGTGCTTTATTTCATGCCAAATAGGAGCGATCTCTGTAACTAGCGCATCACTTTGTGGTGTTAGCGTTAATAGCTGGCGCCGCTCATCTTTTGGGTCGGGTGTTTTACTTATCCAACCTTCGCTAAGCATGTTACGCGCAATTTTGCTGATAGCAGGATGGCTAACGCCTAACTGCTCCGCCGCCTCGGTGACTGCTTGAGCACCCTGTTGATGCAGTAAATTAAACAATGGGAAAAAAGTGGGGTTAAGCTGAATGCCCTGTGTTTGATAAATCTCGACAACATCCTGAATCAGCCGATCCGATAGTCTTTTTAAACGGCTCCCTAAAGATAAGCTGCCAAAGGTTTTCATTAAGTCGGTAGAGGGTGCAGGCATAAAAGGCTCGATTCAGATGTTGTATGATTGGTTGTGGTGCTTACTATTCTTTCTAGTTACGTAACTGGTTACGTAATTTAAAGTTAAACATCGTAAAAGTAAATAAAAATAGTGTTTATGGCGTATACCGCCATGGATATGGCTTATCTGATGAGTTGCTAAACTGGCCCCAAATAACGCGCCAACTTGTTTTTGAATAAGGAAGTAAGGGGTTAAGTTATTGATCTTTCTCACTAACGATATATGCTTCAAGAATAGGGATTGAATGTCTTGGGCAAAGGATTGGCTCTTTTTTATAAAAACCACGTTCGTCTAAATCATCCTACCTCTTTGAATTACAATAAATTAATGCATATGTGGCTTTTTGTTGGAATCCAAATAGGGTGCCAAAGTGATAGTAAGCCATAGGCTCTTGAATAAACTGTTATGTCTCTGGAGTATCCATGAAATTATTATTTTTCATCTTAGTGTTGCTGCCTTTTACTGTTCATGCAGGAACCTACTCATACTCTTGCAAAGTTAAGGCTGAATATGTGTTATCTGATTCAGGTGAATTAGATTTAAAAAATAATTTATATTTTGGTTCTGAGTTCAACGTAGAAAGAAAATCTGGTGTGGTTTTGGGAGATGGCGTAGGAAATAGCTCTTATCCAACAAAACAAATTATCGATATTGGAAGTGAAGAACAGTCTTATAAGTTAATTTGGATTTCAAGTGAGGTAATTGGTGTGAGTGGTGCTTTCAATGCAGTTTATTTGAATGTTGAAGAATATAATGAAAATTTACTTAAACCGTATACATTGGTATTAGGTACAAGAACACTTACAGGCACTTGCAAATAGAGACATAACAAGCACTTTAAACGGAACAAAAACAGTTGGTTAGGTTCCGCTTCGCTCCACATTATAACCAACAATTTTTGTCCGCTTAAGCGGGCGTTAAGTTTCTAAAGGAGAGTCTGTGTATAACGATATAGATGAAGCAATGCTTGGGCTTTCTGTTTGGAAAAAGAATCTACGAACTTCGGTTAATCCAATATCTAAAAATATCGCATATAAACCAACATTTGATGCTGATTACTACCGAGAATCGGTTCTATACAGATTCATTGAACTCACTGAATCAGCTTATGTACTCTACGAAAAGAATTTACTTGTAGGCTCAGTAGTTTCGGCTAGAGCCGCACAAGAAACTTTGGCTGTTG
>JAWUYS010000101.1:0-8276 GCA_034110685.1 Neptunomonas sp.
AATGCTTGGGCATCAGCATGGATGGACCAAGATGTTAGCAGTTACTTGCAGCATTACATGTCAGATTATAAATCTAAATATAGCAGCCATAAGCAATGGGTAGAACAAAGAACGCGGCGTATTAAGAAAGCAAAAGGAATACAGATAGTGCTTGAGGATGTGGATATTACCGTAAATTCTTCAACTTATGCGAAGGTGCGCTTCAAGCAAAAATATCAATCACGTAATTATAGTGATGTGAGCCTAAAGACAATAGAACTTGTTAAAGATATAGATGGGTGGAAAATAACTCAGGAGAGAAGCCGCTCCTTATAATAAAAAAGCCCGAACTTAGCATAAGCAAAGTTCGGGCAAAGCGCTATATTAGTACTTTAGGGCAACGCTCTTAGAAAACCATTTCAGGTACGTGATCAGGTACAATCATTTTCCCTTCTGTTTTTGAAACAATCTCTTCTACAGAAACACCAGGTGCTCTTTCTTTAAGTATGAAAGCACCATCTTCAATTTCTATATAAGCCAGATCGGTTAATACTTTTTTAATGCAACCTGCACCTGTAAGCGGTAGAGAGCATTTAGTCAAAAGCTTAGATTCGCCATGCTTTGATGCATGAGTCATGGTGACAATAATATTGTCAGCACCGGCGACTAAATCCATTGCTCCGCCCATGCCTTTAATGAGCTTCCCAGGAATCATGTAAGATGCAATGTTGCCTGAAGTATCGACTTCAAACGCACCGAGTACGGTTAAATCAACATGTCCGCCACGGATCATGGCAAAAGATTCAGCTGAAGAGAATATCGATGCGCCGGTAACAGTAGTGACGGTCTGCTTGCCAGCATTGATCATATCAGCATCAATTTCATCTTCCGTTGGGAACTGTCCCATGCCCAGAAGACCATTCTCTGATTGCAACATGACTTCCATTCCTTCAGGAACGTAGTTTGCTACAAGAGTGGGAATACCAATACCCAAGTTTACATAGAAGCCGTCCTGCAGTTCGCGGGCGACACGGATTGCAATTTATTCACGTGTTAGTGCCATCTTTAAAACCCTCTTACGTACGGACAGTGCGTTGTTCAATGCGTTTTTCGAAAGTGCCCACAATAAGGCGATCAACATAGATACCCGGCGTGTGGATGTGAGCTGGGTCTAATTCACCAGGCTCTACAATCTCTTCCACTTCAACAACTGTGATTTTGCCGGCTGTTGCTGCCATTGGGTTAAAGTTTTGAGCAGTATGGCGGTATATAACATTACCAAACTTATCTGCTTTCCAGCCTTTAACGATAGCAAAATCGCCAGTGACAGATTCTTCAAGAATATAGTTGCGACCGTCGAATTCACGTACATCTTTACCTTCAGCAACGGGTGTTCCATAACCTGTTGCCGTATAAAATGCCGGAATACCAGCACCACCAGCACGCATTTTTTCAGCGAGGGTACCTTGCGGAGTTAGCTCAACTTCTAATTCGCCGGCCAATAATTGCTTCATAAATAGAGCGTTCTCACCGACATAAGATGAGACCATTTTTTTAACCTGGCGATCTTCTAATAAAACGCCCAGGCCGAATCCGTCAACACCACAGTTGTTGGAAACAACGGTTAAATCTTTCGTACCCATTTTCTTAATTTGCGCAATTAAGTTTTCTGGAATACCGCAAAGACCAAAACCACCAGCGATGACAGTCATGCCATCCTCAAGTCCAGCCATTGCTTCATCGTAGCTGTTTACTACTTTGTTAAAACCCGACATTGAACATCTCCATGCCTTGTAGCTTATTGTTATTCGGCCTGCCTAATACGTCGCCCTAGGGTGAAAGCAGAATTTTAGTTTGTTAAGTGTCTATCACTGGCTTATATTTATCCAATGAATTTAATGAAAGAATTAATAAATTTTATTTATGAATATAACAATTAAACAATTACGTGCTTTTGTTGCCGTTGCTAACACACAAAGCTTTACTGAGGCTTGTGCGGTTGTTCATCTATCGCAACCGGCCTTAAGTGTGGCGATAAAAAATTTAGAAGAAGGATTGGGTGGGCCACTTTTTTCACGTACCACCCGAACGTTATCCCTAACGCCAGAAGGTGAAGCTTTTTATCCTACGGCTCAGCGCTTATTAGCTGATCTGGATGAAGCTTATGAAGAGATGCATAATCGTTTTTCATTGTTTAGAGGCAAGGTGGCTATCGCAAGTATGCCTTCTTTCGCATCAAACCAGCTGCCACTGGCGCTTCGAAACTTTCGTGATAAATACCCACATATTAATATGACAGTGCATGACGTTATCGCTGAAGATGTCGTTGATATGGTGAGGGATGGGCGAGTTGAAGTTGGCGTATCTTTTGACCCGGGTAACACGGAAGATTTACTCTTTCATCCATTATTTGATGATCGATTTATCGCTGTATTACCTAAAGGACACCCATTAGCACAGCAAAAGGTAATTCAGTGGCAGTATTTGTTGGAAAGTGATTTTATTATTTTGCAGCGACCCTCAAGTATTCGCTTATTAGTCGACACAATGCTTGAAGAGGAGGGGTTGGTATTAACGCCACAGTTTGAAACTCATCAGTTAGCTACCATTGGCCGTATGGTTGCCACGGGGTTGGGCGTGAGTGTGGTGCCGTCACTGTGCTTAGGACAAATGACTGAATTAGGTGCTGTATGCTGCGCATTAGAGTCACCTGTTATTACTAGGCCTGTAGGGGTTATAACACGACGGCGTTACCCACTGTCTGCAGCCGCTAAAGGCCTAGTCGATGTTTTACTAACTACTTACTAAGATCGATTTTATTCGTTATTGGCTTTTATGCTGTCAACTTCATCCCAAACAGCATTTCCCCATAGTGGAACAGTCGATAACGAATGTTTATGGCTACCTTGTACTTCCTTAGTTGAGTAACTTACGTATATGAGAGTTTTGTTCTCTGAATCATAAATACGTCTAACTTTTAAGCTTTTAAAAAGAATGCTTTTTGATGTCTTAAAAACGACTTCACCTGATTTACTTTTATCTATAGCCGATATCATAGGAAGGGTAATAGGGCCGGTTTGACGGCATGCGATAGATGTATCTGATGGATCAGCAAAATCTAAATTAGCCTCAACGTGTGCAATATGACAACTCACACCCGTTACTACTGGATCTTTGACTATTACCAGCTTAATGTCTTTTGTGGTAAATACACCCAAGCTTACATTTCCTACTTCATTATCTGAGCAGCCAGAAAGAAGAGGCATTATTAAAAAAAAGGGTAAAAGGTAGGGATACTTGGACATGTTAACCTCATGAAAATAGGTAATAAACTGTACCTACTTTAGGTAAAAGTTTTTGTTAAGCTAGAATCTATTGTTGCACTAAAAAAGTGAATCTGAAATGAAAATAGCAGTTTTTTGTGGATCAGGCGCAGGCGCTAACCCTATCTTTGCGAAAGAAGCGCAACGCTTGGGACGTTGATTAGTATAGGGCGGTCATGAGCTTGTATACGGCGGCGGGAAAACCGGCTTAATTGGTGTTATTGCTGACACCGTTTTACAAGAAGGAGGCAAGGTTTACGGTGTAATGCCTGTGGCCTTAAAAGAGAGAGAAATACAGCATAGTGGTGTTACAGAGCTATTTATTGTAGCTGACATGCATGAGCGAAAAGCGAAAATGGCAGAACTGGCTGATGCATTTATCGCTATGCCAGGTGGCATTGGAACATTAGAAGAGATATTTGAGATCTGGACATGGGGGCAGCTTGGTTATCATCAAAAAGCGTGTGGATTCTTGAATGTCGATGGCTATTACAACCAATTGTTAGGTTTTATTAGCACGGTTGTTGATCAAGAATTTATGAAATCAGAATATGCCGATATGATGCAGGTGAGTACAGATCCCGAAGAGCTATTAGATATGCTTCGTGATTATGAAGCCCCACAAGAGAAGTGGAGCTAGCCCTTATGTTGTTGAGCTTTCAATCAATACTGCCGTTGTTTTTAATGATAGCGCTAGGGTATATAGCTAAGAGAACTATCTTTGATATCAAGATGTTACCTGGGTTAAATCAGTTTGTTTATTACTTAGCAGTTCCTGCTTTATTGTTTAATGCTGCGAGTAAGACGTCTATAGATAATTTGATAAATGGGCCTGCACTGGCTGCTTTCTTTTTGGGTGTTATTGTTACGGCAATTATTGTGGTGTTCGGTAGCCGTGTTTTTTTCAAAGCAAATAATACTGAGCAGCTAGTACTGCGTGCCTTAAATGGCACCTTTGCAAATTATGCATATATGGGAATTCCACTGACGTTCGCGATATTTGGCAATGAGGCTTACGCTGCTACGGTCAGTATTATTCTTGCGGGGAATATTTTCCTCATCGGTGGTGCCCAGCTATTGATAGAATCCGTTCGCCAAAAAGAGCTAGGTCTTAAGCCTGTTTTATCCATTTTGGATCGTTCTTTATTGCGAAATCCTATCTTTATTTCAACAGTGGTGGGGTTATTTGTTTCAGCAAACAATGTAAGTATGCCTGCAACCATCCAAACGTTATTAGATATGCTGGCTCCTGCCGCTGTACCTGTGGCTTTGTTTTGTCTTGGCGCTAGCCTGCAGTTTGCCAAAACAACGATTGTATTAGCAGAATTAGGATGGATGATCCTGGTAAAGCTGTGTATTCACCCGGCGCTTACATTGGCTGCATTTTGGCTGTTGGATGTAAAAGATCCTATTTGGATAGCAACTACGGTGTTGCTCACCGCGCTGCCAACGGGGGCTTTAGCGCATGTAGTAGCACTAAAATATGATGTTTTTGAAAAAGAAACCTCTCAAATTGTAGTAGTAACGACTGTGTTTTCGTTAGCGAGCGTCACACTTTGGATGAGCTGGTTGCAGTAATGTTGCTACGGACCTTTTAGTTCATGCCTTATTAATAGTAAGAGAGCTAAACCTATACCAAGGCTGATAGGTTCTGCATCCGTTCTATTGAGCTGGTGAAGTCTTTATCAGAGTAAATGATTGTATCTTACTATACTTGGAGAGATTGAATGTCTATTGCAAAAATTACTGAAGTAACATCATCTTCTAAAAAAAGCTTTGATGACGCACTTCAGAAAGGCGTGAAGCGTGCATCTAAAACAATCAAGAACATTAGTTCTGTTTGGGTTAAAGATCAGAATGCCACTGTTGTGAATGGCAAAATTGAAGAATATCGAGTAACAATGAAAATCACCTTTGTTTTGGATTAACTAAGTATTATGCGAAAGGGGGAGCGTCCCTCTTTTGCTGTTTTATCGTTAAGCATCTCTAAATAGAGTTTTACTTTTTGCTATTACTTAGCGTTTTCAAGTTCTCTTTAATACCATCTTTATATTGAGCATTTAATGTTGTGAGTCACTAATGGTTTACTGTTAATATCTCTCTTTTTATGTAGCGTTAAGGACATTTTATGCAGATTGCTAAAGACTCAGTGGTTCAGTTTTCTTACACACTGAAAGACGTAAGTGGTGATATTGTAGAAGCCACTGATGAAGGTTCGCCTGTCGCGTACTTGCACGGCCATAACAGTATGCTTCCTGGGCTTGAAAAAGTAATGGAAGGTAAAAGTGTTGGGGATAGCATATCCGAAACACTACAGCCTGCAGATGCCTATGGCGAGAGAACGGAAGAGCCTACACAGCGAGTACCTGTTAAGCATTTGCAAGGCGCAAAAAAATGGAAGGCAGGTATGACTGCTACTGTTCAAACAGAACAGGGAAACCGCCAGGTTACTATCGTTAAAATGGGTAAATTTATGGCGACAGTCGATACTAACCACCCACTTGCTGGCAAAGTAGTTACGTTTGATATTGAAATAAAAGATATTCGTGAAGCTACCGCTGAAGAAATTCAGCATGGCCATGCCCATGGTGCTGGTGGCCATCATCACGACTAATACCGCTTAATATGAATCAAGCGCAAGAAACGTTAATTCCGTGGGAACATGATGACGGTACATTAATATTGCGAGGGTGGATGACACCAAATTGCGGTAATAATGGGCGCCCCATTATCCATTTCCTACATGGGACTGGGCTGTCGAGTTTGACTTACTGGCCCTTTCTTGAGTTATTCCATGAAGAGTACGATCTATTTCTTGGCTCGTTTGAGGGCCATGGGGATAGTGATCATGCTCCAAGAGAGTCGTATTCTGATTGGCAAGCATTAACGGCACGCGCGCTTGATTGTTATGAAGACTTCAGTAAGAACTGGGATCCAAAACTACCAATTATCGGGCTGGCACATAGCTTTGGAGCTATTGCTACAACGCTGATGTTGCATAAACAACGACGCTTGTTTGACCAATATATATTGTTAGATCCCGTTATCTACCCTAAATCTATGATTGCATTGATGCGTTTCTTGCATCTAGTCGGTATCGCTGGGCGTTTGCCTCATGTAAAGCAAGCAAAAAAAAGACGCCATACATGGTCTAGTAGAGATGACGTGCATAATAATCTTCAAGGGCGTGGTGTATTTAAGAGCTGGACGCCTGCCTCCTTAGATAGTTATATCGATCATGCCATTGAGCCTAACGAGAAAGGCGAATGGCAATTACGTTGCCCTCCTTGGCTAGAGGCCCGCATATTTTCTGGTTATCCAAAAAAACTGTGGCCAGCTATCGCGCAGCTACCTGAATATACGCATATTTTACACAGCACCAAGACATATCCTTTTGTTCCGCCAGCAGTAAGACGAGCAGAAAAAGCCAATGCCCATATTCAACTGACAGAAGTTGAAGGCGGACATTGCTTTATGCAAGAAAGACCAAAAGAAACCTATTTGAATGTTAAGCGTTTGTTGCGGTTCTAAAGAGAAAAGTAGGATGCATTATGATCACCTCCTTAGCGATTAATAATTACCGCTCAATTCTCAACTTAATTATTCCGTTGGGACCCCTCAATGTGATTACCGGCCCTAATGGCACGGGCAAATCAAACTTGTATAAGGCATTACGCTTGTTGGCTGATACTGCCCAAGGGGGTGTTGTTAACTCATTAGCGCGTGAAGGTGGTTTAAGCTCTACCTATTGGGCGGGACCAGAAAAAATATCAAAGCGCATGAAAGAGGGTGCAGTGCCTGTTCAGGGTGGTCCGTTGCAAGAGGTTAAGCGTTTGCGCTTAGGGTTTGCTACACAGGAGTACGGTTATTCGATCTCGCTCGGTTTGCCGACGCCGTCAACCTCGCAATTTAGCTTGGATCCTGAGATTAAGCGAGAAGCGATTTGGGCGGGCGGTTTTTATCGTCCTGCGTCATCTTTGGTGGATCGAAACGGGCCCGCTGTAAAATTACGTAATGGTAGAAGCTGGGAGGTTGTAGCACAGCATCTAAACAGTTTTGATAGCTTGTTTGATCAGGTAGCAGACCCTGGCGTTGCGCCTGAAGTATTTCATATGCGAGAGCTGATAAGACGTTGGCGTTTTTACGATCATTTTAGAACAGAGGCCGATGCGCCTGCACGCAAACCACAGCTGGGTACCCGTACACCGGTTTTGCATCATGATGGCCGTGATTTAGCCGCTGCTTTACAAACGATACGTGAAATTGGTGATCCTGATGTACTGGATCATGCCATAGCTGATGCATTTCCAGGGGCCAGCGTATCGGTACCCGCTCATGAAGATGGGCGATTCTCAATTGAGTTTTTTCAGCATGGATTGTTGCGTCCACTCACGGGTGCCGAGTTATCAGATGGGACATTACGCTATTTGTTGTTGATCGCTGCACTATTAACGCCAAGGCCGCCCTCCTTGATGGTGCTGAATGAGCCGGAAACAAGCCTGCATCCAGATTTATTGCCTGCATTAGCCCGCTTAATTATTCGTATATCAAAAGTTACACAGGTATGGGTAGTCTCACACTCAAACCGCTTAATCGCAGCACTTAACCAAGACTCAAGTTGCCATGCCATTGAATTAGAAAAGGTACTAGGGCAAACAGAGGTAAAAGGCTTGGGCATGTTTGATGAGCCACCTTGGTATTGGCCTGATAAGTAATCTGTGCAAAGTGTTACGTTATTGTCATCATGAGAAGATTGATAATCAGCCATTAGTCTGATATTTTGCCGATTCATTCTAGGGATCTGGAATGACATTATGGAAGATAGACATACTTAAAAGGATGTTGTTTTGCCCTCGAACTCGAATGAGAGGCCTGTTGACACAGGTCTAGCTTGTCTCATCATGGTGGCCCGCTTTTGCCAAGTCGCGGCAGACCCTGCTCAAATACTCTATAAGTTAGCTATCCACGATAAAC
>JAWUYS010000102.1:0-38433 GCA_034110685.1 Neptunomonas sp.
TGTTAAAACAGACAAAGACATCATCAAATCCGTGTTGTGACAGTTTATGCTTGGCGACAATAGCGAAATGGAACCACCTGATCCCATACCGAACTCAGAAGTGAAACGTTTTAGCGCCGATGGTAGTGTGGGGTCTCCCCAGGTGAGAGTAGGTCATCGCCAAGCTTTTAATAGAGAACCCTGATCACTTCGTGATCAGGGTTTTTTTATGTCTGAAAGAAACTAGGAAGGCAGGGTTAATAATGGTTAGGTATTGACGAAGGATGGTGTGAATTTCCAAAGAAGGAATAGGAGTTAATTAACAAATAATATTGTTACAAATCAATTCAATGCACGCGTTATTGTGTGATTATCATCTTAGTAACTGTTTTTCTTTTGCCAGTTCGGTTTTAAGGGATTAGGACGTTTTTATAAACGGACTTTTATCGTGAAAATCGGGGTAAATACAATGAACCCTCAAGATGCCTTCTTAAATATTAGTGGACCTGTGATCTTCTTTAAATGGAAGCCAAGTGAGAACTGGTCTGTTACTTATGTCTCAGAAAATATCCAACAGCTAGGTTATTGCTCTAGTGATTTCATCGCTGGGATCGTCAATTATTCAGATTTAATTCATCCCGATGATTTTCCTATGATGCGAGGAGAGGTTGATCGTCATCTTCAGCTTGGCTCTAAAAATTTTGAACAAGAATATCGAGTTAAAAATCAACTAGGTGAATATAGGTGGGTGGTTGATAGAACCTTGATACCTAACGTATCTGATGGTGTTTCAGAATATGCTTACGGGTATGTTATTGATATTACAGAACGTAAGATATCTGAGTTGCAGCGTAATGAAGCTAAAGACATCTATAGCCAACTTTTTCAACGCAGTAAGGCGATACAGCTTCTTATAGATCCTGAGAGTAGAGCTATTATCGATGCGAATATTGCCGCGCAAACTTACTATGGGTATAGCATTGAAGAACTGAAAAGTTTAAGTATTTCTGATTTGAACATTTTGCCTGCAGAAAAAACACAGGCTGAAATAGAGAGAGCAAAACTGGAAGAGAGAAACTTTTTTAATTTTCAGCATAAACTTAAAAATGGTGATATACGTGATGTGGCAGTTGTCTCTGGTCCTTTTAATTCCAATGGTAAAGAGATCTTATACTCCATCATTAATGACGTAACAGCGCAAAAGAGTGCAAAGCGTGAACTTGAAAAAAGCGAGGCAATGCTTCGCTCATTTATTTCCACTACACCCGATGGTTTTATCACATTAGATCAAGCGTTAAATATCACTCATTGTAATGTTGCTTTTTGTCAGATGCTTTCATCTGCTAGCGAAGAGTTGTTGGGAAGGTCTATTTATTCTCTTTTATCTTCACCAGATGAGAATTTGATTAAAACACTTTTAAAGACGTTACAGGATCATAAAAACTGGAGCCTAGAAACTGTATTTAAAACAGGAAGGGGTGAGCTGATTTATGCTCAGCTTTCAGGTGGGCCTATTGAAAATGGTTCAGGAATTTTTGCTTTTATTACAGATATATCTATTCAAAAGCGCTCAGAAATGGAATTAAAAAAACTATCTTTGGCTGTTGAGCATGCGGGTAGTTCTATTATGATTACTAATAAGCAAGGTGTTATTGAATATGTAAACCCTAGCTTTTGTAATATTACAGGTTACCTTTCCTGTGAAGTAATAGGGCAAACTCCTTCGATTGTAAGTACTGGGCACACTTCAGAACAAACTCATAGAGATTTGTGGCAAACCATTTTGTCGGGTAATGACTGGCGAGGTGAAACATATAATAGAACCAAAAGTGGTGCCTTTTATTGGTCCTTTATGTCGATATCGCCTATTAGCGATGAGAATGGAGAGATAACCCACTTTGTCAGTGTCAGTGAAGATATAACCGAACAAAAGAAAGTACAAAATCAGCTCGAAAAATTAGCGTTATATGATCCTTTGACTGGGCTGGCAAACCGGCGGTTATTTAATGATCGATTAAACCAGGCAGCTGCAGTTTGTTTACGATCTTCTGCGTCCGGTCTGGCTTTTATTATGCTGGACTTGGATAGGTTTAAGCTGATTAACGATACCCTTGGGCATGATGCAGGTGATGAGCTATTGAAGGTCGTCGCTGAGCGGCTTTTACTGTGTGTACGTAAAACAGATACGGTTGCTCGTATTGGAGGTGAAGAGTTCACACTGTTATTACAACACGTTAACGGGCGTGATGATGCTAAAAAAATTGCAGATAATATATTGGAAACTATTAGTAAGCCGGTACTGCTAGCGAATCAGAAGCTTAGGATAACCTGTAGTTTAGGAATCAGTTTATTTCCACAGGATGGTAGCGATTCTGAAGAGGTTCTTAAAAATGCAGATCTTGCTTTATATCGAGCTAAAAAAGAAGGAAGGAATAGATATAGTTTTTTTCTTAAGGCGTTCCGAGATGAAGCTCTTCGCCAAGTTGCATTGCAAACGGAGTAATATCTGTGAACTCTTGTAAAATGGAACTTTTCTGCTTCAAAAGTTTCTCTTTACTTCATATTATGTAAGTTTTTTGCACTTGCGTAATATATTTTCTATTCAAAGGCGGGATTGGTTTCCTGCTGTCATAGCAATTTGGTAAAGTAGTCCCCAGAATTATTCACGTGTTGATTAATTACCCAGCAACCGGGATTGACGGCAGGAGTTGCTGGGATTAGTTATGTGCCGGTTTTTGTAGGTTAGGATCGCTGAATGGCAGATGTTTGTTTTCAGATGAAATGTACCGCTGTAACAGCGGTTGTTATGGATCTGTATGATTATTCTTGTGCTGCTTTTTTCGAGCAACTAAAAGAAAAAATTGATTCAGCGCCGCAGTTTTTTAATGCATCTCCTCTAGTACTTAATTTATCTCAGTATGATGGTGTTTTGGAATCAGAGCAGCTTATTCAAGTGGTTGCATCATGCCGTGAGTTAGGTTTGCAGCCAATGGCATGTAAAGGGGTTAGTGATGATTTGCTCAGTACGGTTAGACAGCTTAGGATGGCATCATTACCTGCCTCGAACGCTAGATCTACTGAGATACAAGCAGAACCTGCTGCGCAAGTTGTGACGCCTGTACCGCAGGCTGAAGTTCGACCCAGTAAGGTTATTACTAAACCTGTACGTTCGGGGCAGCAAATATATGCCGAAGGTTCAGATTTAATTTTGATGGCAGCTGTTAGCGAGGGTGCTGAAGTATTGGCTGATGGTCATATTCATGTCTATGGCCCGTTGCGAGGCAGAGCTTTAGCGGGTGTGAAAGGTGACACTGAGGCACGTATTTTCTGTCGCCAAATGGAAGCTGAATTAGTGTCTATTGCTGGCTATTTTATATTAAATGATACGTTGCGAGAGCAGTGCTGGAAGCAGCCAGCGCATGCGTTTTTAGAGGGTGAATCCATTCAGGTTGCGGCTATTTAATATAATGCTGCAGTATGGGTTGCCTAAATTGGGTTATGAGGAATAAAAGTGTCTAAAATTATAGTAGTGACCTCCGGTAAAGGTGGTGTAGGTAAAACAACGACGAGTGCTGCAATCGCAACAGGCTTGGCACTACGTGGTTTTAAAACAGTCGTGATCGATTTTGATGTGGGTTTGCGAAACCTTGATTTGATTATGGGTTGTGAGCGACGTGTCGTATATGATTTTGTGAACGTTATTAATAAGGAAGCAAGCTTAAATCAGGCGCTGATTAAAGATAAGCGTACCCCCGGCTTGTTTATTTTGCCTGCTTCGCAAACACGTGATAAAGATGCCTTGTCAATGGAAGGTGTGCAGACAGTACTGAATGACTTAGCAAAAGATTTTGAATATATCATCTGTGATTCACCGGCCGGTATCGAGCAGGGTGCGCAAATGGCGCTGTATTTTGCAGATGAGGCGATTGTGGTTACTAATCCAGAAGTTTCTTCTGTGCGTGACTCTGACCGAATTCTGGGAATCTTGCAGAGCAAATCATTAAAGGCTGAGCAGGGTGGAACGGTTAAGGAGCATTTGTTGCTGACTCGATATAACCCAGAGCGAGTGGCGGCTGCGGAGATGTTAAGCGTTGCCGATGTTGAAGATATTTTGGCCGTTCCTTTGTTGGGAGTAATTCCAGAATCTGAGGCCGTACTTAAAGCATCAAACCAAGGTGCTCCAGTTATCTTGGATCAAGACTCTGAAGCAGGTCAGGCGTATCTTGATGCAGTGTCCCGATTGTTAGGCGAAGAAGTAGAACACCGTTTTCTTGAGGTTCAGAAAATAGGTTTTTTAAAGCGCCTGTTAGGAGGTAAAAAGTGAGCATTTTTAACTACTTTTTGAAAAAAGAAAAAAAGACATCAGCATCAGTAGCTAAAGAACGCTTACAGATTATTGTTGCTCATGAGCGTAATAAGCGACAGCAGCCGGATTACCTGCCATTAATGCAGCAGGAAATTATTGATGTGATCCGTAAATATGTGAATATTGAAAACGATCAAGTGTCAGTGCAGTTGGATAACAATGAAGATTGTTCGGTATTAGAGCTGAATATTACATTGCCAGAATAAAAGCCGTGTGAATAACTCAGAGTGAAATAAGTATAAGTAAACGGCTTGAGTATTTAGCAGCGATTCCTTAATGCTGCTAAATGAGTCGTTGTTATGGGAGAGAGAGGGCGTGACTCAGTTTCGACCTTGTATCGAGTTACATCAAGGCCAAGTTAAGCAAATTGTTGGCGGTAGCCTGAATGATGACGGTGCTACAACAAATTTTGTAAGTGCCTATGATGCTGCTCATTATGCGTGCTTATATCGTGAGCATAATCTTACCGGAGGGCATGTTATTGCGCTTGGCTCTGGTAATAAAGAACAAGCATTGCTGGCGTTGAACACCTGGCCTGGCGGTTTGCAGTTTGGTGGTGGCGTTAATCAAGAAAATGCTGCTGAATTTCTTCAGGCAGGGGCTTCTCATGTGATTGTTACCTCATATCTTTTTGAAAATGGGCGCTTTTCATGGGAGCGTCTTGAAAAGATTAAAGCTGAAGCCGGCACGCAGCAGTTGGTGTTAGACCTCAGCTGTCGCCGCACAGAATCTGGGTGGAATATAGCTACGGACCGTTGGCAAACCGTCACTGAAACCCGCATCGACCTAGATACATTGCGTGAACTTGAAAAGCATTGTGCTGAGTTTTTAATTCACGCAGCTGATGTTGAAGGATTGCAGGCAGGTATTGATAAGGACTTGGTTAAGTTGCTGGGTGAGATAGTGACTATTCCTGTTACTTATGCAGGTGGTGCACGCTCTCTTGAAGATTTACAGCAGGTAAGTCTTTTGTCAGGCGGGAAAGTTGATTTGACCATCGGTAGTGCGCTGGATGTTTTCGGTGGTTCTGGTGTGACGCTTGATGCATGTATTGATTGGAATAAAAACGCTACATCGTAACGCAATAAGGTTAGCTTCAGACCAGTTGGTTTTTCTGCAGAACACGGTAGATTTTTCGACTGGTCTTGGCTAGTTTTTCAATGTCCCCCAGGCCTGGTTTTTCTCCTTGCTGCAGTCTCTGCTCCCAATCTCCTATTTCCATATCGAGAAAATCAATCAGTTTTTTTGAGCAACCATTACAGATGCCAGAACAGAGGTCACTAACAGGAAGTTCAAAAGGAATTGTAAAGCGTACTTCCTCAATCAGTTGTTCCATGGCTGTTGTGGCGTTGGGTCTCATTGACACCTCCAGTTTGTTTGACGTCTAAAGTTAGGCCTAATTTTAAAGTGTTTAAGCTAGTTAACATTGATATATAACAGTTTTGGAAATGAGTCTGCTTATGTATTCCCATCTGGAATTGAAACTATAAAAATTATGAATTTGTATAATTCGTAGGGCTCGATTAGGATGGCGTCATATTAAAGATTGCATGCTAGTAACTAGCATGCAGAACAGGGTTCTAATTAGCTTGCGTAGTTACTTAGAAGCGTTTTTAGCCAGATACAGGAGAGGGTTCTGATGGCGAGTAAGACATTATATGACAAATTATGGGATCAGCACCTTGTTCGTCAAAACGAAGACGGTAGTGCGTTAATCTATATTGATCGTCAGATTCTTCATGAAGTTACATCGCCACAAGCCTTTGAAGGTCTGCGCCTTGCCGGTCGAAAATTATGGCGTGTTGATGCCAATTTGGCGACACCTGATCATAATGTACCAACAACAGAACGTGCTGGCGGTGTAGGTTTAATCGTAGACCCTGTGTCACGCATTCAAGTGCAAACTTTGGATGATAATTGTGATGACTTCGGTGTTGTTGAATTTAAAATGAATGACACACGCCAAGGTATTGTTCATGTAGTAGGCCCTGAGCAAGGAATGACTCTTCCTGGATCAACCGTTGTTTGTGGTGACTCACATACATCTACGCATGGTGCATTTGGCGCTCTAGCACATGGTATCGGTACTTCTGAAGTTGAGCATGTTATGGCAACTCAGTGCTTGATTGCTAAGAAAATGAAAAACATGTTAGTGCGTGTCGATGGCAAGCTTGGTGTTGGCGTTACAGCAAAAGATGTTGTGTTACATATTATTGGTGTGATTGGTACGGCGGGTGGTAATGGCTGTGCGATTGAGTTTGGTGGCGAAGCAATTCGCGGCATCTCGATGGAAGGTCGCATGACGATTTGTAATATGGCGATTGAGGCGGGTGCTCGAGTCGGTCTTGTTGCTGTTGATCAGACAACTATCGATTACTTTAAAGGGCGTCCGTTCTCACCAACAGAAGCTCAATGGGATGCGGCAGCGAGTGCATGGAAAACATTAGTATCAGATGATGATGCTGAGTTTGATACCGTTGTTGTAATAAAGGCTGAAGACATTATTCCTCAGGTTACGTGGGGAACATCCCCTGAAATGGTGGTAGATGTAACCGCTACTGTGCCTAACCCTGAGAAAGAATCAGATCCAACTAAAGCAGATGGCATTCGTCGCGCCTTGCAGTATATGGGTTTGAGTGCTGATCAGAAGATTACAGATATTCAATTGGATCGTGTTTTTATTGGTTCTTGCACTAACTCGCGTATCGAGGATTTGCGAGCAGCGGCAGCCGTTGTTAAAGGTCGTAAAGTTGCTTCAACGATTAAGCAGGCATTAGTAGTTCCTGGCTCTGGGTTAGTTAAAGCTCAAGCAGAGAAAGAAGGTCTGGATAAAATATTTTTAGAAGCAGGGCTGGAATGGCGTGAGCCGGGTTGCTCTATGTGTTTAGCAATGAATCCTGATAAGTTGGGCAATGGTGAGCATTGTGCCTCTACCAGCAACCGTAATTTTGAAGGTCGTCAGGGTTTTGGTGGACGTACACACCTTGTGAGTCCTGCAATGGCAGCAGCGGCAGCTGTTACCGGACACTTTGTTGATGTTCGTGAGTTGATGAACAGTTAAGGTCGCCGTGGCTTATTGAGAAGGAACAATATAATGAAAAGTTTTACTAAAGTAACAGGTATTGCTGCGCCGTTAGATCGTGCCAATGTTGATACTGATATGATCATTCCCAAGCAGTTTTTGAAGTCTATTAAGCGTTCTGGCTTTGGTCCTAACTTGTTTGATGAATTGCGTTATATGGACGAAGGACAGCCTGATCAGGATTGCGCGGGTCGCCCGTTAAATACTGAGTTCGTATTGAACCAAGATCGCTATCAAGGTGCTGCAGTCTTGTTAGCACGCAAGAATTTTGGTTGTGGCTCAAGCCGAGAACATGCGCCGTGGGCATTGGATGATTTTGGTATTCGTTGCGTTATAGCGCCAAGCTTTGCTGATATCTTCTATAACAACTGTTTTAAAAATGGCTTACTGCCCATCACTCTTAACGATGAGCAGGTTGATCAATTATTTTCTGAAGTTGAAGCCGCTGAAGGTTATCAGTTAACAATTAATCTAGAAAAACAAGTGGTTGTTACGCCAGACGGTGCTGAAATGACATTTGAAGTAGATGCTTTTCGTAAGCACTGTCTACTAAATGGCTTGGATGATATTGGTTTGACGCTTCAAAGTGCAACGGATATCCAAGCATACGAAACACGCCGTCGCCAAGAAGCTCCGTGGTTGTTTGACGCCATCAAGTAATAGCAGTAGATAAGTTAAGGGTTTTGAAATGAGTAAGAATGTTCTGATTTTGCCAGGTGATGGCATTGGTCCTGAAATTGTAGAGCAGGCTAAACGTGTTTTAGAATTAGTGAATGGTCAACATTCACTAGGTCTTGAATTTACAGAAGCGCTAGTGGGTGGGGCTGCTATTGATGCAGACGGTGTACCATTACCTGAATCAACGCTAGAAGCTGCTAAAAAAGCAGATGCAATTCTTCTTGGCGCTGTTGGCGGGCCTAAGTGGGATACTATTCCTGACTTTCAGATTCGTCCAGAGAAAGGCTTATTGGGTATTCGCTCAAACTTGGGTTTGTTCGGTAATCTACGCCCAGCCATTCTTTATCCTCAGTTAGCGCATGCATCATCGTTGAAGCCTGAAATTGTTTCAGGTTTGGATATTTTGATTGTTCGTGAACTGACGGGCGGCATCTACTTTGGTCAGCCTCGCGGTGTGCGTGTTAAAGAGGGCGGTGTTCGTGAGGGCTATAACACTTATGTGTATGATGAAAATGAGATCCGCCGTATTGGTCGGGTAGCATTTGAAGCCGCACGTCAGCGCGGTAAAAAATTGTGCTCAGTAGATAAAGCTAACGTACTAGAAGTAACAGTACTATGGCGTGAAATTATGGAAGAGCTTGCCAAGGAATATCCAGACGTAGAGCTAAGCCATATGTACGTTGATAATGCTGCTATGCAGCTGGTTCGTGCACCAAAACAGTTTGATGTTATGGTTACTGGTAATATGTTTGGTGATATATTATCAGATGCGGCGGCAATGCTAACAGGGTCAATTGGTATGCTTCCTTCAGCATCTTTGGATGTTAACGGTAAAGGGATGTATGAGCCGTGTCACGGTTCTGCTCCAGATATAGCAGGTCAGGGCAAGGCAAACCCGTTGGCAACCATTCTATCAGTCGCTATGATGTTACGTTACTCGCTGGATGAAGGCGATACGGCAGATAAAATTGAAGCTGCTGTGAGCCAGGTTCTGGATCAGAATTTACGTACTGTTGATATTATGTCTGATGGTATGACGGCGGTTACAACTGCTCAGATGGGCGACGCTGTCGTTGCTGCACTTAAAGGCTAATTTTAATCGAGCTTTAATTAGAGCATAATATGTAATTGGTCGGCTTTCTCGGAGGTCGGCTTTTGTGTTTATGTACTTTGTATTTTATTTAATTGGGGATACCAATGAAACGTGTAGGTTTTGTCGGTTGGCGCGGAATGGTGGGTTCTGTGCTGATGCAACGCATGATGGAAGAGCGCGACTTCGATTTTATCGATGAGCCCGTCTTTTTTACTACTTCTCAGGTTGGCGAAGCGGGTCCGGATATTGGGAAACCGATTCCAGCACTTAAAGATGCCACTGATATTGAAGAACTAAAAACGATGGACGCTATTATTTCCTGTCAGGGCGGTGACTACACGAAAGAGGTGTTCTCTAAACTGCGTGAGTCTGGTTGGCAGGGATACTGGATCGATGCGGCTTCTTCATTGCGTATGGCTGATGACAGTATCATTGTATTGGACCCGGTAAACCGTCAGGTTATCGACAAAGGTTTGGCAGCAGGTGTTAAAAACTTTATCGGTGGTAATTGTACGGTCTCTTTAATGCTGATGGGCTTAGGTGGTTTGTTTAAGTCTGGTCAAATTGAATGGCTAACGTCGATGACCTACCAAGCAGCCTCTGGTGGAGGTGCGCGTCACATGCGTGAATTGATCAGCCAGATGGGCGTTATTCATAACTCTGTGGCAGGTCAAGTAGACGTCAATGGTGCTATTTTAGATATTGATAAGCGTGTAGCGGAAACCATTCGTGGCTCAAGCATGCCAGTAGACAACTTTGGTGTGCCATTGGCAGGTAGCCTGATTCCTTGGATCGATGTAGCACTGGAAAATGGGCAAAGCAAAGAAGAATGGAAAGGTTTTGTTGAAACCAACAAAATTCTTGGCCGTTCTGAGAGCCCTATCCCAATTGATGGGACGTGTGTGCGTATTGGTGCGATGCGTTGTCATAGTCAGGCATTCACTATCAAGCTTAAGCAAAACCTGCCGATGGACGAAATTGAGGCGATGATTGCTGAAGCAAACGATTGGGTTAAAGTTGTTCCTAATTCACGCGATATTACGGCAGCAGAGTTAACACCTGCTAAAGTTACCGGTACGCTGAGTGTTCCTGTGGGGCGTTTGCGTAAGATGAATATGGGTGGCCAGTATCTAAATGCTTTTAGTGTTGGTGATCAATTGTTATGGGGTGCGGCTGAGCCGTTGCGTCGTATGTTACGAATCTTGCTTGAACAAGCCTGATAAAATTCACATTTAGTTTTTCAATAGCCCGACATTGTTCGGGCTGTTTTGTTTTGAGGGTATAATGGAAAGAGTGTTTGATATTGTCGTTGTGGGCGCAACCGGATTGGTTGGTGAAAATATCTTGAGTGTTCTCGAAGAAAGAGCTTTTCCAGTAGGAGATGTATATCTTCTGGCAAGTGAGCGCACTGCGGGTACAAAAATATCTTTTAAAGGCCAGACGTTGACGGTACAAAGTATCGTTGATTTTGACTTCAGCCAAGCACAAGTCGCTTTTTTCTCTGCCACTGAAGAAGTTGCAATCCAATATGCGCCGATCGCAGCAGACGCGGGCTGTGTTGTCATCGATACTAGCGCAGCATTTTGTAACGATCCTGATGTACCGCTGGTTATCCCTGAAGTTAATGCTTATAGAATTGCAGACTTTTCTATTAGAAATATGATCAGTATTCCTGATGCCCCTATTACGCAGTTGTTAGTTGCGTTAGCGCCTATTCATCGCTCAGTGGGTATTGATAGCATAAATGTATCAACTTATCAGGCTGTATCAGGTGCCGGTAGAAAAGGTGTCGGAGAGCTTGCTAAGCAGACAACACAACTGCTTAATGCAAAAGAAATTGAGTCTCACGTCTTTAGTAAGCAAATTGCTTTTAACGTTGTTCCTCATACCAGTAACTTTCTTGAAAATGGCTATACACAGGAAGAGATGAACTTGGTGCTGGGCACACAGAAAATTTTAGATGATGCTTCAGTACGTGTGAATCCTACCTGTGTACGTGTGCCTGTCTTCTTTGGACACAGTGAGTCAGTCTCTATCGAGACTCAAGCGTATATCAGTGCAGATGAAGTGATGGAAACATTACAGGCTGTCGAAGGTGTTGAAGTGATTGGTAAAGCCCCTGAAATGGACTTTTCAACGCCTGTTACAGACGCTGCCGGTAGTGATGTTGTGTATGTAAGTCGTGTTCGTGAAGATTTACATGGTCATCAAGGTATAAGTTTATGGATAACGGCCGATAACGTAAAAAAAGGTTCTGCTTTGAATGCAGTGCAGGTGGCCGAATTAGTGATAAATGACTACCTGTAAAGTGCTAGATCTGCCGCTTGATTGATAAATATGGGGATAATTATACAAATTATACTCTTATTTACTCAGTTTCTTGACCGATTGGCACTTATTAACAATACTTTGATTACATATCGGATCGGCAACTTGCTGATTATGCAAGAAATAATCAGTAAGTAACTTAAGGAAAATAAAATGCTGCGCAAACTTGCTTTAAGTCTGGCTGTTGCAGGTGCTCTTGTATCAACACAGGCGAATGCGTTAGGGCTTGGTGATATTAAGATTAAATCGGCTTTAAATGAGCCTCTGAACGCAGAAATTCAGCTGCACCAGATACGGGATTTAAACCCTTTACAGATTCGGCCTCGAATGGCAGACCAAGATGAGTTTGCACTAGCAGGCCTAAGCCAGCAAAGAGCGCTGTCTGATATCCGCTTTCAAGTAAAAGTTAGTCCAAACGGTACAGGTGTCATCTTACTGACCTCAAGAGAGCCTGTTAAAGAGCCTTTCATTAACTTCTTAGTGGAAGTGAATTGGCCAAGCGGTCGACTGGTTCGCGAATACACGCTGTTGCTTGATCCTCCGGTTTTTGACCCATCACCGACGCAGAAGTTTGTTGAGCCAGCAGTCTCTTCGTCAGTCGATACTCGCTCAAATATTCAAGCTGAAACGCCTGTGCCGCGAAGCGCTAAGACAAACGCTTCCAACATTCGTACACGGATGGACAAAAAGACACAAGCGTATGTCGATGTAAAAGACACCTTGTGGGGGTTAGCTCTTGATAACCGTATTGCGCCGGATATATCGTCTTATCAGATGATGGTGGCAATGCATAAGAAAAACCCGCTGGCTTTTCCTGATGGAAATATTAATAACTTGAAAGCGGGTGTCGTTCTTAATCTTCCAACTGAAGCTGAGGCGCGGGCTATAAGCTCTAAGCAGGCCGCTGCAGAAGTTCATAGGCAAACGGCGCTATGGAAGCAGGGCAAGGCTCCAGCACCTGATAAAGCCCCGATTGACGGATCAAAAAAAAGTTTAAAGAGTGAAGCCGCGGATTCTCAAGAGCCTGACGACGTAAGTAGCGGGCAATTAAAAGTTGTCACACCTGCTGAAGCAGTGAGTAAAGATGAAGCGGCCGTTGATGATCAAAGTACGCAAACAGAAGACCTTGAGAAACAGAAGCTCATTGAAAAGAATGAGTCATTAGAAAATCAGTTAGCTGTTTCGATGGAATCATTAGATCGTTTAGAAAGAGATAATGTAGATCTTAATGATAAATTAGATGCTATTCAGCAGCAGTTAGATTCACTACAGCGACTTATTGAGCTTAAAGATCAGCAGTTGGCTGCATTACAGAGTGAAGTTAATAAGCCTGCTGTTATCGCTCCTCCACCTCCACCTGAAAAAAGCTTAATAGATAAGATTCTTCAGGCGCCTGAATACTTGGCTGGAATTGGCGGCGGGCTCATCGCGGTGCTGGTGGGCTTGTGGTTAATGTTACGCCGCAAGAAAAAAGCTGAAGACGCTGTAGAGGAAGAAGAGTTCTTTAATGCCGTAGATATTGAAGATGATAGTACTGTTGATGAGGAAGCTTCACTTGCTGAGCTGGAAGAGGCTTCAGATGATCTGGCGGAGGCTGCTGCAGAAGAAGCATCCGAAGAGAGAAGTGAAAACGTTGCTTCTAGCGAATTTGATCTTGATGATGACCTCGATGACTTAAATTTAGATATGGACTTAGATCTGGATGATTCATTTGAGGATGATCTGGATGTCATGGCTATTGATGATGCTGTATCAGCTTCTGAACAACCTGAAGCAGAAACGAAAGACAGCCTTGATGATGACGATTTGTTGGGGTCGATTTTAGACGATGAGTCTGATGATGAGTTTGATTTGGGCTTGGATGAACTGGCCGATATGGACAGTTCATCTGAGTTAGATTTGGTTGATTCTGAATCAGCAGAGTCTTCAAGCTTAGAAGACGAATTTGAGCTAGGGGATCTTCCAGAGAGTGGTCTGGCCGCTGATACAGCGCTAGATGAGTTATTAGCGGATGATGACGATGAACTAGATGCCCTAGAGGAGTCTCGTCAGAGTAATGTGCGTTCTGGTATGGGTGTGATTGATCCAATATCTGAAGCAGACGAAACAGATGATGCTTTAGAGTCTTTGGCATCCTTGGGGTTAGATCAGTTAGATGAAGAGCCTGTTAATGTTGCTGATGAAGAGCTTGAATTTAATTTAACTGAAGCTGAACCTGCATCTACTGAGCCCAGTTCTGCGATGCAAGATTTGGAAAACGAGCTGGATGAGCTCGATTTTGAATTAGATAATCTTGATATGGACATGGCTGACTCTGCGCCTGCTGCGGAGTCTGAACCGGCTGCTAATGAGAATGATCTAGATTTTGAAACGGACTTGATGGCAGATCTTGACTCACTGTTAGAAAGTGAGGGAGTACAAGAAGAGGCGCCAGAGCTTGAAGATCTTGGTGATAATGAGCTTACAACATCACTTGCTTCTTTGGATGAAGATACGCTTGATAATGTCAGTGAATTAAGCGATTTTGGTGATCTTGACGATGTTTTAGGTCTTGATGATGAAGACTCTATTGTTGACGACGCGGCGGCGTTATCTGAGCAAAGCGCTAGTGTTGCCGATTCTGCTGACCTTCATCCTGAAGTAGCTGAACTGTTGGATGATCCTGAAGAGCTTGATCTTGGTGTGTCTGAGCAAGAGGCGCCAATGGATGTGGCTGGTTTTGATCTAGATGACTTGAGCTTTGATGAGTCAGATGATGAATTACCGGGTACGCCTACAGATGAAGAAGTTACACGTGAACTAACATCTAATATTGAACATGACTTAGATGCTGAACTCGATGAAGAATTAGAAGCGCTGCTTAACAGCACTGATAACGATATTGCATTAGAGGAATCTTCATCAGAAGAGGAGCATTCTCTTGATGCTTTGGGCTTCCTAGATGGTGCTGACGAGGTTGAAACTAAGCTTGATCTTGCTAGAGCCTATATTGATATGGATGATGTTGAAGGCGCTAGAGATATTCTTGAAGAGATCGCCCAAGAAGGTAATGACTCTCAAAAAGATGAAGCGACAGAGTTGTTAGGAGGTCTTGTTTGACGCAAGAAAAGACTCAGCTAGACAGTGAAAAAGGGGCGACTTCGGTCGCCCCTTCTTATCGTTATGCGCTTTGTATTGAGTATGCTGGGGCTGCTTATAACGGTTGGCAAATACAGAAAAATGACGAAGTCCCTACTATTCAAGGGCATATGCATAAAGCGCTCTCAGTTGTCGCCAATGAGCCGATATCTGTTGTGTGTGCGGGCAGAACCGATACTGGCGTGAATGGTACTTATCAAATAATTCACTTTGATACTCATGCAAAGCGTGAAAACCGTGCATGGGTGTTGGGGGGCAATAGTAACTTGCCCGATGATATTGCTATACGATGGGCGACCCCTGTTGACGATACATTCCATGCACGATTCAGTGCTCAGGAGCGACGTTATCGTTATCTGATATATAGCACTAGAATTAAGCCGGCATTGCTCTCAAAAGGTATTACTTGGACTTATAAGCCTTTGGATATTGAAAGAATGCGGGAGGCAGGTAATTATTTAATAGGAACGCATGACTTCTCTTCATATCGAGCGGTTGCGTGTCAGGCTAAAAGCCCAGTACGAGATGTGAAAGCACTAAATATTTATCGCTCGGGTGAGTTGATTGTTATTGATGTACAAGCAAATGCTTTTTTACATCACATGATTAGAAATATTGCCGGTGTACTTATGAGTATAGGTGCGGGTGAAGCAGAGCCGATTTGGGCTAAGCAAGTGTTGGACGCTAGAAATCGTTGTGCAGGAGGAATCACAGCGCCACCCTCAGGCTTATATTTTGTCGATGTGAAGTATCCACAGAGTTACGCTCTGCCAAAATCTGAACTAGGGCCTTATTTCCTTAATATTACTGGCTAACGTTGAGCCGTTAGTTCTGTTAGAATTCCCTCTTTGCCTAATCATATATCGACTTAATCATGGCAGTACGCGTAAAAATTTGCGGTATCACTCGTGTAGAAGACGCGCTCATAGCTGTCGCAGCTGGGGCGCACTCTCTTGGCTTTGTATTTTATAAGCCGAGTCCTCGATACGTTGAGCCTTCTATTGCTGCGGATATTATCTCAGCACTTCCGCCTTTTATCACGACGACTGCGTTGTTTGTAGATGAATCTCCTGTGGTTGTTAAAGAAACGTTGTCGCTGACAAAGGTCGACCTTCTTCAATTTCACGGCAAAGAATCCCCCGAATATTGTCAGCAGTTTGATCGTCCTTATATTAAAGCGTTACGAATGAAGCCAGGCCTTGATCTAGTGCAGCAAGCCAGCAGCTACTCTTCGTCACGCGCCGTGTTGCTAGATGCATATAAAGCGGGAGTGCCGGGCGGAACGGGTGAGTCTTTTGAATGGGGTCGAATACCTGAGTCGATGCGTTCAAGTATTATTCTTGCTGGTGGCTTATCAGCAGAGAATGTCGCACAGGCAATAGAACAAGTAAAACCTTACGCTGTTGATGTTAGCGGCGGGGTAGAAGAATCTGCGGGTCTTAAAGACGCGAATAAAATTAATTGTTTTTTTAAAGAGGTGGCACGTGCCAACAACAACTGATCTGGCTGCTCTAATGCAGCTGCCTGATGAGCGAGGGCACTTTGGTCCTTACGGTGGTCGTTTTGTATCTGAAACGCTAATGGGAGCTCTCAAAGATCTTGAGCAGGTTTATGAACGTCTTTCAGCTGATGCGGACTTCCAGAAAGAATTTGATTATGATTTAGCGCATTACGTTGGTCGTCCATCGCCATTGTATTTTGCTGAACGCTTAACTAAAGAAGTTGGCGGTGCAAAAATCTACTTGAAGCGTGAAGATTTAAACCACACCGGTGCCCATAAAATTAACAACACCATTGGCCAAGCTTTGCTAGCTAAGTTTATGGGTAAGCCGCGTATTATTGCAGAAACGGGTGCCGGCCAGCATGGCGTTGCTTCTGCGACGGTTGCTGCACGCTTGGGACTTGAGTGTAAAGTTTATATGGGCGTTGATGATGTTCATCGCCAATCATTGAACGTGTACCGTATGAAGTTGTTAGGTGCTGAAGTTGTTGCTGTTGAATCAGGAACTCGTACACTCAAAGATGCTATGAATGAGGCTATGCGCGACTGGGTAACTAATGTAGATAACACTTTCTACATTATAGGTACCGCAGCAGGCCCACATCCTTATCCTAAATTGGTACGTGACTTTCAGTGTGTCATTGGCCGTGAAGCGCGCCAGCAATGTTTTGAACATGAAGGGCGTTTACCTGATGCTCTGGTTGCATGTGTCGGTGGTGGCTCTAACGCGATTGGTTTGTTCTATCCGTTTATAGAAGATGCCGATGTACGCATGATTGGTGTGGAGGCAGGCGGTTACGGTATTGAAACTGGACAACATGCTGCTCCATTGTGTGCAGGGCGTCCGGGAGTACTGCATGGAAACCGCAGTTATTTAATGTCTGATGATGCAGGGCAAATTTTGGGTACGCATTCTGTATCCGCAGGCTTGGATTACCCAGGCGTAGGGCCAGAACATGCATGGTTAAAAGATTCTGGTCGTGCTGAATATGCCGCTATCACCGACGAAGAAGCGTTAGATGCATTTCGTATGCTGACAAAAGTGGAAGGTATTATGCCTGCACTAGAATCTAGCCATGCTGTTGCTCACGCTATTAAAGTTGCCAAAGAAATGGATAAAGACCAAATTGTTGTGGTCAATTTGTCAGGTCGTGGTGATAAAGATATTCATACCGTCGCCGGTATTGATGGTATTGAAATTTAGTAGTTATGGAGATTTTGAGAATGGGCCGTATTAATCAATGTTTCGAATCTCTTAAAGCGGATGGCCGAAAAGCGCTTATTCCGTTTGTAACAGCAGGTGATCCTCAGCCGTCAGTTACTGTGCCGTTGTTGCATGCTATGGTTGATGCTGGAGCCGATATTATCGAGTTAGGGGTGCCT
This sequence comes from Neptunomonas sp., assembly GCA_034110685.1. Taxonomy (GTDB): domain Bacteria; phylum Pseudomonadota; class Gammaproteobacteria; order Pseudomonadales; family Balneatricaceae; genus Neptunomonas. The sequence continues at coordinate 17,549 of JAWUYS010000102.1, forward strand.
TTTTCGGATCCTATGGCTGATGGGCCGGTGATCCAGTTGGCGTGTGAGCGAGCTCTTCGTCATGGTACACGTCTTCTAGATATCTTAGAGATGGTTAAAGAGTTCCGTGCAGTAGATACGCAAACACCTATTGTTTTGATGGGTTACCTTAACCCAATAGAAGCACTTGGCTATGAGAACTTTGCAAAGAAAGCTAGTGACGCAGGTGTCGATGGTGTGTTGACGGTGGATCTTCCACCGGACGAGTCTGTAGAATTTGCTGCGATCATGAAAAAATATGCGTTGGATGTGATTTATCTGTTAGCGCCAACAACAGAAGAGAATCGCATTCAACAAGTTTGTGAGTTTGGTTCAGGCTATGTTTACTACGTCTCTGTTAAAGGTGTAACAGGCTCAGCAGCATTAGATGTTGATGAAGTTGCCAGCAAACTTGAAATTATACGTCGTCATACAGATATGCCGGTGGGTGTCGGCTTTGGTATTCGCGATGGAGAAACGGCCGCAGCTGTTTCTAAAATAGCGGACGGAGTTATTGTAGGAAGTGTGCTGGTTAATGCGATTGCTGAAAAAGTATCTCAACCAGAACTGATTTCTACTGATGTCGCTGCTATTATTGCACAAATGCGCAGTGCTATGGACGCCTGAGAATAACGAATTATCATACTGGATTTAGATAAGAATGAGTAACTGGTTAGACAAAATTGTCCCCTCGCTCGTACGTTCTGAAAATAAAAGAGCGAGCGTTCCTGAAGGTCTCTGGAAAAAATGCCCTAAATGTGAGGCAGTGCTGTATCTTCCAGAATTAGAAAAAAACCTTAACGTTTGCACCAAGTGTGATCATCACATGCGCTTAGCTGCACGCCAACGTTTGGAATCTTTTTTGGATAAAGGTTCTTTTACGGAATTGGCAGCAGAAGTTGAGCCGGTTGATCGCCTGAAGTTTCGTGATACGAAAAAATATAAAGACCGCTTATCAGCAGCGCAGAAAGCCACTGGCGAGAAAGATGCGCTGGTTGCTATGCGTGGAACGTTATTAAATATGCCTGTTGCGGCTGTGGCTTTTGATTTTCGTTTTATGGGCGGATCAATGGGCGCAGTAGTGGGTGAGCGCTTTGTCCGTGCTGTAAACGTTTCATTGGAAGAGAAAATTCCTCTGATCTGCTTTTCAGCATCAGGTGGTGCGCGTATGCAGGAAGCGTTGATTTCGTTGATGCAGATGGCAAAAACCAGCGCAGCGCTTGAGAAAATGCGCCAAGCAGGTATTCCTTATATCTCTGTATTGACCGATCCTGTTTATGGTGGTGTATCAGCGAGTTTGGCAATGCTAGGCGATCTTAATATTGCTGAACCAAAAGCGTTAGTTGGGTTTGCTGGTCCTCGTGTTATTGAGCAAACAGTACGTGAAAAGTTACCAGAAGGCTTTCAGCGGGCTGAATTTTTGTTAGAGCATGGTCAGGTTGATATGATCGTTTCTCGCTTAGAAATGCGTGAGCGTTTACATTCAATTCTTTCAATGTTTATGCATCGTTTTGCAGAGCCTGTTGTTGAAGAGGAGTTGACGGTTGAAGCCGTTGATACTTCAGAAGAGCAAGTGGAACTCTCTGATGAGCAGCAAGCCGTAAAAAGCTCTGACTCGTAAATTAGATGGTTTGAGGCCGGTTATTACCGGCCTTTCTTTTGGTAAACAGTATTAATGAATAGATCAGAATTTACGCTTGAACAGTGGCTTAGTTGGATGGAACAAAGTCATCCGGTCGCCATTGATCTTGGTCTTGAACGGGTACGAGCTGTATTCAACAGATTGTCATTAGACTTTTCCGATGTGCATGTTATTACGGTGGCGGGCACGAATGGTAAAGGTTCTACCGTTGCTATTTTAGATGCTATCTATCGCCGATCAGGCTATAGAACTGTTTGTTACACCTCTCCCCACTTACAAGTTTACAACGAGCGCGTTCGTCTTAATGGTGCGTTAGTTGATGACGCCACTTTGATAGCTGCTTTTAATGCAGTTGATCGGGCACGTGAAGATATTTCTTTAACTTACTTTGAGATGGGGACGCTTGCTGCTTTGTGGATTGTGGCTGATCAGCAGCCTGATGTAGCGCTCTTAGAAGTAGGGCTTGGTGGGCGTTTGGATGCTATTAATGTGGTTGATGCTGATGTAGCTGTGATAACCACGATTGATATTGACCATATTGACTGGCTTGGCGATGATCGGGAAAAAATTGGTTGGGAAAAAGCCGGTGTTTTTAGGGAAGGCAAACCGGCAGTCTGCGGTGAGTTGAACCCTCCGGTCTCCATTGAAAACTATTCTCAAGAGCTTGGCAGTCATTTGCGACAGGTTAATAAGTCTTTTGAGTATGACTTGCAGAGCGATACTCAGTGGGTTTGGCAGGGGCGTGATCTCAATGACCAAGCCGTAGTTTTGGATGATCTTCCATTACCGCGTTTACCTTTGCAGAATGCAGCGACTGCGCTTCAAACAATTTTGCTATCAGATTTAGTGTGTTCTCCTGCCAATATTGCACTGGGCCTGCGTGATGCTCAGGTGTCTGGCCGTATGGAGGCTGTTGAGTATAAAGGGCATCATTTTATTCTTGATGTAGCACATAACCCGCAATCAGCTGTTTACCTGGCCCAGCAGTTAAAGAAAACTGAACCTAATGGTGTGCAGCTGATTCTTGGTATGTTGGCGGATAAAGATTGCTCTGCCGTTATAAAAGCATTATCGCCTGCTGTTGCGTGTTGGCACTTGGCAACGTTAGATGTGCCAAGAGGGCAGACTGCTGAACAATTGAGTTCGCATTTATCTGAGTCAGATGTGAATAACACTCATCTTGTATGTCATGACAGCGTGGTGGCTGCTGTTAATTCACTTCTTGCAACTGATGCCGCTGTAACTGGCACGATAGTAGTGGCAGGTTCCTTCTTTACGGTTGGAGGTGCTTATCCTGTCCTTCACAGAGGGCTGCTTTAATGGAAGATAGTGTGAAAAGACGGTTATTAGGCCTATCCGTGATTGTGGTAGCTGCTGTTGTTCTGCTTCCTTTGTTTTTGACGGGAGAGGGATATCGTGAGCGGCATCTGGAGAGCCGTATTCCACAGGCACCGGCAATGCCTGATGTCGTAAGTATTGAGCCTCAAACAAAACTACTTCCTGATACATCTGAGTATGCGCCGGTTCAAAAAGTGCCTGAAGAAGTTATTGTGTTGGTTGAGAGCAAGCCTGAGAAAAAAGTAGCCATTCAAGAAAAAAGACCCGTTGTTAGTACTAGCAAAGACAAACCCCAGCTAGATGAGCAAAATATACCGGTCGCATGGACGTTACAGCTCGCCAGTTTTAAAGATGAATCAAATGCTCGGGCTTTACGTAAGCAGTTGGTTGAAGCAGGACATAAAGTGTATACGCGTAGGAATGCGAATCTTTTTAAAGTCTATGTAGGACCAGATATGCAGCGACAGCGCCTTGAAAAATTAAAAGAGGCGTTGCAAAGTGATTTTGGTTTGGATGGAATAATTTTCAGATTCACGACTCAGTGATTGGGTTCGCCTTAACCCTCTGTTAGAATGCGCGCAAATTGGATAGGTGGTAGAAAAAATGAACTGGGCCGACTGGGCAATCCTCGGGATTGTTGGGATATCAGGACTCTTTAGTATCAAGCGTGGCTTTGTAAAAGAGGCGCTGTCGTTGTTGACGTGGGTGACTGCTTTTGTGATAGCTCGCCTTTTTACTGATGCTTTGGCAACAGTACTGTCTGATTATATTCAGACTCCTTCATTTCGTATCGCGTCAGCGTTTGGCATACTGTTTGTATTAACGCTTATTGTTGGCGCATTGGTGAGTAACCTAGTTAGCATGCTAGTCGAGGCGACTGGGCTAAGCGGTACTGATAGAATTCTAGGTATGGGCTTCGGATTAGCGCGTGGCGCTTTATTGGTGGTCGTGTTAGTTGCGTTGCTGGGAGAAACTCCCGCCGTGCTTGATGCTTGGTGGAAGGAATCTGAATTGATTCCTCATTTTGTTTTAATGGAAACATGGTCCAGAGAAGTTGCATCTGAAGTAGGGCAGCTGATTTGGAACGCGGGACGTTAAGTAAGACAGTGGTCTGATTTCAGGCCAGACAGCTTTTTCTGATTCCTCTTGAGGTAGTTTAAATGTGCGGTATTGTTGGGCTAGTAGCCAAATCCCTTGTTAATCAGACAATCTTTGATGCGCTGACTGTGCTTCAACACCGCGGACAGGATGCCGCTGGCATGGTGACCTGTGAAGGAAATCGGTTCTTCCTACGTAAAGATAATGGTTTGGTTAATGAAGTGTTTCGTACACGTCATATGAAACGTTTAATGGGCAATGTGGGTATCGGGCATGTTCGCTACCCAACTGCTGGTAGCTCAAGTGCTGCTGAAGCACAGCCATTTTACGTGAATTCTCCATACGGCATTGCGTTGGCACATAACGGTAATTTAACAAATGCTGAAGAGCTTGTTGAGCAAATGTTCCGTGAAGATTTACGTCATATCAACACGACCTCCGACTCGGAAGTGCTGCTCAACGTTTTTGCTCATGAATTGCAGCATCAGAGAAAGTTAAAGCCGGAACCTGAAGATATTTTCGAAGCAGTATCTAAGGTGCATAAACGTGTTAAAGGTGGTTATGCTGTTGTTGCCGTTATTACCGGCTACGGTGTAGTCGCTTTTCGTGACCCTAACGGTATTCGTCCTCTTATATATGGGACGCGTTCAACGCCTGAAGGCGAAGAGTGTATGGTTGCTTCTGAAAGTGTTGCATTGGATATTGCTGGTTTTACACGGGTTCGTGATATTGAACCAGGTGAAGCGATCTTCATTGATATGGACGGTAATGTTTTCACTAAGCAGTGTGCAGAAAATACAAAGATCACTCCCTGCTTATTTGAATTTGTATACCTAGCACGTCCTGACTCTATTATTGATAATGTTAATGTTCATCAAGCTCGTATGCGCATGGGGATTAAGCTGGCTGAAAAAGTGAAAGGTTTACGTCCTGATCACGATATTGATGTGATTATGCCAATACCTGATACGAGCCGCACCTCTGCTCTTGAGATGGCTAAACATTTGAATGTTACGTTTCGCGAAGGCTTTATCAAGAATCGTTATATCGGCCGAACCTTTATAATGCCTGGACAAACACAGCGCCAAAACTCGGTTCGTCGTAAACTTAACCCTATTGAGCTTGAGTTTAAGGATAAAGTGGTCATGTTAGTTGATGACTCTATTGTGCGTGGTACTACGTCTAAACAGATTGTGCAGATGGCAAGAGATGTTGGTGCGCGTAAGGTCTATTTTGCATCAGCAGCGCCTCCTGTACGTTTTCCAAACGTTTATGGCATTGATATGCCTTCTCCTGAAGAGTTTATCGCACACAATCGCTCTGTTGATGAGATCGGCGAAGCTATTGGTGCAGACTGGATGATCTTTCAGGAACTCGATGACCTCAAGGACTCTGTATCGGAAGGTAACACAGATACTATCTGTGATTTCGACTCATCTGTATTTGATGGTTACTATGTGACAGGTGATATTGATACGCCTTATTTGGAACGCTTAGATCAAAAGCGTAAAGATGCCGCTAAAATAGTACCTGAGACGATTGACCATGAAGATGAGGCTCCTGCTGATCTTCACACTGAAATTTCATAAGAGCGATCTCGACAATGGCTAAACCAGGTTTTGAGCGAGAAGAGCGAATTCAGTTTACGCAGACTGATGCAGGTCTTTCAACGCTAGCTATTAGAGCTGGGCAAACGCGCACATCTGAGGGGGAGCATAGCGATGCTATCTTCCCAACCTCCAGCTTTGTGTATTCGAGCGCGCGCGAGGCTGCTGCTCGTTTTAGTGGTGATGAAGAAGGCAATATATACTCACGTTTCACCAACCCCACCGTCAACGCTTTTGAAAAGCGCATGGCAGCCTTGGAAGGTGCTGAGCGTGCTGTAGCTACCTCATCAGGTATGGCCGCTATTTTGAGCATAGGCTTGTCTCTTTTGCAGCAGGGCGATCATGTCGTTTGTTCGCAGAGTGTTTTTGGTTCAACGATTTCGTTATTTGAGAAGTATCTGATACGTGCCGGTATTACTACCAGCTTTGTTGACCCTAAAGACTTAAATGCGTGGGAAGCTGCAATACAACCCAATACACGTTTATTGTTTTTGGAAACGCCTTCAAATCCGCTTGGTGAGTTAACGGACATCAGAGCGGTAGCTGATATAGCACATAAAAATGATGCGCTGCTTGCTGTCGACAATTGTTTTCTAACGCCCGTTTTCCAGCAGCCATTAAAGTTAGGTGCTGATCTTGTGATCCATTCGGCGACTAAGTATTTAGATGGTCAAGGGCGGTGTGTTGGTGGTGTTGTGGTGGGGTCGGATGCTCTGATGGAGGAGGTTTTTGGCTTCATCCGTACAGGTGGGGCATGTATGAGCCCATTTAATGCTTGGGTATTCCATAAAGGTTTAGAAACCTTGAAAATTCGTTTAGAAGCCCATGCAAAAAATGCACTTGAACTTGCAACCTGGTTGCAGCAACAAGCGGGTATCGAAAAAGTTTATTACACAGGCCTAGAAAGCCACGCTCAGCATGCATTGGCAATTAAGCAGCAAACGGGCTTTGGTGGTGTACTATCATTTGAAGTGGCTGGTGGCCAAGAAGCTGCATGGCGTTTCATTGATTCAACTCAGATGGTGTCGATCACGGGTAATTTGGGTGATGTTAAATCAACCATTACACATCCGGCAACGACAACTCATGGACGAATGACAGACGAAGCTAAGGCTGACGCTGGTATCAAGAATAACTTGATTCGTTTGTCAGTAGGCCTTGAAGATATAGAAGACATTCGGGCTGATATGCAGCTTGGTTTAGATGCGCTTTGATTATTGAGTTTTAGCGCTGTAGATTGCTTCAATGCGATGTAAAGAGCCAACTGGTTTTGGCCAGCTACTTTTTAAATTGAAGTGATCTACTGTAAAACTTAATGTTTCAAATACTCGGCGGCTTTCAAGCAGATTCAAAACTAGATGCTCATCACTCTTTTGAGTATAAGCCAGTGTAATATGAGGTTTAAAAGGTCTTCCTTGAAAGCCCATATCTATTTCGTGTAAGGCATCAATAATTTTTTGATGAAGCTGAACTACTGGTTCTTCAGGATTAACGCCTAACCAAATATCTCCGCTACGAAAACTACCAAATCGGTCACAAGTTAGTGTGAAAGGTGTAAAGGTGATTTTCTCTAGTTGCTGATCAAGGTGCGGGAGCCATTTCTTTTTGACCTTTCCTAAGAATGCCAAGGTAATATGCAACCTTTCAGGTGGCGTCCATTGAATGCCATGAAAGTTACAATACAGCTGCGCGATTTTCTGTTGCACCGTATCGGGTATGTCTATAGCAATAAAGAGACGCATCCGAGATTCCTAAACTACGATAGTGAATAAAGCATAAACATGAACGCTGACAAAGTGAATACGCAGACGGGTAAAATCATACTTGCTCCAATGGAGGGGGTTGTAGATGCCACTATGCGCCATTTGATTACACAATTGGGTGGTGTTGACCTGTGTGTTACAGAATTTATACGTATTACGGGTTATGTTTTACCTGAAAAAGAGTTCCTGAAATCGGCCCCTGAGTTAGCTAATCAAGGAAAGACACCCGCTGGCGTTCCAGTTGTCGTGCAGTTGTTAGGGAGCGAACCTGAGCTGTTGGCCATGAATGCAGTAATTGCTGCGCAAATGGGAGCGCCAGCTATTGATCTTAACTTTGGCTGCCCTTCAAAAACGGTTAATAAGCACCGCGGCGGTGCGGTGTTGCTTGATGAGCCTGCACTTATTCATCAGATCGTTAAAGCGGTTCGCCAAGCGGTACCTGATAATATTCCTGTTACCGCTAAAATGCGGCTTGGGAACTTGGATAAGTCGCTGGCAATTGATAACGCTGTCGCCATCCAAGAGGCAGGTGCTAATAGTTTGGCAGTTCACGCACGAACTAAGGTTGAGGGGTATAAACCACCGGCTCATTGGGAGTGGATAGGGCGTATAAAAGAGAGCGTAGGTTTACACGTCGCTGCCAATGGTGAAGTTTGGAACTGCGATGATTATCAGCGTTGTAAAGACCTCAGTGGATGTGATGATGTGATGATTGGACGCGGTCTTATTGCCCGTCCTGAACTAGGTTTGATGATTAAAAGCTATCAGCTTGGCCAAAGTGGAGATGGTGCGTCGTGGTCGCAGGTTGTTTTGCTTTTACTGGAATATTTTTCATTTGTTGAGCAAAAACTACCACCAAAATATGTCCACGGCCGCATAAAGCAATGGCTACATATGATGCGCCCTCAGCGTGAAGAAGCTGAAAAGCTGTTCTTTAGTGTTAAAACTATCAATGATCTTGGCGACTTACGTGCTTGCTTAGAGCGGGAGCTTTAACGCGAGTTAACCCTTACCGGTCGACGTTTAGGGCCCCAATTTCCCGGTTTGTTTTCAAAGTAGCCTGGAATTAAGGTATTGCATTGCCCGCATCTATCATCATGAATGTTCCAGCAGCCTAGCTGGTACCAATCACGCTCAATCAACAATGCCTTGCAGTTGTGGCAGAAGGTCGAGCTGGCCTGTGAATGATGTGCATTTCCAATGTAGACATAACGCACCCCATTTTTGAGTGCGATATCACGTGCCCTTAGTAATGTTGTTAACGGTGTTTTTGGAATATCTCGCATTTTCCAATCTGGATGAAATGCTGAAAAGTGTAGTGGAATATCTGGCCCTAAATTTTTACTTATCCAGCTAGAGAGTGCTTGAATCTCTGCATCAGAATCATTTTTCTCTGGTATTAATAGCGTTGTAATTTCAAACCAGATAGAGGTTTCGTGCTTAAGGTACAGTAGTGTATCGAGTACAGTGGTAAGTTTTCCACCGCAAATATGCCGGTAAAAATGGTCAGTAAATGCTTTTAAATCAATGTTAACTGCATCAAAAGACGAAAAAAAACGGGGGCGAGCAACATCACTTATATACCCTGCAGTTACCGCAATACTTTTTAAACCGGCGGCTTTGCATGCGGCGGCAACATCTTCTGCGTATTCAAAAAAGATGACAGGATCATTGTAGGTAAAAGCGATAGCGCGGCAGTGGTGTTTTTTTGCTGTCATAGCCAGTTGCTCAGGTGTTGCGACATCGCAAAGGTGGTCCATATCCCTTGCTTTGCTGATATCCCAGTTTTGGCAAAACTTGCATGTGAGGTTGCATCCTGCTGTACCAAAAGATAGGACCGGTGTGCCCGGTAAGTAATGGTTTAGAGGTTTTTTTTCGATAGGGTCTATGCAAAAGCCACTAGACCTACCATAGGTGTGTAATTGCATCTGTCCGTTGGTATTTCCGCGAACATAACAAACACCTCTTTGCCCTTCTTTCAATGAGCAATAGTGGGGGCATAAGTCACACTGGATTCGGTTATCACCCAGCGGATGCCAGAAAAGAATTTCTCTTTGATCTGGATTCATAAGCGCTGCAGGTTTAGTATTTAAGGATAAATATAAATGCCAATATAAAACATATTGGCCGGGGAGGGTAGCGTATGAGCATTCGACCTGCCGCTGTCGCCGGATTGTTTTATCCCGAAGATAAAGCAGATTTATACGGTGTGCTTGCCGACTTATTATCTAAAAAGGTGCCTGAAAATGCACCTCATAGGCCATTAAAAGAACCTAGGGCGCTTATTGTGCCTCATGCTGGCTACATTTACTCCGGGGCTGTGGCTGGGCTTGGGTATGGCTTGCTTAAAGAGGGTTCGAGTTTCGATAATATCTATCTATTTGGTCCAAATCACCGTGAGCCTTTACAAGGCTGTGCTGTTCCTTCAAGCGATTTTTTCTCTACTCCAATGGGCGATATTCAAGTCGATCGTAAGGCTATTAAGGCATTGCTGAAGAACGCGATTGTAATAGAGGCTGATCAGGTTCATGCACAGGAGCATTGTTTAGAGGTTCAATTGCCGTTTCTTCAATACCTACAAATTAACGCACCTATCGTTCCTATTATCGTTGGTGAATGTGCAGCTTCCGATGTTGCACAGATCATTGAACCTTTATTGTTAGACCCCGACAAGTTGGTCATTGTCAGCACTGATTTAAGTCATTTTCATACTTACAACAATGCTCAAAAAACCGACGCGCACACCGATTTAAAAATCATGAATGCTGATCATGATATCAAACCTACAGAGGCATGTGGTTGTCATGCTTTAAATGGTTTGCTGCTGGCTATTAAGCACCAGAACCTGGCAATCAAAAAATTGGCGCAGTGTAATAGTGGTGATACAGCTGGAGCCAAAGAGCGTGTGGTTGGATATGCTTGTTATGGTGTGTTTTAGCGTGGAGCCGGAAAAGCAAAAGAGCTTGTTAGTTTGTGCAAGAGCATCAATTGTGCAAGGGCTGCAGGGGGATTGGCAATCACAACCCGCTAGCCTCGACAAAGATGAAATAGGTGCTAGTTTTGTCACGCTGACCTTGCAGGGAAACCTGCGGGGATGCATTGGCTCACTTGAAGCAAGGCACCCATTAATTGTAGACGTGTGGCAAAATGCTTTTAATGCAGCGTTTAGAGATCCACGTTTTCCTCCTCTATACCAAGAAGAGTTAGGTGCTATCCAAATAGAAATTTCGGTACTTACGCCTGCGTTATGGTTAGATGTCGATAATGAGCAAGACTTATTGGATAAAATGCGTCCAGGTGTTGATGGTTTGATATTAAAAGAGGGGAGTCGCCGAGCTACATTTTTACCCTTAGTGTGGAACACGTTGCCAAAAACTCAAGATTTTTTGCTGCATTTAAAACGTAAAGCAGGCTTGGCAGATGATTACTGGAGTAGCTCAATAAAGTTTGCGTCCTACCAAGCGATTAGTTTTGCGGAGTGAATTTCAAATGCGCCTGCTATGATGGGTGTGTTAATTGTTCGCCTGTTTCTATAAAGTTAACATTAATAGTTTTCTGTTTAAATTCAACTTCCTCTCAATAAGAATACGTCTCATGCTATCCATGTTTAAATTTCGTCCACTTATCGACCTGTCTAGTGCTGACTGGATATATGATACTTTTGAGTGGGCGATGCAGAGTTTTGACAATGAAGAGTTTTTTCAGCGTAGTCTGTTGGTGCAGCCGACCAATGAGTTTTTTCCAGGTAACGTCGATAGTGTTCATGCTAAGGCCGAGAATATATTTAAACACACGCTGGCGTATGCCGGGTTAGCGCACTGGCCTTTTCAGCTTCAACCACCCGAATTGTTTGAAAATTTACCTGCTCACCAGATTGAGTTAACACGGCTTGAGCGTAATTCAACGGTGAGTATGTTACCTGTTGTATATCAGCATCCTTTAACTCTTAGCTACAACCCCCAACAAACGCTGAAGCCAGAAGATTTGTCATCCAGCTTTGCTCATGTGATTGCGCAACACATGTTGCTTCAGTCTCATCAGCTTCCGCCAGGTGGAGTGGATTACCTTACGGAAGGCAGTGAGGTGTTAGCTGTTTTTATGGGGTTTGGTGTTATGTTGGCTAACTCTGCTTATACGTTTCGCGGTGGTTGTGGCAGTTGTTATAACGCCCAAGCAAATCGACAAGCGAGCTTATCAGAAAATGAAATTGTATTTGCTTTGGCGCTGTATTGTCGCCTAAAAGGGATAGCTGATTCGCAAGCGGTTGCTTGTCTCAAAAAACATTTGAAAAGTAATTATAAGCAAGCATGTAAACAGCTTGATAAGCGTCCAGATAGACTCGCAAGGTTGATGGAATACAAAAGAGAAGTTTCTTGATGTCTACGTTAAAGTATTTGACTGCTTACGCGCCAGAGTTACAGCAACAAGTGCAACAAATGATCGATAAGCGTCAGTTGGCTGATTTTTTACTAAAAAAATACCCTCAAGTGCATGACGTCAGCAATGATAAATATTTGCGTGAGTATGTCATGGGGTTAAAAAACCGCTATTTAAAAAAGTCTGCGCCGCTGAGCAAAGTTGCCTACGATAGTAAAATTCATGTGGTTAATAATGCGTTAGGGCTGCATAGCTATGTATCTAGAGTACAAGGGGCTAAGTTAAAGAGTAAAAATGAAATTCGTATCAGTGCGATATTCAAAAAAGCACCTGAAGTGTTTTTAAATATGATTGTGGTGCATGAGTTGGCGCATTTGAGAGAGAAAGAGCATAACAAGGCGTTTTATCAGTTATGCCAATATATGCTGCCAGATTATCATCAGCTAGAATTTGAGATGCGTTTATATCTGACATACTTAGAGCTAGATGGCGCGCTTTATTCTTAAAGTAATGTAGAATGCGCCTCCGTTAAGTAATAATCAGAGAGCGCTATGGACTACGAATTTAGCATTGATGAATTAGGGCGTCCTCGGGCTAAATTTTCGATGGGAGCCGAGGCGGTAGGCCGCTGGTTTTCTGAAGAGTTATCTGGTGATCTACAGCAAATAAATCAACTCGTTGAAGTTATTGAAACACTTGAGCGTGACGAGATAAGTAATTATCAGCAATCGGGTAAAGAGTTTCAGTTACGATTAAACCGTAATGAAATTGAAGTGGTTGCTTTAGTGCTAGGTCTAGATGTTGATGAAGAGTTACCTGAAGACACTAATTTGTATGATGTTGAATCGTATGCCGGTTGTGGTTTGCCCGACTTTAAGCAAGCCTTATTATCATGGCAGTCATTTGTCAGCTCCTAGTGTTGATAGAAGAGAATTACCATATTCGTGCCGTTAGCTTTACAATGGCCTTCATACATATATTTATAAAGTTGTAGTGACACCATGAATCGAAAGAAAAAAATCAATAGCATTCTTATTAAGAGAATGAAAAAAGCCAATAGTAAGATCAATCCTGGCAATAAGCCGCGCTACATATCAAAAGAAGAGCGCGCTAAAGCGGAAAGTTCTGAGTCTCAAAGCGCTGAGGTGTAAGTTCTCAAGCCTAAGGTCTGAATCACTACGCTTAGAGTTTTAAGCAGCTCTTCACTCATGCAGCATTTTTATATCTAAGTGTTTGCTTTGTTAAGTGCTGTAAGTGTCGACAACAGATTGTTGACCTTGTCATAGGTCTCTTGATATTCCATTTCACTGATTGAGTCGGCAACGATTCCTCCTCCTGCCCAGCAATGTATCTTGTCGTTTTCAACAAGTAAGGTACGAATAGTAATACTAGTGTCTATCTGACCTGATACGCCGATATAGCCAATACTTCCGCAGTAGATACTACGGCGGTGAGGCTCTAATTCCTCGATAATTTCCATTGCTCTTATTTTCGGAGCGCCTGTGATTGACCCACCTGGAAAGCACTCTTTGAGCAAACTAACAGGTGAAGCATTAGGCTCAAGTGTGCCAGTGACCGTGCTAACTAAGTGATGAACATTTTTGTAGCTCTCAATAGCAAAGAGCGAGGGTACTTTAACGCTGTGGTGCTGGCATACTTTGCTGAGGTCGTTACGTAGCAAATCTACAATCATGACATTCTCAGCTCGGTCTTTACTTGAGTGCTTTAGCTCATCAGCTAATTGTTGATCGGTTTGCGCGTTGCTGCCTCTTGGGCGAGTGCCTTTTATCGGCTGGGTAATGACGTGACCTTGTGTATCGGTTGATAAGAACCGCTCTGGTGATAATGACAAAACAGCGCCATGCTCAGTGTCAAAATATGCTGCGTAGTGAGTGGGTGCGGCGTTGCGTAGATGCTTGTAAGCTTCCCACGGGTCACCCTTGCAGTTAGCGCTAAATCGCTGTGCTAAGTTGACTTGGTAGCAGTCGCCTGCATGTATGTAATTGTCAATCTTTGCGAGCTTGCTATGGTAAGCCTGTTCATCCAAGTTGCTAGCAAACTCGCTGGTTAGCTGGAAAGAGTGCGATGAAGATGTCACTGGTGTTGAGACCTTTTGTGCGACCTTTCGTAAAGTTGTCTCATTAGTGAGGTGAGAGCCATAAAGGTTTGCAGACTTAGTTTCATGGTCAATCACAATCGCCCAGCTGTATAACCCCACTAGCATCTCAGGTAGCGAGGTATCATTGCTTGCTTGCTGGGGAAGGGATTCTATTACGCGCCCCAAATCATAACTGAAATGACCTACTAAGCCGCCATTAAAAGGAATGTCTTTAGGTAGCTGAGTCTGCTCTATGTACGAGTATTGATAGAGTTTTTCAAGTGCATCGAATGGGTCTGTATCGGGCGTTATGTTAATGGGTAAATTAACACCTGATAGTATGCCTTGCAGGTAGCTGAGTTGGCACAGTGGAGCGGCAACTAAAATATCAAAGCGACCCCGTTCGCTGCTGGGTTTTCCGCTATCAAGCAAAATGGCGTTGCCTAAGCTTCTGATACGCTCAAAGTAGTCGCTAGTGCTGACTTGGTACGGCAGTGTAATGCGTTTAAGCAATCGATCAAACCTTGTAGTTAGAGAGCTATTAAATGATGGCTGTTAAATAGCTGTTATGCATAAAGAAGAGCATTTTACGCATCCTACTTATGGATAGCGAGAGTTACTCTTTTTCAATCTTTATCTGCAGGGTGAATGACGTATACTGGATTGTAGACAATTTATAAGGAGATGAAGTCATTTATGCGAAGCGGCCAAAATGTAAGTCAAAGAGAGCTGCGCTTACCCGATCAAATTATTACCTACCGGGTTGTTAAAAACTCCAATGTTAATAATGGAAAAAAGTTGGTGTTGCTTCATGGCGCGGGTGTGGCAGGTGAAGATACCTGGGTGGTAATCGCTTCAATGCGGACGCAGTGGGAAGAGGTGTTGATACCTGATCAACGCGGCATGGGTGATACACATTATCCAGATAGAAATGACTATCCTTTTACTGCGCAAACGTTAGTGGCAGACCTGAATGCTGTGGTTGATCATCTGGGCTGGTGGATGTTTGATCTAGGGGGCTACTCTCTTGGTGGCATGGTGAGTATGTTGTTTAAGCAGCAGCATCCAGACAGGGTGTGTAAACAGTTTCTGCTTGAATCTGCGTTGTTGGATAGGCCGTGTTGGGATTCTACGGTGCAACTGCGGCAGCGCTATAGTGAAGCTGCAGAACATCTGCGTAGTGATAACCGTGATATTGGTATTCGTGGTTTTATGGATACCATCTCTCCTAATCGCAGAACGTCCGTTCAGATTGATGACCTAACAGCTTCTCGTTTAGGGCGGCGCCCGCTAGGTTTTGCGTATGCTTTAGATTGTGTGACGGATGCCATTAATAATATAGATAGGGAAAGCTTAGTCGCAGCTCAAGGCGATGTAACAAGTCTCATTGGTGGCTTAAGTGTGGACTTAATGCACCAGTATCATAGAGATATGGCCGAAGGTTTAGCGAATTGGCACTATTTTATGGTGCCGGGTACTGATCACTCTTTGCCATTTCAGAAGCCTCGCCAGATTGCCAAGGTAATGAACGAAGAAACCTTACGTTATAGAAATTTGTAGGTAGGGGTAAACTCTTAAACTTTTGTATTGTGTTGACAACTTTATCCTTTTTTACGGTTGACGCGCTTAAAATCGCGCGGTATCGTTGGTTTAATTAAAGATTGTCGACAATCCCAAAAACAGATTGTTAATGGCAGATATAAAAATAATGAATGAAGCTCCGGTAGAAAGTCGAACACTTGCTGATAAAGTTTGTGAGCAAATTATTAATGCCATTGTGGTGGGTGATATTCCTCCAGGGCAGAAGATCAGTGAGCCTGAATTGGCGCGTACTTACGGCATTAGCCGAGGCCCGCTACGTGAAGCAATGCGGCGCCTTGAAGCGCTGCGCTTGATAGAGCGAAAGCCACATATTGGTGCCAGAGTCGTAAAGCTTAACGAAAAAGAACTGATCGAAATCTACCGGGTACGCGAAGCATTAGAAGGCATGGCCTGTCGTATGGCGGCAGAGTTTATGTCTGATGAAGAGATATCCAGTCTGCGAGTTTTGTTAGATGAGCACGATCGTTCGATAACGCGATTGGATGGCCAGTCTTACTTTCAGAAAGAAGGCGACTTGGATTTTCATTACCGAATAGTGCAGGGCAGTAAAAACGAAACATTGTTAGAACTGCTCGGCAGTGACTTGTACCACCTGGTACGTATGTACCGCTATCAATTCAGTGTATCGAGTTCTCGTCCTAAGCGTGCACTCAAGGAGCATCGTCAGATTGTCGATGCTATTGAGGCGAGGGACCCTGAGTTAGCAGAGATTCTAATGCGTCGGCATATCAGTGCAGCACGTAGGAACATTGAAGAGAAGCTGAATATAGCAACTGACCTTAAAGGGGAAAAACATGGCTAAACTGACTGCAGGCGGTCGATTCCGCAAAGCGCTACTAGAAGCAAAACCACTACAGATCGTAGGTACAACTAACGCTTATCATGCCATGATGGCTGAGCGCGTTGGCCATAAAGCTATCTACCTTTCTGGTGGTGGTGTTGCCAATACGTCTTACGGTCTGCCTGACCTAGGTATGACTTCTATGAACGATGTACTAGAAGATGTTCGTCGTATCAGTAGCGCTGTAGAAACTCCTTTGTTGGTTGATATCGATACAGGTTGGGGTGGTGCGTTCAATATTTCTCGTACTGTCAAAGAGATGACTAAAGCGGGTGCTGCCGCTGTTCATATCGAAGATCAGATTGCTCAAAAGCGCTGTGGACACCGTCCAAACAAAGAGATCGTTTCTTCTCAGGAAATGGTTGATCGTGTTAAAGCTGCTGTTGATGCTAAAACAGATGATGACTTCTTCATTATTGCGCGTACTGATGCTTTCCAAATGGAAGGTTTGAACTCTGCTGTAGATCGTGCTCAGGCCTGCCTTGAAGCCGGTGCAGACGGTATCTTCGCAGAAGCTGTTCACACACTAGAAGATTACAAAGCGTTTGCAGATGGCATCAACGGTGCCCACTTGCTAGCAAATATTACTGAGTTTGGTGCTACGCCACTGTTTAATACAGAAGAGCTTGTAGCTAATGGCGCTTCTATGGTGCTGTATCCACTTTCAGCTTTCCGTGCTGCAAACAAAGCTGCATTGAACGTCTATGAAGCACTATTGCGCGATGGCGACCAAAAAGCGGTTGTTGATACCATGCAAACACGTATGGAGCTATATGATTTCCTAAATTATCATGATTTTGAGCAGAAGCTAGATGCGCTTTTTGCTGAAGGTAAAAACAAGTAATTAACAAAGCACTTGTTGAGAAGTTTACCATAAGATTTAAATCCAATAATTAGAAAAACTGGTACGGGAGGTTAAGCCTCCCAATGACAGAAGGAGAAACCGGATGGCAGAAGCGAAAAAACTAAGTGGTGCGGGCCTGCGTGGTCAGTCTGCTGGAGTTACTGCACTCTGTACTGTGGGTCAAACCGGTGCAGGGCTGACTTACCGTGGCTATGACATTAAAGAGTTGGCTGATAAAGCACAATTTGAAGAAGTTGCATACCTGTTACTGTACGGCGCTTTGCCAACACAAGCAGAGCTCGATGCGTATAAAGCGCGCCTGAAAGGCATGCGCTCATTGCCAGCGGCACTGAAAACTGTTTTGGAGCAGATTCCTGCTGATGCACATCCAATGGATGTTATGCGTACGGGTTGCTCTATGCTGGGTAACCTTGAGACTGAGCTGAGCTTTGCTGATCAGCTTGATCATATTGATCGCATGTTGGCTGTATTCCCAGGCTTGATCAATTACTGGTACAACTTCAGTCATAACGGCAAACGCATTGACGAAAATACTGACGCTGATTCTATCGCTGAGCAGTTTTTGTGGACGCTACACGATAAAAAACCAGAGCCTTTGCATGTCGATGTGATGCATGCTTCTCTGATTTTGTATGCTGAGCATGAGTTTAATGCATCGACGTTTACTGCGCGTGTTTGCGCTTCTACGTTATCGGATATTCATAGCTGCGTAACGGCAGCGATTGGTTCACTACGTGGCCCACTTCATGGTGGCGCGAACGAAGCCGCTATGGATATGATCGAGAACTGGAAAACTCCTGATGAAGCGGAAGCAGAAATCATGGGTATGCTTGAGCGTAAAGACAAAATTATGGGCTTTGGACACGCAATCTATAGTGAGTCTGATCCACGTAATGCCATTATTAAAGAATGGTCTAAGAAGTTGTCTGAGCAAGTAGATGGCTCTAGTTTGTATGCGGTATCTGAACGCGTAGAAGCGGTGATGTGGCGTGAGAAAAAGCTTTTCTGTAATGCTGACTTCTTCCATGCATCCGCTTACAACTTCATGGGTATCCCAACTAAGTTATTTACGCCGATCTTTGTCTGTTCGCGTGCAGCTGGTTGGACGGCTCACGTAATGGAACAGCGTGCAAATAACCGTATTATTCGCCCAAGCGCTGACTATACAGGTCCTGAATCTGCGCAGTGGGTTGCTATCGAAAACCGTGGTTGATTGATCGAGTAAGGGCTGATTATTCAGCCCTTACAGTTTTAATGCGCTAACAGATATCTGCTTGGCCATACTAATTTTGCTTTAGAAAAGGTGGAGTAGGCTTCGATTCACTCATACGCCTGCCTCGTCTCTCTGAACCATACTCAATGGAGTTCAGACGCAATGAATACTGAATACCGCAAGTCACTACCGGGCACGGCGCTTGATTACTTCGATACGCGTGCAGCAATCGAAGATATTCAACCAGGTTCCTATGCAAAACTACCTTATACTTCACGTGTTTTAGCAGAGCAGCTAGTTCGTCGTTGTGAGCCAGAAGCGCTGACTGACTCGCTAAAGCAGCTTATTGAATTTAAACGTGAGCTGGATTTTCCTTGGTACCCAGCACGTGTTGTTTGTCATGATATTTTGGGCCAGACAGCCCTCGTTGACTTAGCAGGCCTACGTGATGCTATTGCTGAGCAAGGTGGAGATCCATCCAAAGTAAATCCTGTTGTTCCTACTCAGCTGATCGTTGATCACTCTTTGGCTGTTGAAGCGCCAGGTTTTGACCCCGATGCATTTGAAAAGAACCGTGCGATTGAAGACCGTCGTAACGATGACCGTTTTCACTTTATCGAGTGGTGTAAGACTGCATTCGACAACGTCGATGTGATCCCTGCTGGTAACGGCATCATGCATCAGATTAATTTGGAGAAAATGTCTCCAGTAATTCAGGCACGTGATGGCGTTGCTTATCCAGATACTTGTGTCGGTACTGATTCTCACACACCTCATGTAGATGCCTTAGGTGTTGTTGCGATTGGTGTTGGCGGACTTGAAGCTGAAACCGTTATGCTTGGCCTACCGTCTATGATGCGCCTACCGGACATCATTGGTGTAAAGCTTACGGGCAAGCGTCAGCCTGGCATTACTGCTACAGATATCGTATTGGCTATCACCGAGTTTTTACGTAACCAGAAAGTTGTTTCTGCTTACCTAGAGTTCTTTGGTGAGGGTGCTAAAGCACTGACCATTGGTGACCGTGCCACAATCTCTAACATGACCCCAGAATTTGGTGCGTCTGCAGGTATGTTCTATATCGACGAACAGACCATCGACTATTTGAAGTTGACTGGGCGTGAACCTGAGCAGGTTGCTCTTGTTGAGCAATACGCTAAGTTGACAGGCCTGTGGGCAGATGACCTTGAAAACGTTGAATATGAGCGTGTTCTTGAGTTTGATCTATCGACTGTTGTCCGCAACATGGCGGGTCCCTCTAACCCGCATCGCCGTCTGCCAACCTCTGCTCTGAATGAGCGTGGTATCGCTAGCGATGACATGCTGGCTTCTGCTAAGGCTGAAGAAGCTGAAGGCTTGATGCCTGATGGCGCGGTAATTATCGCGGCGATCACCTCGTGCACAAACACCTCCAACCCACGTAACGTAGTGGCTGCTGGCTTAGTAGCTAAGAAAGCTAACGAGTTAGGTCTTGTTCGTAAACCTTGGGTTAAGACCTCTTTCGCACCAGGTTCTAAAGTTGCCAAGCTTTATCTTGAAGAAGCAGATTTGCTGTCTGAGATGGAACAGCTAGGTTTTGGTATTGTTGGTTATGCTTGTACTACGTGTAATGGTATGAGTGGCGCGTTGGATCCTGTTATTCAGCAAGAGATCATCGATCGTGATCTGTACTCTACCGCAGTGCTTTCTGGTAACCGTAACTTCGACGGCCGTATCCACCCGCATGCGAAGCAAGCGTTCTTGGCGTCGCCTCCGTTAGTAGTAGCCTATGCGATTGCCGGTACGATACGTTTTGATATCGAAAAAGATGTGTTGGGTACTGATAAAGACGGTAATCCAGTTACACTGAAAGATATTTGGCCTAGTGATGAAGAGATCGATGCGATCGTTGCCAAGGCCGTTAAGCCTGAGCAATTTAGCCAAGTCTACATCCCAATGTTTGACTTAGGAGCAGTAGAAAGGTCTGCAAGCCCGCTGTACGACTGGCGTCCACAGACTACCTATATCCGTCGTCCTCCATACTGGGAAGGTGCTTTAGCAGGTGAACGTACTATGAAAGGTATGCGTCCACTGGCAGTGCTTGGCGATAACATCACAACAGATCACTTATCTCCATCAAACGCAATTCAGGCGTCTAGTGCTGCAGGTGAATATTGCGCCAAAATGGGTTTGCCAGAAGAAGATTACAACTCTTACGCAACGCACCGTGGTGATCATCTAACGGCACAGCGTGCAACGTTTGCTAATCCTAAACTGCTAAACGAAATGTGCCTTGATGATAAAGGTGCAGTTAAGCAGGGTTCGCTTGCGCGTATTGAGCCAGAAGGCCAAGAAAGCCGTATGTGGGAAGCGATTGAGACCTACATGGAGCGTAAGCAGCCGTTAATTATTGTTGCCGGAGCTGACTATGGTCAGGGTTCATC
>JAWUYS010000103.1:0-8491 GCA_034110685.1 Neptunomonas sp.
GACCATACTTTACCTTTGATCTAGTCTTTGCTGGTGAGTTTCTACAAGGGAGTATGAATGTTAACGATATGTACACAAGTGCGAATATGAGCAGTGTTGGCAATAACTGGACTATTGAGAGTATTTCAGGAGATGGTGCGGGAGGTGGGTGTAACTTAAGTCCAAATAATTGCGGAGGCTCTATAGGGATGTGGGCTCTTGATCGTTCAACCGTTCCAGCGCCAGCTACTCTAACGCTATTTGCTCTTGGGCTCGCAGGCTTTGGCTGGACGAAACGAAAAAAAGTGTAAAGAAGACATCCAGTGTATAGCCAGCTTAAGGACATTAATTTGTCTGAGGTTTGATGTTACGAGCTTATTTTAGGCTCAAGGTGAGTATTTCACTATAACGAAAAAGAGCGGTAGGTTTCATAATCTACGGCTCTTTTTTGTTGTGTCGGTCTGCTCTGTACGAAAGCAGTTAACTAATGACGATACAGGACTCAGAATTCAGAGGAAGTCGTGTGAAAACTTCTTTCTCCACTTGTGACAACGCAGTTCATCCCGCTCTTCATAAGTGCGAACAGCGGATGATAAGTCTAGTGCGAAGCTGTTTTCATCGTCATTGCCTAAAGCAGTTAAGAGCATCGTGTACCAAGCCGTTATACCGCCTGGAGGCGCAGTCTCAAATCTAGGAAAAACTGGATCAACACCTGTATTAGCTAACCAGTCATTTGCAAGCGAAGGGTTTAATACCATCGCGCGTGCTATGCCAGCCATATCAATTGCACCGCTCATAAGTGAATCCATAGCTTGTGTACGAGTTTTGAATCCCCCGGTAACGACTATAGGTATACTAGTTACCCGCTGTGCTTTTTTGGAGAAATCAACAAAGTACGGCCCTGCACCTGAGCTATCAGAACTTGATTTTGCTCCTGGGAAATAGGTACCTCCACTGAGCTCAATTAAGTCAATCGAAGTCTGGTTCAGAATTCGAATAGCCTCTAGCGCATCGTCGTGGGTTAAACCTCCTTCCAATTGATCAGTTGAGTTGATCTTAATTCCGATAGGGAATGAAGTGCCCACTGCACGACGAACTTTATCGATCACCTCGACAATAATCCGACATCTCGCTTCAATTGAGCCGCCATACTGATCTTTGCGCCGATTGAATAAAGGGGATAAAAACTGGCTAAGTAAGAAGCCATGCCCTGCATGAATCTGAATACCTGTGAAGCCTACCTCTTTTGCAAGTAGCGCCGCTTTAGCATAAGACTCAGGTAGCTGCTTGCCCTCAGTTATCGACATGCCTGCACATTGAAAGTTTCCAATCTCAAGGGCTGATGGCCCTGCAGGATGGCTGATAGGGGCATGTGATAGAGCTCCTCCGTGACCTATTTGGGGCCAAATATGAGCGCCATTTGTAGAAGCATGCGTGGTTAATTGTCGCAGCATCTCAAGGTTGGCGTGCTTGCCTAAAACTAGGTTGCCGGGTTTTTCAGGAAAGCGTGGATCTGCTTGCACTTCACCAATAATCGATAAGGCTACTCCTCCTTCAGCCCATCTTTCATAGAGTCGGATCTGTGCTTGGGTTGGGTTGCCTTCTCCATCAGCTAGGGAGTCTGACATGGCTGATTTTACAAGCCTGTTTTTTAACACTGCCCCACAAGGAAGTTCTAGTGAACGATTAATAAATGCTTTTGAGTCTTCTGCTTTAATCATATCGTCTTCCCGTGAGTTTATATTGGCGATCTCTTGTACAGTTGAGTATGCAAAATGCTTGGCCAGTTATGGCAACTAGACATGTATAACTGCATATCTCTTAACTACACATCTTTTAACTAGATAGGGCAAGCCGCGCTATTGGTTATCACGAACATGTTAAAGACATTATTAACGATATTGGATAAACTAAAAACACAGTAATTAATTAAACACTATTAAAAAATATTTAATAATGAATACCTCAGATCTAAGTTTGTTTATTCGAATTGTGGAAACTGGCAGCATAACCGAATCAGCTAAACAACTAGGCATTACGACGCCTGCGGCCAGTTCCGCACTTAAACGGTTAGAAAAGCAGTTAGATGTTCAGCTGTTTATAAGAACAACCCGGCAGTTAAGGATCACAACGCAAGGGGAGAAGTTTCTTTTTCATTGTCGTCAGGCATTAGAGTCTCTCGAACAAGGTGTCACATCGGCGCATGAGATGCAGGGCAAGGTCAGAGGAGAGTTACGGTTTTCGGTTTCATCAGATTTAGGGCGTAATATAGTGTTTCCATGGGTGGATGAAATGATGGATAAGCACCCCGCATTATCAATCGATCTAAATGTTAGTGACACGCTCTCTAATTTTTTTCTGGATCAGGTTGATATCGCCCTTCGATACGGGAAACCAGAAGACTCAACTATGGTGGCATTTCATATCGCGACTATTAACAGGATTACCTGCGCATCGCCTGCCTACATCTCACAGTATGGCGAACCCTCAAACCCTGAAGAGTTAAGACAGCATAATTGTTTGCTATATAGGCTTGATGGTCGTCTCTTTAACCATTGGGAGTATACGAATAATTCAGCTAGTCACAGAATAAAGGTAAGCAGTAACAGAGTCAGTAATGATACTGATATTGTTAGACGCTGGGCTATTGCTGGAAAGGGTATTGCTTATAGGTCTCAGATAGATATTTCATCTGATTTACGCAATGGAAAACTAGTACAGTTATTTTCAGGTTTTCAATCACCTCCAGTCGAACTCTACTTACTTTGTCCAAGCAGAAAGCAAGTCACTCCTGCGGTAATAGCTTTCAGAGAGATGTTAAGAGAAAAGTGTGCACAGATTGGCGAAAGCTAAACAGCCCGCATAAATGCGGGCTGTGTTTTGAGTTATTAAGCTTTCTAAAGTTAAGCTTTAACGCTTTCCTGTTCAGTGACAGGTTCTACTGCATTATAGATAGACTCATCTAGTTCGTTCTCGGACTTGGCAATTAATACAGAAACCATCAAATCGCCGGATACGTTGACAGAAGTACGTGCCATATCAAGGATGCGGTCAATACCCGCGATAATAGCCAAGCCTTCCATTGGTAAGCCAACAGTCGTTAATACCAGTGACAGCATGATTAAACCCGCCCCAGGTACGCCTGCAGTGCCCACAGAAGCCAAAGTTGCAGTAGCAATGATGGTGAGGTAGTCGCCAGTGCTAAGATCAATACCAAAAGCTTGAGCAACAAACAAAGCAGCAACACCTTGATAAAGAGCGGTACCGTCCATGTTGATAGTTGCGCCTAATGGCAGAACAAAGCTGGCGGTTCCTTTGGAAACACCTAAGTTTTCGCGGGCGCAGCGAATACTAACAGGCAATGTGCCTGAGCTGCTGGTAGAGGAGAACGCCATCATTTGTGCGTTGACGATACCTTTAAGGTATTGAACAGGGCTTAGGCGCGCGATAAAAGCAATTGCACCGGTGTAAACAACCAATACGTGTATTATGCAGCCGATGTAAACTGCGCCAATCACTTTAAATAGCGGTAGTAGAACATCCATACCGTACTTTCCTGCTACCCAAGCCATTAACGCAAAGATACCGTACGGAGCAAACTTCATTACAAGTTCAGTTAGCTTGAACATTGCTTCAGCAAGACTGTTAAACAGCTTGATAGCAGGTTCGCCTTTTTCGCCTATCATGTTCAGCGCGATTCCCAAACCTAAAGCAAATACTATGATTTGTAGAATTTTCCCGCCAGCGAGTGCTTCAATTGGGTTTTTAGGGATCAGGTTGATAATGGTAGAAACTAGGCTAGGTGCATCTTTAGCTACCGCTGCAGCGTTGGCGTCAGCGACCATATTAAGGCCATCACCAGGGGCTAAAACTGTACCTAGACCCAGACCAATGGTGATAGCAACCGCTGTCGTTAGTAGGTAAATAATAATTGATTTAATACCCATGCGGCCCATTTTAGCGCTGTCTTGCATAGCGGTAACGCCCACTACCAAAGAGCAGAATACCAATGGCACAATCAACATCTTGATAGCATTGATAAACAATGTACCGATGGGTTTTAGAATCTCTGCATTTGGCCCCATGATGGCGCCGACAATGATACCGGCGACCATGCCGATAAGAATTTTTTTCCACAGTGCTAGATTGCTCCAGCCTCCGCTTTGTTGTGCTGTTGTAGTAGACATAAATAAGCCTCTAATAGTTTTTTATCGTTGTTTTTTATCGTTGTTTTTTAGCTTTCATTCAGTTTTTTAGGGCGCTTTATTAGCGCCCCGGACGAATCATGTTTTCTGGTTTAAGGATGTCGTGTAATTGCTCGTTAGAGAGAAGTTGTTCTTCACGTACTAAGTCGATCACACTGCGGCCACTGGCAAGAGCTTCCTTGGCCAGCCGTGTGGCATTTTCATATCCGATATGCGGGTTGAGAGCAGTAACTACACCAATGCTGTTATCTACTTGTGCTCGACAGACCTCAACATTGGCGGTGATGCCACTAATGCAGCGGTGCTGCAGCATTGGCATGGCTTTGCTTAGTAGACGGATTGATTCCAATACGTTGTAGGCAATCAGAGGTTCCATCGCGTTAAGTTGTAACTGGCCAGCTTCTGCTGCAAAAGATACCGCTAGGTCATTCCCCATAACTTGGTAGGCAACTTGGTTGACTGCTTCAGGAATAACCGGGTTGATTTTTCCGGGCATAATTGAGCTGCCGGGTTGCTGTGGGGGTAAGTTGATCTCGTTTAATCCAGCACGTGGGCCCATGCTCAGTAGGCGCAAGTCGTTGGAGATTTTGGATAGTTTGATAGCTAACCGCTTCAGCATGCTGGAGAACAGTACAAATGCACCCATGTCTGAGCTGGCTTCAATCAAGTCTGTGGCTTGGATCAAAGGAAAACCGCTGATGCGTGCAAGTTGAGATACCGCGCATTTTCCGTAGCGCTCATCTGCATTGATACCGGTTCCTATTGCTGTGCCGCCAAGGTTTATTTCATGGAGTAGTTCGGCAAGGCCGGCAATACGTTCAACATCTTCACCCAGTGTGGAAGCCCAGCTCTGAAACTCCTGGCCTAGAGTCATAGGGACGGCATCTTGCAGCTGCGTACGGCCCATCTTTATGACATCAGAAAACTCAGTAGCTTTAACAACCAGTGCTTGTTGTAACGAGCGTAAGGCAGTTACTAGGTCGGCGTGGCTGAGCAAAATGGCGACTCGTACAGCAGTAGGGTAGGCGTCATTGGTAGACTGAGACATGTTGACGTCATTGTTGGGGTGCAGCTGTTGATAACTGCCTTTATTGTGTTCCATCAATTCTAGAGCGACGTTAGCTATGACCTCATTAGCGTTCATATTGGTTGAGGTGCCAGCACCGCCTTGGATCATATCGACAATGAATTGGTCGTGATATTTACCATCAATGATCTGTTGGCAAGCCGCATCAATAGGCTTTGCCCGACTAGGTTCTAGGTAACCCAGTTGAAGGTTGGCGCGACCTGCAGCTTGCTTGACCATTCCCAACGCGCGAATCAGCTGAGGGAAGTGCTTCAGTGTGACTCCGCTTAAGTCAAAATTTTGTTGTGCTCGCCAGGTTTGGATTCCGTAATACGCTGTTGCTGGAATATCGGCTTCACCGAGTAGATCTTTCTCTGTGCGTGTGGCGGTTGTAATAGCGGCCGCTGCTGAGACTGAGTGCGTCATGAGTATGAATAGCTCTTTTTATTATTAGTTGTTGATTACCGTGCTTATTAATAGAGCAAGTCTGATGCCAGTTGCTTTGTGTTTATTTAAATTATTGTTTCTAAAGAGTTTTATGGTTTTTTTGTTGAGTTTGTTTGATACAAATCGTTATAACTTTAGTTATAGGGTGAAAGGTAAATCATCGCTAGCATTGAGCTGTAGAGCAGTGCTGGTGCGGGATACGAGTAGGTATAACAGGCGTTATGGTTATAACTTTTGTTATAGGGGATGGTTATGAGTGAGTACTTTTAGAAAATCGGTGTGTCTGTGTGTACATGTCTTACCTATTCCTAATGGTTATAGATTGTTTGCGTGGGTTTCTCTGTTAGTGACAGGTGTTTGGCTGGTAGAGTTCGGGTTCTTGGATAAGGGAATGACGATGGAACTAGATATAACGCTCATTATTGTATTGATCTTAACGGGCTTTGGTGCCGGTATGATTGACGCTATTGCTGGAGGCGGAGGCCTTATTACACTGCCCGTGTTATTGGCGACCGGTATGAGCCCAGTAGAGGCATTGGCGACGAATAAACTACAAGGAAGCTTCGGTACTTTGGCGGCGTCCGTTTACTTCGTGCGTAAAAAACTGGTTGACCTATCAGAAATGAAACTAATGATCGCCTGCACCTTTGTGGGAGCGGTAGTGGGCACGCTACTGGTACAGCAACTGGATGCCAGTTTTTTGTCAGCTGTTATGCCGGTATTACTCGTGTTAATTGCGTTGTACTTTATGTTTTCTAAACGAATGGGTGATGAGGACCGAGATAGAAAAATCGGTAATGCACTATTTGCGTTTGTATTTACCTTCGCGATTGGTTTTTATGATGGTTTTTTTGGCCCAGGTACAGGCACTTTTTTTGCTGTGGCCTTTGTTTCTTTGCTAGGTTTCAGTATGGCTCGTGCCACAGCGCATACTAAAATATTGAACTTCACATCTAATATTGCTTCGCTTATTTTCTTTGCTATGGGTGGCAATATTATCTGGATAGCGGGGTTTATAATGGCAGCCGGTCAGCTGGTAGGTGGCCAACTGGGGGCGCGAATGGTGGTGAGCAAAGGTGTGAGTTTAGTGCGCCCTTTAATTGTTGTTGTAACCTTGGTGATGTCTGCAAAACTGCTCTTTGACCAGTACCAACATGGTGATAGCCAGTTGCTCGGTCAGGTTTTAAGTTATTTGAGCTGAAAAAAATGCTGTCTCAATTGTGATTGTAAGCGTGCGATGCGCTCACGTTTTAGGCTGCTGGGTCGGTAACAAAGGTGAACGGGGCGGCTGAGCGCTACAGGTGGTGAGTGAATAAGGTTGGGCGGAATGCGCATGATGTTGATCAATCCGCGTGGGATTAATGCGGGAGCAATACCGTCTATGCCTAACTGCGCAACGGCAAAGTAAGAGTCCATCTGCATCATGGGTTGCAGATTGCTCTGTAATAATTGAGCTTGTAGGTATCGATTGGCTGGGTTCTGTAGATCGATGGTTAATACTTTTAGCTGCTGCTCAAAATTTATTGCTTGAGGGTAGACCAGTACAAAAGGCTCTTCTAATAACTTATCAATCTGCAAATCGTTAGCTGCAGGCAAACGGCCTGCACAGATGCCTAGGGCTGCGTCACCCGCACGCACTTGCTCCAAAATAACCGGTGTGTGGTGTGTACGAAAATTAAGACTGGTATCTTGCTTTAGGTAATCACGTAATAAGGGGCCAAGGTAAGCTGCCAATACGGTTTCAGAGCAGGCTATCTGTAATGTGCGCTCATCAGTAAAAGTCTGTTGATCAAATAATAAGCCTTTTAACGTGACAAGCTCCGGTCCAGCCGTGGCTAGGAGTTCACGAGCTTCTGCCGTAAGTTGAATGTGTCGACCACGCGGTTCTATCAGTTTTTTTCCCAGCCGAGCTTCTAGGTTAGCAATACGCTTGCTCACTGCTGATTGGCTGATATAGAGACGGCTACCTGCCTTACCCATTGTGCCTTCTTGAGCTAATACATACAGGGTTTCTAAGCCTTCAAGTAACACCTTATTCTCCTGGTCGGGCTTTTTTGAGTCGTTTACTAAGGGCTGGCTGTGAGATGCCCAGTAGTCGTGCTGCCAACGATTGATTGTTGTTAGCGCGGCGTAATGCTTCTTCAACGAGTAGGCTATCCATCTGCGCTAGTGTCGGTAAAGGCTCCTCAGCGTTGAAATGGGATGGGCTATTATTTAATTGATTCGTTTGGTGTTCTGTTATTTCAATGTTTTGCCCTATTACTTGGCGGAATACTTCCATTGATAATAGGTGTGAGCGGTGTTGGCTGAGGGCATCAAAAATAAGTGCACGTAGTTCGCGAATATTCCCGGGAAAATGATAGTTACTTAATAAAACGGGTAACTCAGGAGGGTAGCTAGGTACGGGCTTATCCATCTCTTGTGCCGCCTGAGCTAAAAAGTGCTCAAGCAGTAAGGGGAGATCTTCTTTGCGCTGGCGTAGTGGTGGAATATGAATCTGATGCGTACATAAGCGGTAATACAGGTCACGACGAAAGCTCCCTTCTGCTTGGCGCTGCTGTAATTCTTGATGAGTCGCTACAATCACACGCGCACGGATTCTTTTCGGGCGATCACTGCCTAAGGGATAGTATTCGCCTTCTTGCAATAGGCGCAGCAACTTTACTTGCGAGGCCATGCTGAGGTCACCAATCTCATCGAGAAACAGCGTACCTCCGGCGGCCTCTTCTATTAACCCTGCACGGCTGCGTTCGGCACCGGTAAAAGCGCCACGCTGGTGGCCAAATAAAGTATC
>JAWUYS010000104.1:0-17077 GCA_034110685.1 Neptunomonas sp.
TCTGCTGCTGATAGTTGTTATTCCTGTGACAGGTTTTAAGAAAGTTTAGTTGTTGGTTGGTGTTTAGGCACTGACTTATAAAGGCTTGAGCTGTATGCGGGGAAACTCGCACGTACAGTTCTTAGGGGAGGGGCGGCCAGCAATGGCTGCTTCTTACCCGACATTCATTTAGCTCATAGCTTTTAATAAAAACCCGACCTTTGGTCGGGTTTTTTGTTTTTATCTCTTTGTAAAATAAGCACTTATTTTGTCATTTAGATTCTGTATAGGCTCACTTGTAATCTCGATTGGTATGTTGGCAGCGTTCCGGTAGTCTGGTTTTAGTCCTCATGACTAGAAAATACCCTAACAAAAAAATTAAAAAGGGATACCGAGATGAAAAAGACCGCTTTGCTATTCGCAGGTGCAGCACTTGCGTTGAATATAGCCAGTGCACAGGCTGCCACGTTAAGAATGGCTTATGACGCCGACCCTGTTTCTCTTGATCCATATGAGCAGCTTTCCGGCGGTACATTGCAGTTATCTCATATGACCTATGACCCACTTGTACGTTGGGATAGGAATTTAGGCTTTGAGCCCCGTTTGGCTGAAAAGTGGGAACGTATTGACGATAACACTATGCGTTTTCATTTGCGTAAAGGTGTGAAGTTCCACAGTGGCAATGAACTCTCTACAAAAGATGTTGCTTTTACCTTTAAGCGCTTACAAGATTCGCCTGACTTTAAAGGTGTGTTTGCTCCGTTCAAAGCACTCAATGTAATCGATGATTACACTTTTGATTTAGTCACTGCTGAGCCGTTTCCTCTGATTCTTAATAACATGACTTACCTTTTTCCTATGGATAGTGCTTTCTTCTCAGGAGAAGACGCAAACGGTAAGCCAAAGGATTTGCTAGTAAAGCATGGTGACTCTTTTGCATCACGCACCATTTCTGGTACAGGACCTTACACGGTTTCTTATCGTGAGCAGGGCGTTAAAGTTGAATTTGCACGTAACGCTGACTACTGGGATAAAAACTCTCCAGGTAACGTTGATAAGATCGTTTTCACACCCATCAAAGAAGCACCGACTCGTGTAGCGGCTTTGTTAGCTGGTGATGTGGACTTTATTGCTCCAGTTCCACCGACAGATCACAAGCGCATTAAAAGCAGTGATAATGTTGAATTGGTAACGATGAGTGGTACCCGCATTATTACATTCCAGATGAACCAGGAGCGTAATGAAGCTTTTAAAGATGCACGTGTACGTACAGCGATTAACTATGCGATAAACCAAGAAGGTATCGTTAAGAAAATCATGAAAGGCTTTGCAACTCCTGGTGCACAGTTCTCACCAAAAGGTTATTTAGGCCATAACCCAGCGTTAACGCCACGTTACGACCTGAAGAAAGCTAAAGAGTTAATGAAAGAAGCTGGATACAGCGAAGGTTTTACAGTCACAATGATGGCGCCTAATAACCGTTATGTGAATGATGAAAAAATTGCTCAGGCAGTGGTTTCTATGTTGGCAAAAATCAACATCAAAGTTGATTTGAAAACTATGCCAAAAGCTCAATACTGGCCTGCATTCGATGAACGTGCAGCTGATATGATGATGATTGGTTGGCATTCGGATACTGAAGATACCAACAATTTCTTCGAGTTTTTGTCAGCATGTGCCAATAAAGATAGCGGTGCTGGCCAATATAACAGTGGTAACTACTGTAACCCTACAGTTGATGCAATGATGGCTGAAGCGAATGCAACTACTGACCCTGACAAGCGTGCCAGTATTATGCAGGCGATGGAAAAAGCTGTGTATGACGATGCTGGATTTGTCCCATTGCATTGGCAGAACCTAAGCTGGGGAGCGCGTAAAGGTGTTGAAATTGCACCGATTGTTAACGGTATGAACTTCCCATATATCGGTGACCTTGTTATCAAAGAGTAACCCTCTTTAATTAAACCTCGCGTTTTGTAATATCTGGGTACGTCATTATGTATTCAGGTATTACACATAGCCTTTGGGGAGCGTTGCTCCCCACCTAGAATAAAAAGCAGATAACCCCTGGCTTTGTGAATTACATCGCCAAACCCTAAGGCTGATAATCATGATTGCGTTTTTTGTAAAACGATTTTTTCAAGCGGTTGTTGTGATGTTTATCATCAGCCTTATTAGTTTCTCTATACAGGATAATTTAGGTGATCCTCTAAGAGAGCTAGTAGGGCAAGCAGTATCAGAAGAGGAGCGTCAGGCGTTGCGTGAAGAGATGGGGTTAAATGATCCGTTTCTTGTGCAGTATGTGCGTTTTGCCAAAAAAGCAGTGCAGGGCGATCTTGGTGATTCTTACTTTTTCAAAAAACCTGCTTTTGAAGTTATTATGAAAAAATTGCCAGCAACGTTGGAGCTGGTGTTTGGCGCAACTATTATTATCATTCTTTTTTCGGTGCCTATCGGCGTTTACTCTGCGATTAACCCCCAGAGCTGGTTTTCTAAAACAGTGATGGGTTTAAGCATCGTTGGCATATCGATCCCCGTATTTTTGACGGCTATTGGTTTGATCTATTTGTTTGCTATTGAGTTGAACTGGTTACCTTCCTACGGTCGTGGAGACACGTCTAATGTGATGGGTTGGGAAACCGGCTTACTGTCGGCAGACGGTTTAAAGCACCTGATATTACCTAGCTTCACATTAGCCTCAATCATGTTGCCGCTGTTTATTCGACTGATCCGGGCTGAAATGATGGAAGTTCTGCAGTCTGAGTATGTGAAGTTTGCTTGGGCAAAGGGTATCTCTCCACGACGTATCTACTTTGTACACGCACTCAAAAATACCATGTTGCCCGTGATTACTGTGGGTGGTGTGCAGATAGGGACAATGGTCGCTTACACCATTTTGACAGAAACTGTTTTCCAATGGCCTGGCATGGGCTTTCTGTTTCTTGAGGCGGTAAATCGAGTCGATACACCATTGATTGTGGCTTATCTGATTGTGGTGGGTGCAATCTTTGTTGTTACCAATACCTTGGTTGATCTGATCTATGGCTTGGTTAATCCGACAGTAAACCTTGCAGGTAAAAAATAATGTCTGAATCTACGCAAAATATGGAACAGCCTCCTACGGCTTTACAGCGTTTTAAAGCATCGCATTTTTGGCATAGCTTTAAAGTTGATCGGGTAGCACAGCTTAGCTTTTTGATCTTTTTGACGTATGCGGTGCTGGCTATATCAGCTTCACTTATCGCACCGTTTGATCCGTACGATGCATCCCAAATTGATATTATGAATTCTGAGATTCCGCCTAGCTGGGAAGAAGGCGGAGAGGAAAATTTTCTATTAGGAACCGA
Source organism: Neptunomonas sp. (assembly GCA_034110685.1). GTDB lineage: Bacteria > Pseudomonadota > Gammaproteobacteria > Pseudomonadales > Balneatricaceae > Neptunomonas. The sequence goes on from JAWUYS010000104.1 coordinate 3,327, forward strand.
TGCGCAAGGGCGCGATATGCTGTCGACGATTCTCTATGGCACACGCGTGTCTTTGATGATCGGACTTTGTGCGGTGGCTTTACAAGCGCTACTGGGTATCGTTATTGGCTTAACGGCGGGTTATATCGGTGGGCGTGTAGATAGCTTTTTGATGCGTATAGCGGATATTCAATTGTCTTTCTCGACGCTGATGGTCGCTATTATTGTGTTGGCTGTGTTCCAAGCGACCTTTGGGACCGAGTTGTATCAACAGCTGGCTATGATCATGTTGATTCTGGTGATAGGTATTGCTGAATGGCCGCAATATGCACGTACTATTCGTGCCTCTGTGTTGGCTGAGAAAAAGAAAGAATATGTTGATGCTGCCAGAGTGATGGGCTTTGGGCGATTAAGAATCATGTTCCGTCATATCTTGCCTAATACGCTGTCACCCATTCTTGTTATCTCTACGGTACAGATCGCGAATGCGATTATATCTGAAGCGTCTTTGTCCTTTTTGGGGCTAGGTATGCCGGTTTCACAACCCTCGCTTGGATCGTTAATCTCTAGTGGTTTTGAGTATATTTTTTCTGGCGCATGGTGGATTACGGTTATTCCTGGCGTTGTTCTTATCGTACTGGTCCTAGTGATGAATTTACTCGGTGACTGGATGCGCGATGTTCTTAACCCAAAACTGTATAAGGGGTAATGCATGCCTTTGTTAGAAGTTAACAATTTAGAAGTGTGCTTTGGCCTTCGCAGTGGCGCGGTTAAAGCATTAAGAGATGTCAGTTTTACACTGGAACGTGGTGAGCGCCTTGGCGTTGTTGGTGAATCAGGTGCAGGTAAGTCAGTACTGGGCTTTTCGATTATTAACCTGCTATCACGCCCCGGTCAGATTTCATCAGGAAGTGTTCATTTTGAAGGTAATGATCTTGCAAGCTTAGCCCCGGGTGAATTGCGCTCGATTCGTGGTAATCGAATATCGATGATTTTCCAAGACCCTATGATGACCTTAAACCCTGTACTAACTATCGGTACGCAGATGGTGGAGTGTCTATTAGCGCATCGCAAAATTTCTAAGGCTGATGCAAAACGTATTTCCTTAAAAAAATTGCAGCAAGTACAGATCCCATCGCCCGAAAAGCGTTTGGATCAGTACCCACATGAGCTCTCTGGCGGTATGCGCCAGCGTATTGTTATTGCCATTGGCTTGTTGCTTGATCCCGACCTCATTATTGCTGACGAGCCAACAACCGCGCTAGATGTCACTATCCAAGCTGAAATTATGGAGTTGATGCTCAACCTTTGTGAACAAAATAATGTTGCATTGATCTTGATTACTCATGATTTGGGGGTTGTTTCGCAGGTGACGCAGCGCATGTTGGTTATGTATGCAGGGCGTATTATTGAGCAAGGACCGACTAAAGAGGTCATTAACGATGCTCAGCACCCGTATACCCAAGGATTAATGAATGCCTTACCTCAGATGGCAATTCCTGGGCAGAAATTGAATCAAATTAAAGGCACTATGCCGCCTTTACAGCGTATTCCTAAGGGTTGTTCGTTTAATCCGCGTTGTGAATATGTCATGGATGTATGTAAACAGAAACTGCCGTCTTTCACTCAGTCGGGTAACTGTCAGGTTGCCTGTCATATGGTGGCTGAATCAATGCAAGACAAATTGCTGATTAAAGAGGTGTGAAGATGGCAGAGCAAGATAATTCACTTGTACAGATTCGAGACTTGTACAAACGTTTTTCTATCTCCGGCGATTTGCTAGATCAATTGCAATTTAAAGGCGGAAAACTCACTCGTCATCGAGAGTACGTACATGCCATTAATGGTGTATCTCTTGATGTGAAGAAGGGTGAAGCGCTATGTGTAGTCGGTGAGTCTGGTTGTGGTAAATCAACCGTGGCTAGAACAGTGATGGGGTTATTAACGCCGACGGCAGGGCAGATTTCTTATCGTGGCGAGCGCATTGATAATTTGAGCGATAAGCAGATGCTGCCTTATCGTAAAAAAATGCAAATGATTTTTCAGAATCCCTATGCGTCTTTAAACCCACGTATGACGATTATGGAAACGTTGAAAGAACCTATTCGTTTTCACAATCCATTGATGGCATCAGCAGAGATTAGTGACAAAATAGCAGAAGTTATGCTGTCAGTAGGCGTCGACCCTAGTTGGGGTGAACGCTACTCTCATGAGTTCTCTGGTGGACAAAGACAACGTATCAGTATTGCTCGGGCGCTAGCGGTTGATCCTGAGTTTATCGTAGCAGATGAGCCTATTTCCGCTTTGGATGTGTCAATTCAGGCGCAAGTACTGAATCTGATGATGGATGCGCAAGAGCAGCGTAATTTAACTTACCTGTTTATTACACATGACCTCTCTGTTGTTGAACACTTTGGTACACGTGTAGCTGTTATGTACTTGGGTACCCTGTGTGAACTTGCGCCAACTAAACAGCTGTTTTCGAGCCCTCGCCATCCTTATACGCAGGCGTTGATGTCGGCTATTCCCCGTTTAGAAGATGATAGGCCCGATTACATCAAGCTTAGCGGTGAAGTACCAACGCCGGTGAACTTGCCTTCTGGCTGTGTGTTTCATGGCCGTTGCCCTCATGCTAACGAGCGCTGTAAGCAAGAGATCCCTGTGCTAACTCTTCTCGATGATGGTACTCAGGTTGCCTGTCATGGTGTAGAAGAGAATCGCCTGTAGTTTAAGGTTGGTAGCTTAGGTCTATAGCTAGGGTCTGTAGTTAGGGTCTATAGTTTAGGCCTAAAGCTTAGGTGCAGTGATTTCTAAATTTATATAGCTACTTTTACATAGCTCTTTTTTATATGGGTACTAGCATGCTTAAGATTAGCAGTCAGTTTGATGCAGGCAATATTGAGGTTGTTGAATCCTCCTCGGTACAAGATATTCAGTTAAAGATTAGAAAAGACCAAAGTTCAGACTTCTTTCAGTGGTTCTACTTTCGTGTGCAAGGCGGTGTAGGTGAGGCGCTGCGTATGCGTTTGCTTAATGCCGGGGACGCAGCTTATCCCGATGGTTGGGATGACTATAAAGCAGTCGCTTCTTATGATCGCCAAGAGTGGTTTCGAGTACCGACATGCTATGAAAATGGCGAATTGATTATTGAGCATATGCCTGAGCAAGGTAGCATCTATTATGCTTATTTTGCGCCGTATAGCTTTGAGCAGCATCTTGACTTGATAGCTGGGGCTCAACAATCTGAGTTATGTGAAGTTCAAGATGTTGGCAGCTCATTAGATGGTCGAGATATTAACCTATTACGTATTGCTTCTGATGAGGCCGATGTTACCCGCCCAATTAATGTATGGGTAACAGCACGCCAGCATCCGGGAGAAACCATGGCAGAGTGGTTTGTTGAAGGAATGTTAGAGCGGCTTCTTGATGAAGAGGATGCATTAGCCAGTTTGCTATTAGAGCGTTGTGTGTTTTGGATTGTACCTAATATGAACCCTGATGGTTCAGTCCGAGGGCATCTTCGTACCAATGCTGTTGGCACTAACCTTAATCGTGAATGGCAAACACCGACATTAGAAAAAAGCCCTGAAGTTTTATATGTCAGAGATCAGATGATGGCTAATGGTGTTGACCTGTTCCTTGATATCCATGGTGATGAAGCGTTACCGTGTAATTTCATTGCCGGGCAAGCGGGCGCGCCAGATGTAACTGATAAAATTCTGGCTGAAGAAGCGCAGTTTGAACAAGATCTTCGTCGTGTTAATCCTGACTTTCAGCTAGAAAGAGGATATGAGCCTGGTAAGTTTGGGCCAGAAACCCTAACGGTAGGTTCGTTTTGGGTTGGTGATCATTTTAAGTGCCCAGCAATGACCTTAGAGATGCCGTTTAAGGATCATGATGAACGTCCTGATCCTGTTTATGGTTGGTCGCCAGAGCGCTCCCGAAAACTTGGGGCGTCTATTCTGAATCCAATCAAAGATTGGTTGTCGACTCGCTAATTTGTCAGTTTTAGAGGCTTGTATGGAGCTTATAACGTGCGGAGCGTATAGCGTATGGAGTTGAGGTGGTTAGATGATTTTATCGCCTTAGCAGGTACTCGTCATTTCTCTCGAGCAGCGGAAGAGCGTAATGTTACTCAACCTACGTTGAGTCGTCGCATTAAGTTACTTGAAGATGAGATGGGGGTAACGCTGATCGACCGAAATACTCTACCGTTGAGCTTAACTCCCGCCGGAAAGATTTTTCTTTCTGGGGCAGAGAACATGTCGCGTATAGCTCGCGATACGAAATCTCAATGTCGTGAAATTCGCAAACAAGTAGAAAGTCGTTTACGTTTTGCTACCACGCAAACACTCTATTTGTTGTTTTATAGGAACTGGTTGATGCCAGCTTCTGAGCGACATAATATTCCGATTGATCTAAATCTGAATTCAACCTCGTGGGCTGCCAGTGACTTTGTTGCTGCGCTAACACAAGGGCAGTGCGACCTAGTGTTGTGTTATTGGCACCCCTTGATAAATTTCATACAAGAGCTTGAAGGCCCAGAGTTTGAATACTTGGTGGTGTGCGAGGAAGAGCTCGTTCCCGTTACTGCGCTAGGGGAAGATAATCAGCCTCTCTTTCAGCTTCCTGGGAGCTCTCGTAACCCTCTTCCCTATATTAGCTATCACGCGAGCTCATTCTTAAGGCCGCTGGTTGATCATTCGCTACTTAAAGTAGCGCAGCCCCCAGACTTGGTTACGATCAATGAAAATATGCACTCGGTGAGTGTGAAGGCCATGATTAAAGAGGGATTTGGTGTGGGTTGGTTGCCAAAGCGTTTGGTGAGCGAAAGCCTTACATATAACAGCCTTTCGTTAGCGGGGGATGAGCAATGGAATATTCCGCTACAAATTCGTTTATACCGTCTTAAAAATAGCCACCGTGCAACGCTTGATCCTTTTTGGGAAAAAATGCGTGAAGAACTACAAACTGACGGACTCATAGAGGTGCAGACTTAATTATGGAAGCTCTATTTAGAGATCACTTAGCCATCCTTGCGCAACGCTGCACGGCTTTATTTGAGCAAGAGCAATTGGATGCCCTGCTAATTCACTCAGGAAGTACTAAAAACTATTTTTTGGATGACTATGCGCCGGCATTTAAGCCCAACCCACACTTTGTACAATGGATGCCGTTTCTAACAGAGCACCCAGAGTGCTGGGTGCTTATAAAACCTGGTTGTAAACCGAGCTTATACATCTATTCGCCAGATGATTTTTGGCATATGACAGCGACAGAGCCCTCTGATTTTTGGAGTGAGCTATTTGATATTCACCTATACACAGATCGAGAAGCCCAGCTAAAACAGATCAGTATTAATGGCGATGTTGCATTGATCTCTGAAAATAATATTGAGCTTTCGCAGCTAAAAGTGAAGCACAATCCAGAGGCATTGATGCATGCTTTGCATTACCTGCGTGCAGAAAAAACGGCATGGGAGCAGCGCTGTATTCGTGAAGCTAATCGCATTGCGATTAAAGGCCATCGCTTTACTCGACGTGGATTTTTTGAAGGCTTAAGTGAGTTTGAACTGCATCAAGGCTACCTGAGCGCCACGACTCACCTTGAACGTGAGTTACCTTACAGCAACATTGTTGGTCTTAATGAGCATGCCGCTGTATTGCATTATCAGTATAAAGATCGCATTTCTCCTTCGCAGCACCATACTTTATTGGTAGATGCCGGAGCCGTATGTCATGGTTATGTAGCTGATATTACACGTACGGTAAGCCAGGGTAATCAAGGCTTTCAGGCTTTGTTGGCCGCGATGGATCAAGCGCAACTAGCATTGGTTGAAACCATTAAACCGGGTATCTCTTTTCTTACGCTTCATGAAGAGATGCATCAGAAATTGTTTTCTATATTGTCGAATGCAGGAATTATTGAGCGTGAAGCGGTGCTCGACCCTTTAGAGAGGCTATCGATTACACGTACTTTTTACCCGCATGGTTTAGGGCATTTATTGGGCATACAGGTGCATGATATTGGTGGTTGGCAGCAGGACAGCAAAGGCCTGATGCTAGCACCACCAGAGCAGCACCCATTTTTACGTTTAACACGCACCTTGACAGAAAATATGGTTGTTACTGTTGAGCCAGGTTTATATTTTATTCCGTTACTACTAGATAAATTGAAGTCGACACCACTTGCCCGCCATATTAACTGGGGGTTAGTGAATGAACTAACGCCATGGGGAGGTATTCGTATTGAAGATAACGTTTGTGTTACCTCAACAGGTGCAGAGAACTACACTCGCGATGCACTTAATGGATTGAATTAGCAGACAATCTACAGAGCAGGACTTTTGTTGCTTGTTTAAAGCTGGTAATTTGTGGACAGTGTTTTTAAATAAGGCAAAAAGTCCTGATGAGTCATGATAATAACGATCTACAGGTACCAAATTTAGGGCCTGCAGACCGTAGCCCCGCACATCTTAACGTCGATCAATCTGACAAGAAAACTCATTCAGAGTTGTCTGCGACAACCACAAATAATAATGGTGGTTGGACGACGACGTTAATTCTGATTTTATTGACGGCTGCTTGCAGTGGTTTGGGTTATGTCGGATTTGGCATGCAGCAAACAATTATTCAGCAACAACAGTCATTAAATAGTGCATCGGATCGTATTAATGAACTCGAAAAACTGCTCAATGTTGCTAATGATAGTGCTGTACAGACAGGGGAGACTCTAGAGCAGCGCTTAGTAGCGGTTAACCAAGACGCTATCGCAAAATACACACACTATGACGCTGAAATTGCTAAGTTATGGGATGTTGCTAATAAGCGCAATAAAGCGAGCTTAGACACGTTAACGGCCGATTTCAAAAAATTATCTACTCGTGTCGATAAATCAGAGCAGTCTGATAATGAGCTAGCTAAAAGCCAGACAGAACAAGCAAAAAAAGTTACTGATCTTGCTAAAGAGATTGCTCAAGTTGGTTTGTTAACGACGCACGTCGCTGCTGTTGATAAGCAGTTAAATGAGTTGGTAAAAGCGAACGGTCAACGATCTAAAGACCAAGAAACAGTTGCTAAAGAGCAAGCAAAATTAAAGGCTAGTAATGCTCAAACGCTTGCCGCATCAAAGAAGAATTTTGTTTCGCTGAAGCAGAGCCTAGCAACGTTACAAACACACATTGCTATTGTTGAAGAAACGTTAGGTGACGAGCAATCGCGCCAACTGTCCTCTCTTAAGAAGTTAACCAGTCGATTAAGTGCGCTAGAAAAAAGACCGCGCAGCTCTGCTGGCAATGTTGCAGCGCGGGTACGTGTAAATGAGCAGGCAATCAGTGCCATTGATGGTACTAGACGCCAAATGAACAGAGATATGATGTCGCTGCAGCGAAAAGTAAATGCGCTGAGTGTGCGTATTAATAAGCTTTAAAGGCTATTACGTTTTAAAAGCTAAATTAATGTGTTTTTTATGAAAACAGCTTGGTTAGGAAGCTCTCTATGTTGAAAGTATATGGCAGTGCGTTATCTCGGGCCGGTATGGTGATGGTTACACTTGAAACGTTAGAGTTAGAGTATGAGCTGATTAACATCGGCACACGCAGCGAGGCTTCTCAAGCACCTGAATATCGACAGATAAACCCAACAGGCAAGGTGCCTACTTTACAAGATGGGGACTTTGTCCTGTTCGAAACACAGGCTATCTTGTATTACCTCGTAAGAAAGTATGGAAAAGGGCGTTTATGGGCTGATTCGCCAGAAGCTGAAGCAGACATATTACGTTGGTCCCTGTTTATTAGTAATCAATTGGAAGCCTCCGCACTCGACATGCTGTTGCAGTTCAAAGGTGTTCTTCAGGATTCGAGTGCGTTTGATAAAGCGAATGTCACCTTAGAGCGCTTCTTGCCTGTTTTAGAAGAGCAGCTTGAAGGAAAAGAGTACTTAGTCGGGGATAAAACCATCGCTGATATTCATGGGGCCATGGTGTTGAGTTGGCCAAAACTTTCTGGCTTTGATTATGCTCCTTACCCTAACGTAGCAGCTTGGATTCGTAGAATTCTTGCATCGCCTGAGAACAAAAAAGTGGCCGCTGCCGCGAGAACTTAAACACGAATATGAATGAGTCGTTTTAGCGATAACTCTAAATGAGAGTTGTCGCAATGGCGCTTAATAACAGTTCTAAAACATAGCGCTTATTTAGAGTGTAAAAAATTTGCGCAATGTAGAGCAGCAAGGCAAAATACTCGCTCTTAAAATAGCAAAGGTTGTAAACCCGAACCGATGAGGATTCGAACGTTTTTTGCCCTACGGCTGCACGACTCCGTTGTAAGGCAGTTGGCTGATCATGCCGATAGCTTGTGTGAATATGACCGCAAGCTCGAAGTGGATTGGGTTGATTCAGACCAATACCATTTAACCCTTTGTTTTCTTGGTGACACGGCTCTTGATCAAATTGAATTGCTAGAGGAATTAGCAAAACAACAATTGAAAGATGAGTTGTCATTCCAAGTTTGTTTGGAAAAAGTAAATTATTACGAGATTAGTAAAAATCTTTCATTAATAGCAGCACTGCCTTCAGAGAATAAAGCGTTACGTTCTTTGCAGAAAAGTGTGGCTAACATGGTTACAGAGGCTGGCATAAAGAGTGATTTGGCTGATTTTAAGCCGCATATCACATTAGGGAAGCTGCCTAACCAAAATGAGCTTAAACACCCCAAACAGTGGCCAGAACTAAACTTATATAGTTTGGCTGACTCAGTGGTTTTACTACAGAGTAAACCCGGCGAGCATGGTTCAGTTTATACGCCATTGTTTGAAATCGACCTGCAAGATCTTGCCTGACTTTTATGTAAATCAAATGTTAGGTAAGAAGATCAATAACCATCAAGCATGAAAACGAGTAAGTATTAAGTATGCGAAGCCCAGAATTATTGTCTCCTGCGGGGACATTAAAAAACATGAAATATGCATTTGCCTATGGCGCAGATGCTGTTTATGCCGGACAGCCTCGTTATAGCCTGCGGGTGCGTAATAACGATTTTACTATGGCGAATCTTGCAGAAGGCATTGATTACGCTCACCGGTTAAATAAAAAGTTTTTTCTGGCCAGTAATATACTGCCTCACAATAGCAAGTTGACCACCTACATAGATGATCTTCGCCCTGTTATTGCTATGGGGCCCGATGCCATTATTATGTCGGACCCTGGTTTAATCATGCTGGTGAAAGAAAATTTCCCAGACATACCTATTCATTTGTCTGTGCAAGCGAACACGATGAACTGGGCCGCCGTTAAATTCTGGCATCAGGCTGGTATTGAGCGAGTAATCTTGTCACGTGAGTTGTCGTTAGACGAAATTGCTGAGATTCGTCAGCGATGCCCAGAAATGGAAATCGAAGTTTTCGTCCACGGCGCTTTGTGTATCGCATATTCTGGCCGTTGTTTGTTATCGGGTTATATTAATAAGCGCGACCCTAATCAGGGTACTTGCACTAATACATGCCGTTGGAAATACGATGCTCATGAGGCTAAGCAGGATGATTCGGGTGATATCATTCCAGTACAGTCTTTTGATCCTGCACAAGAAAAGCATGCCCCAGCTTTAGGTGAAGGTGAGCATACAGATAAAATTTTCCTGCTTCAGGAAGAGACTCGCCCGGGTGAATATATGCCTGCTTTTGAAGATGAGCACGGCACATACATCATGAACTCAAAAGACCTACGTGCTATTCAACATGTGCATAAGTTGGCAGAGATGGGCGTAGACTCGCTAAAAATTGAAGGGCGTACTAAGTCGCATTATTATGCAGCACGTACCGCGCAAACTTATCGTAAGGCGATTGACGATGCTGTCGCTGGGCGACCGTTTGATATGGGCCTAATGGATGAGTTGGAAAACTTAGCTAGCCGTGGCTTTACGGAAGGCTTTTATCGTCGTCATGTTCATGATGAATATCAAAACTATGAAACAGGACACTCTATCGGTGTGCATCAGCAGTTTGTTGGTGAAGTTTCAAACTACGATGCAGCGTCGGGCATGATGACTGTTGAAGTGAAAAATCACTTTAAGCAAGGTGATACGCTTGAGCTGATGACACCTACGGGTAACCGAAAATTCACCTTGGGCACTATGATCAACAAACGTGGTGAATCTGTGGATGTTGCGCCAGGCTCTGGACACGTCATGCAGATACCAATGGATTTCGAAGCGGGTATTGATATGAGCTATGCTTTATTGATGCGCGATTTGCCAAATGCACCAGGTGCAGCGTAAACGCTAACAACCACTGATCTAATTAAAGGTGCTCAAGGGCGCCTTTTTTAATGGCCTATGAACCCTATTAGAAAAGATAAATATAAATTTAGCCTAGCATTACGGCCTTTTTCATTTGCCGTGGCATTAATCGCTTGCGGTGCGGGCGTGTCACTTGCGTGGGCCGATGGTGGGCAGAATCTATTCAGTATCGTATTAGTGTTATTGGGTGGGGTCTTGTTACAAGCTGGCGTTAATTTGATTAACGACTATTCGGATATTAGTGATCACTACGATTTAGGCTTTGAACAAATTGCGTCCATAAAACGAAATTTTCGAATAGGCTTGTGCTGCTTTGGGGTAGCGACCTTGATTGGCTTATGGTTTGCCTACCATGTCGGTTTAGATTTTTTATATTTGTGCTTGGTTGGATTAGTAGGAGCGCTGGGCTACACATTACGGCCAGTTAACTATAAAAGTAGAGGGCTGGGTGTAGTATTGGTGTTTTGGTTGATGGGGGTATTAATGGTGGTTGGCAGCTATCTGGCTGTTATGGGCCAATGGGGCTCTTCCATTATTCTATTCAGTATTCCTATTAGCTTGCTTGTATCTCTATTGTTGCTAAGTAATGAGCTAAGAGATTTTGAGGCCGATAAGCAAGCTAACATACAAACATTGGTTGTGCGTATTGGTTACTCTGCTGGCAGTTTCATTTACAAGATGATTATTGCCTGTGTGGCGTTAAGCGTGGTGTTGCTGGCGTGGTGGTTTAATCATGTCTGGTTATTATCTGGGCTACTTGCATTCATTTTTTTACCAAAGCTATTTTCCTTACTTAAAGCCGAGGCTCCAGAGAGAGTGGCATTAACGAAGGGTAGTGGGCGCTTTTTGATGGCCTTTGGGGTGCTTTATAACCTCTCATTGCTCTTTGTCGCTTCACCGCTTGTTTGAATCAACATGTGAACGGTGGTTGTAGCAATGGCTTCTAGGTCATCGCGGTTTACATAGATGCCATCGTTAAACAGCCTACAAAGTCCGTGTAATGCGGCCCAGCTGGCTTGTGCGATGCGAAGAGTCGGCTCTTCTTGATTAAATAAATTCTTTTCTTTGAGTTCTTCTATCCATTCGACCCAAATTCTAAAGCTGCTTTTTGATATCACTTTTAGTGATTCAGTGGGTGTGCCTGTCTTCCATATTTCACGTCCGAACATGAGATCGTAAGTTTCTGGCTGCTCATTGGCAAAACGAATATAGGCTAGTACGTATTGCTCAAATAAAGCCGCTGGCGCCAGTGATGGATATTGAGTAGGTATTTTCTTTACCGCTTGATCTTGCAGTAAAAAACCTTGCTCAGCGATAGCGCATAGCAGTTCGTTTTTATCTTTAAAATGATGATAAGGGGCGGTTCTAGAGACACCGACTTGGTCTGCAAGCTTTCGTATAGAGAGGGATTCAACGCCACCTATACGAATAATCGCCGTAGCTGTATCGAGTAGAGTTTTACGCAGGTCACCGTGGTGGTAAGTCTTTTTATCTTTAGTCATGGGGCGAAATTTATCAAGCTATCTTGACACTGTCAAAATAGAATATTATCTTGACAGTGTCTAGATTAAAAAAATGATAATAAGATAAGGGAATTCAGATGAGCTACCAAACCTTTGATCTGATGGTAAATGATAAAATTGCACACCTGCAGTTGAATCGGCCAGAGGCATACAACTCCATGAGTCGGGAGTTTTGGCGCGAGTTTCCAGACGCTATAAGAGCTTTGGATACAACGGCAGAAGCGCGCGTACTGGTTATTTCATCAAGTGGTAAGCATTTTTGTGCAGGAATGGATCTAGAGGTTTTTACTCAACCAGACCCTGATATGTTTCAAGGAGAAGCAGGGCGGCGCGCAGAAGCGATGCGCCGTTTAGTGCAGCAATTACAAGCCTGCTTTTCTGTGCTGGAAGAGGTTCGTATGCCAGTAATTACAGCAATACAAGGCGGTTGTATTGGCGGCGCCTTAGATCTGGTATGTGCGAGTGATATGCGTTATTGCACCAAAGATGCCTTCTTCACGGTAAAAGAGACTGAGCTGGGTATGACAGCCGATTTAGGCACGTTACAACGTTTGCCGCAGCTGGTGGCTCCGGGTTTAGCGCGTGAGCTTGCCTATACAGGCCGGAAAATGTTGGCAACAGAAGCGGTTACCTCAGGCTTTGTAAATGAAGTGTTTGACGATCAAGATCAAATGCTTAGTGGTGTTATGAAAATAGCCGAGTTGATTTCACAAAGGTCGCCGTTAGCGATAACCGGTTGTAAGCAGATGATCAATTATGCGCGTGATCACAGCACGGCTGATAGTTTGAGTTATATGGCGACGTGGCAGGCCGGTATGTTTCAGCCCGCGGATATGATGCAAACATTTGCGGCGAAAATGTCAGGTAAACAACCTGATTTTGAAGGGCTAAGACCCATAAAAGACGCCTTCACAGAATAAGAAAACAAAAATAAAATGACAGTATCAACAGAGAGAGCCGACATGAGCCATTCACAATATCCGAATTTGCTAGCGCCGCTGGACCTAGGGTTTACCACATTAAAGAACCGCGTTTTGATGGGGTCTATGCACTTAGGGTTAGAAGAAGCGCCAAATGGTTTTGAGCGTATGGCTGCATTTTATGCAGAACGTGCGCGTGGTGGGGTAGCCATGATTGTGACAGGAGGCATCGGCCCTAATTCTGAAGGTGCTGTGCATTCAGCTGCCGCGTTAATGGCGACGCCAGAAGATGTCGCGCATCATCGTATTGTGACGGATGCAGTGCATGCTGAAGATAGCAAAATTTGTATGCAAATCCTGCATACAGGTCGCTATGCCTACAACCCTAAGCTGGTGGCTCCATCGGCTGTACAAGCGCCGATTAATCCGTTCCCGCCGCACCCGCTCACGCAAGATGAGATAGAACAGCAGATTCAGGACTTTGTGAATTGTGCATCGCTAGCCAAAGAGGCTGGATACGATGGTGTCGAAATCATGGGTTCAGAAGGTTACCTGCTCAACCAATTTATTGTTTCGCGTACCAATAAGCGTGATGATGAATGGGGCGGTGAATATGAGCAGCGTATTCGCTTTCCAGTAGAGGTTGTTCGCCGTGTACGTGAGGCGGTAGGGACAGACTTTATCATTATCTACCGCTTATCTATGCTTGATCTGGTTGAGGGCGGAAGTTCGCAAGAAGAAGTTGTTCAGTTGGGCAAAGCGATAGAAAAAGCGGGTGTCACTATCATCAACACAGGTGTTGGTTGGCATGAGGCACGAATCCCGACGATTGCCACTAAGGTGCCGCGCGCAGCGTTTACTTGGGTTACGGCCGCAATACGCAAAGCCTTGTCGGTACCCGTGATTACTTCTAACCGTATTAATACACCCGATGTAGCTGAAGATGTGCTGGCACGTGGTGATGCCGATATAGTGTCGATGGCGCGCCCGTTTTTGGCAGACCCTGAATTTGTACTAAAGTCGGCGCAAAATCGTGCA
>JAWUYS010000105.1:0-15390 GCA_034110685.1 Neptunomonas sp.
TCTTCAGATAAAAACAAACGTGTATTGCAGGTTAAAGCTAGTAGCTCTGTCGCTACTGGCATGCAGACAATCCACATAGGTAAGGCCACTTCTGATATTACGGTTTATGACCAGGTCGCTAGTCTTAAAGTTGTTCCTGCATTTCAGGTTGCGCGTGTGGGTGGTAACGATAGCTCTACGCCAAAAATAGAAGCGGCTTTTGAAGCAGAAGCGTGGGCTGCCGGCATTGATGGTGTTGCCGGTACGAAAGATGACGTACGTATTGGTTTTATGCCAGCAACGTGGTCTGTCGCACCGTTTGATGCTGCCTCAGCTGCCGATAATGATGTGCACTTTAGTGGCCGAATGAATGCCGCCTCAGGTGTATTTACCCCTGCGTTGGCTGGGCCAAACCCAGAGCGTCGCATGAGCACCAATAACGCGGGTAATCTCAAAGTCGTCGCTCAAGTTAATGATGAAGGAAAATCGGTCACGGCTGATGGACAGCTCATCGTAACCATACAGCGTTGGAATAACCCTCCGATCCCATAATGCTCAGCTTGTTAGTAGAAGCCACATAATAATAAGTAAAACGAGGTACTGAATCATGAGTGCTGTACTTAACATAGTTGAGAACAATCTACATGAAGTTCGGGTGAGCGAACGGCAAATGATGTTTCATATCCCGACCAATTCATTGTTTGAGCTGGACTCGATGACACAAGATGTTTTTGGGTTGTTACGTAGTGGGGGCTTGTCGGTTGAAGATATTAGCCAGCAGCTTAATAGCCGCTACAAAAGAGGTGATGTGCATGAGCTAGTGCATAACTTATGTGCATTAGAAGTTGTGAGCGATGGCTCGGGTTTAACCCCTGAAATTAGCGCCAAAACCGTGGATAGATTCCCGTTAACAACGGTCGTTTTAAATGTGAATACTGGCTGTAACCTCAGCTGCACCTACTGTTATAAAGAGGATTTAGATAAGCCTTCAGCGGGCAAAAAAATGGACTTTGAAACAGCTAAAGCATCCATTGAAATGCTACTGAAAGAATCTCCTGACGAAGAGACCTACACAGTTGTGTTCTTTGGTGGTGAGCCTATGAGTAATTTGCCGCTTATCAAAGAGATGGTGGCTTATTGTGAGCAGCGCTTTGCCGAGGCAGGCAAGCGGGTCAATTTTGTAACGACTACCAACGCCACCTTGCTGAATGAGGATTTGGTGGACTGGCTTGATGAGCACCGCTTTGGTATTTCGATCAGTATGGATGGCCCTGAAGCGATACATGATAAAAATCGTATCACTGTTGGTGGGCAAGGTACTTATGCGGTTGTTAGGCGTAAAGCTGAAATGTTGTTGTCACGCTACCGTTCTCGTCCAGTGGGAGCGCGAGTTACGCTCACGAAAGGCGTAACAGATGTTGAAGCTATTTGGGATCACCTGTTTAACGATCTAGGTTTTTCTGAAGTGGGCTTTGCACCAGTAACGTCGGGCGATATGTCTGAATTTAACCTTTCTGATGAAGAGGTTAAACAGGTTTTCGATAACATGAAAGCACTCGGGCATCGTTATCTAGAAGCGGCATTGCAGAACCGTAATATAGGTTTTAGCAATATGCATCAGATGATAACGGACATCCACGAAGGTAATAAAAAAGCATTGCCGTGTGGTGCCGGTTTGAAAATGTTAGCAGTGGATCATAAGGGCGATCTGAATCTATGCCATCGCTTCACCGGTTCTGACCTGAATACCTTTGGTGATGTGCATCAGGGTATTGATAAAGAGCGTTTGGGTGGGTTTCTTGCACAGCGTTTAGATCGTACTAATACCGGATGCGAGACCTGCCATATTCGTAATTTATGTTCAGGCGGCTGCTATCACGAAAGCTACGCTCGCTATGAAGACCCGACGCGTCCTACTTATCACTATTGCGATTTGATGCGTGATTGGGTTGATTTTGTCATCGAAACCTATAGCCGCATCATGGCTGATAATCCGGCCTTTATCGATACCTACATTACACCTCGGAGGGCTCTCTGATATGAAATTCCTTAAACCCATCAATAATAAAGCTCAACTGCTCGATCAGGCAGTCACCGACAATCAGGTAGAAGAGGTCGTGGCAATGAGTAGCTTGGCAGGCTGTACTGCGACAACAGACCCCGGTTGGGAGATCGATGCTTTTGGCTCGGTAACCTCTCTTTGCCAGCCAATGGAATCCGACCTTTATGGTTGTGCTGACCCTTGCTGGTGGCCTGCTCAGGTTCCAGACATGATGAACACTTATCAAGACTGGAATAAAGATGCCCAGAACTCTAAAGACGACTGGCGGAACTTGGGTACTGTTTTCCCCGCAGATAAAAAGTAAAGGCAGGATGAGCATAATGAACATAACAAAAACAAAGCCATCACTGGCTATTAGTCTGAATATCGCTTTATTGGCTGCCACTGCTGGGGCATTTTCTCCATTAGTGCTGGCGGCTGATGCACCCTTGAAGCCGGGCAATGAATACATGATCGTTGCTAACTATCCCAATCAAATCAATGTGATTGATGTAGAAACGGATAAGTTGCTTAAAACATGTAAAGTGCCGGGTGCTTTTGGCCCAGGAGTAATGCAGGTTGCGCCGGATAACAAAACCGCTTACATACTTTCCAATCACTATGAAGATATCTACGGTATAAACTTAGATACGTGCGATGTGAGCTTTCATACACGTTTCTCAAGCGATCCGACGGTGCGCACTAAATCTATTTTTTCTATGGCGGTTAGCCCAGATGGAAAAGAGATTTATGCGATGCATAACCCCACTAAAATGAATAAAGATCATTACCGTATTTTGCCAACGCAGTTGGCTGTTTATAGTGCTGATGGCGGCTTAGATGCAAAACCAATTCGTACTTTCCCGGCGCCACGACAAGTCACTGTGATGACTACTGGAGCGGATGGTGGTTTGTATATGGCCGGTGCTGATATTTATAAATTTGATGTGCAAACAGGCAAACATACCACGGCTATTGCTAGCAGAAGTTGGCAGCGTCCATTGTATGCGCCACCAGATGTACTGAATGCTTGGCCGATTCAGACACCGTCAAAGGACTTCACGATTCTCTATACCACCGCTAAGTTTCAGGATGACTCGTACAACTTGGATACAGCGGATTGGATCTATGGCTTTATGAATGTGAACTTAGAAACGGGGGAAACCCAAACGACTGATTTTGGGCCGATTACTGAAATCTACTTCACGGGCATGATGTCTCCTAAAGACCCTAATATTGTGTTTGGTGTGCTTAATCGTCTTGCTAAATATGATGTTAAAGAGAAAAAACTGATTAAAGCGGCTGCTCTTGATCATTCTTATTACTGCATTGCTATGAACCATGATGGCAGCAAAATATATCTGGGTGGCACATTCAATGATGTTGCTATCTATGACGCAGACTCTTTAGAAAAACTTGGCAATATTCAATTGCCAGGTGGTGATATGGCGATAAGTACCTCTCAAATCTTTATCCGTTAATACCCGAATACATCCTCTGGTTATTCCCCTAATAGAGACCGTTCTCGGTCTCATAGGGGCTTTTTTGCCTGAAATAATAAAAATGGTGCATAAAAATGATGATCCAAAAAAGAATCGTAGTGGGGTTGGTCGCGTCGGCGATGGCCGCAACAGCTCAATCTGCGGTATTAAGCTCATCCGATGAAACCCAATTTGAGCTCAATGTTGAAGCAATGGCTGGTATATTTTCAACGTCAGAAGATTATGTTGGTGACGATGGGCGTAATTGGCAAGAAGGGTTTATTAAACCAACATTTGTCGTGTCGCATAAGTTACCCAGTGGCATACAAGCATACGCAGGGCTGGGGGCTATTGCGCTCGGTACGGCAGGTGATGGTGATGCTGCCGGGTTAACCAATGGTAATGAAGGGCAGGTTGATTTGGAAAACCTTTACTTGGGATTTAGGTCCTCAAGTAACCTGATAGACCTGTCAGTAGGGCAGCAAACCTTTCAGTTGGGTGATGGCTTTCTGATTGCTGGTGATGCTATCAGCTTGGGTGATTTAGGTGCTCCGGGTGTCGATGTTGATCGCGGTGGTGCTTATTATCTGGCAGGTAAGAAAAGTTTTAGTAATACAGCTATTTTGAAGCTCAACCCTGAAGGTAACTTCAGAGGAGATCTATTCTGGCTGCAATCGAATAATCCATATCATCAAGATACTTCATTGGCTGGTGTTAATCTTGAATATGTTGATGAAACACTCGGCACGTTGGGCGCTAGTTATCTTTCGGTACTCGATGTTGACCAAGGTTCAGGTCTGGGGTTGTGGGATCAGCGCGAAGGTATGAATGTTGTCAGTGTTCGCGGGCAAGGTTCGTTAGGTGTCGAGAACCTTTTCTTATCGTTCGAGTATGTTAAGGAAAGTGGTGGAGACTCTGCAGTTAAAAATGCAGGTAATGCCTGGTATGTAGAAGCTGGTTGGACTTTTGCTGATGTGCCATGGTCACCTAATGTAAATTATCGTTATGCACAATTCTCGGGTGATAAAGCGGGAACAACGAAAAACGAAGCGTTTGATCCATTATTCTTTGGCTTTACGCGAGGCTTTGGTACTTGGTTTCAAGGAGAAGTTGCTTCAAATTATGCAGGGCCTGCCAACAGCGGCAATGATGTTAGCCGTATAGAAATATCCGCTTCCCCGCGAGCAGATCTACAAGTAGGCGCACAATACTGGAAGTTTTCACCGCAAGATGATGCCCCTGATTTAGCCGGTAGCGAAGTTGATCTGTATGCGCTTTGGAGCATTAGTGATAACTGGATATTCAGCCCGTTACTTGGGGTATATATGCCTGATGGCGATGCGGTTGTCGCAGCTCAAGGTAATGATGATAGTAATATTTATGCGCAAGCGGTGGTGATGTATTTCTTTTAAGCAGTAAAGGGAAGCTAGCCACTTTAATCCCCTTCATTGAAGTGGCTGCTTTTCTTCTGACGTGTGTCGATATTGCATTTTGCTTTGTAGTCGGTTTAGAGTGGTAGCGATAAGCGTTTTATTCAAAGACATCCAGCCCAATAACAATAATGAAGAGGCCATGTTCTATGTCTTATAAGTTAGAGCAGCGAGTTTACAGCGACCCTCTTCATGATGCGCAGCGCGCCCGTGAAAGGCTTCTTTTAGAAGGCGAACTCCCTGGTGGATTTTTACGTGCTCAGATAGAAGCGTCTTGGCAGCGTAGTATTAAAGCCGGCGTTCGTTTTCAAGACCCATTGATTGCACAAGATGCCTCTGTTTGTGATGTGCTTGAATTAAAAGAGAACCATCAAACGCTAATCTCTATGGCTGCGCCTGAAATGGATCATCTTTCGCGACAGTTTAATCGCGATAAAGGGATGGTCATTCTTGCCAATGACAAAGCCACCATTCTATCTTTGTTGGGTGATAGACGCTCTCTGAAAAATGCAGGGGAGTATGCTCTAGATCCAGGGACTTGTTGGTCTGAAGATACTCACGGCACGAATGCGTTAGGCACTGCTGTAGTCGATGGTAAACCGGTGATGATCAATGGCACTGAGCACTTTCTTGATGGTGTAGCGTGTTTCTCTTGTACATCGACGCCCATTTCAGGTGTGGATGGCCAGTTACTGGGTGTGCTGGATTTAACCACCGAAGCCAATGCTCAACATATACAAGGTAATATGAGTGCGGTTCAGCTGGCGGCACGCAATATAGAAAACAGATTATTTATTTCCCACTTTCAAGAACATGTCATTATTGCTTTTCATAGTCGTACTGAGTATCTGCACTCTGCATGGCAAGGGCTTATTGCTATTGATATGGAAGGTATGATTCTGGCGCTGAATGAACAGGCGTGTCAGTTATTAAAAAAACCACGCGAAAACTTACAACACCAACCGATTGAATCTATTACAGGCCAAGCGCCAACGGTGTTGCTTAATCAGCTACTGCGTAATACCGGTGTTACATTGCAGCTTAGAGATGTTGTTCTCTATTGCGAATTACTACACTTTCCTCGCCAATTGACCGGCTTGCCCGCTAGAAGTGAGTCTTTTTCTAAAGACCCCACTAAATTAAAACGCCAATCGAGCCATCCTTCATTACAAAAGATCGGTGCCGAGCATCCACGTCTCGCTAAAGCACTACGTATGGCGTTAAAGGGGATTGATCATGACCTGCCGATTTTACTTAATGGTGAAACCGGTACCGGTAAAGAAGTTGTAGCACGTGCCTTACATAATCAAAGTCAGCGTGCGGATAAACCTTTTATCGCCGTGAATTGTGCGGCTATTCCTGAAGGTTTGATTGAGTCAGAACTGTTTGGTTATCGTGAGGGTGCATTTACAGGTTCGCGTAAAGGCGGGATGATCGGGCGCTTTCAACAAGCCAATAGCGGCACTTTATTTCTTGATGAAATAGGTGACATGCCACTTGCTCTGCAGGCGCGGTTATTGCGAGTGCTACAAGAGCGCAGAGTAGCTCCGTTAGGTGGGGGTGAAGAGGTCGACCTTGATATTGCTTTAATCTGCGCAACGCATCGGGATATCAAATCACTCGTCAAAGATAATGACTTTCGTGAAGATCTTTATTATCGCCTAAACGGGGTGGGTGTGCAGTTACCAGCATTACGAGCACGTTCTGATTTAGAGGTTTTGTTAACTGACCTGTTAACACGAATGGGCGCCTCATATGTAACTGTGCATGCTGAGGTTCTGGATATGTTTCGCCAGTATGCCTGGCCGGGTAACATCCGCCAGTTAGAGATGGTGATGAAAGCGGCTGTCGCCTTTCTGGATGATGGAGAAAAACAGATCACCATTGACCACTTAACAGATGACTTTATCGATGAGCTAAATGCGAATAGCTCACCTGGCCGTGCAGGCACTATTAAAGTCACTGAGCTAGAGCTTATCCGCAATACGCTGGATCAATGTGAAGGCAATGTCTCTGCAACGGCGAGTGCCTTAGGCATTAGCCGAGCAACAATTTATCGTAAGTTAAGAGAATGTGAGGCCTAATAGGCCTTGCCTGTTACATCTAATTACATTTGAGAACAACTTCAAACATTTAGCCCAAAGCTGGTTTACACCTCGACAGTATGCTTAGCGTTATAAAGTGATTCATTAACTGGAATCATCAATAACTAATAAGAATAGCGACTGTTTCCGTGGAGGAACCATCCTGATGAAGACCCCCTTCAAAATTCGTAAACCGTATCTGCTTGGTGCTGCTGTAGCTGCAGTAATGGCTTTTCCTGCTCATGCTTATAACCTGCATACCAGTGATGCAGGTGAAGTGAACCTTGATATAGAAGCCATTTTAGGAACATTTAGTAGCCAAGAAAGCTATGACATTACGGGTGCTGCAGTTAACGATGAGGGAAGTTCAAATTGGCAAGAGGCATATATCAAGTACGGCCTTAGTGCTACACGTAACCTGAATCAGGGCGCAACTGTATACGGAGCATTCAACTTGCTGAGCTCAGGAACATTCGGAGATGGTGATGCGGGTGGGTTTACCAGCGGAGATGAGCGTAAAACCAAGGTTGAGGATGCGTACCTAGGCTGGCGTTCAGGAGATACGATCTCATCCCTAGGTGAGAACGGATTAGAGTTTTCTTTTGGGCGTCAGAATTTATCATTTGGTGATGGATTTCTAATCAATGGTGATGCTCTTAACTTTGGTGATGCTTTGGGTAAAGAGCTAAACCGAGGTGGTGCATATTGGTTAGCAGCGCGTAAAGCGTTTGATCAAACCGCTGTCTTAAAAATTGCTAATGGTAAGGGCTTACGTTCTGATATTTTTTGGATTGCTTCAGATAATAAGGCGCAATCAGAAACAGAACTCGCCGGTATTAACGTTGAATACAGTACTGAAAAGGGCACGTTCGGGGCGATGTATTTAAAAGGTCTCGATGTAAACGAAGACTTTGGTAATACGCACCGCGATGGCCAAGATACACTAAGCTTGCGGTTTCAGGGTAATGCAGGCGTTGAAAACCTCTTCTTGTCGTCTGAATTTGTAACCCAGAAGCAGGGTGATGATACGCGAAAAGATGCTAATGCATGGTATGTCGAAGCAGGCTGGACCTTTGCAGAAGTGCCTTGGTCACCTAGTGTGAACTATCGTTACAGTACATTTGAAGAAGGCTTTGATCCATTGTTTTTCGGCTTTAATCGTGGCTATGGAACATGGTTCCAAGGTGAAGTGGCATCTAATTACGCAGGGCCTTTTAACAGCGAAACCGATGTTCATCATTTAGCCTTGAAAGCCAGCCCAAGTGAGACTTTATCCTTTGGTGCTCTATTCTTTGACTTTGGTGATACCGCGGGTAACGGCTCTTTA
Organism: Neptunomonas sp.; assembly: GCA_034110685.1. GTDB lineage: Bacteria > Pseudomonadota > Gammaproteobacteria > Pseudomonadales > Balneatricaceae > Neptunomonas. The sequence goes on from JAWUYS010000105.1 coordinate 8,343, forward strand.
GATGGGCAGGAGATTGATCTTTATGCTGAGTGGGTGGTGAATGAGCATTTGATAATCAGCCCTCTGTTAGGTTTCTATACGCCAGACAATGCCGGTGTTCAAATAGGCAATTCAGATACTAATACTTATTTCCAAATGATAGCGATCGTACCTTTCTAACGCTTTAACAAGAAAGCTAATGTTGCTAAATGCCGGGCTCAATGAGCCCGGTTATATTTATTTTGATAAGCAGGTTCTTCTATGAAAAATGACTATTCAATGATGATTGACGGGCAAGCAGTAGAAGGTGAAAGCACACCTTTTTCTGTGATAAACCCAGCGACAGCAGAGGCGCTTGCCGAATGTCCTGCTGCGTCGCTTGAGCAACTTGATCTGGCAGTGGACGCCGCTGAAAAGGCGTTTATAACATGGCAGAAAACTAGCCACACAGACCGCCAAGCCATGCTGCATAAAATTGCAGATAAGCTCGAAGAGCATGCAGTAGAGCTGGCAAATATTATTACCAGTGAGCAGGGTAAACCACAGGCGCTAGCGCAGATGGAAGTGGGTGGAGCTGTTGCTTGGACTCGTTACACAGCTGATTTGGAAATCCCTGTTGAAGTGATTGAAGATAGCCCGAACAAGCGTATTGAACTTCACCGTAAACCATTAGGTGTGGTGGGATCGATCTTGCCATGGAACTGGCCGTTGATGATTGCTGTTTGGCATATTATGCCGGCTCTGCGTTCAGGAAATACCATTGTTGTTAAGCCTTCTTCCATGACACCTTTTAACACCATGCGGTTGGTTGAACTTATTAACGAAGTTGTTCCGGCAGGTGTTGCTAATATCGTGACAGGTGAAGGTGGTTTAGGGCGTGCGATGAGCGGTCATAAAAAAATCCGTAAGATTGTTTTTACAGGGTCTACGCCAACAGGCCAAAATATTATGCGTAATGCTGCTGATAACTTGAAGCGCTTAACGCTTGAGTTGGGTGGTAATGATGCCGCGATTGTTTTACCAGGTACGGATGTGAAAGCGATTGCTCAAGGCGTTTTTCAAACGGCATTTTTGAATATGGGGCAAACGTGTGCAGCGCTGAAGCGTCTCTATGTGCACGAATCTCTTTATGATGAATTAAGTCAGGAGTTGATAGCGATTGCGCAGCAGCAAACTGTTGGTGATGGCGCTACGCCTGGCGTTACCTTTGGCCCCGTTCAAAACAAAGATCAATACGATTTAGTTAATGAATTGATTGCTGATGCAAAGGCTAATGGCGGCGTTATTCACCCAAGTGCTGTTGTTCCTGAAGGCGCTGGGTACTTTATTGCTCCTACCATCGTTACTAATGTGACGGATGGTATGCGTGTTGTTGATGAGGAGCAGTTTGGCCCGGTTCTCCCACTGATTAAATACAGCGAAATTGATGATGCCGTTGCCCGTGCTAACGCCAGTGAAAATGGTTTGGGTGGATCAGTATGGGGAGCCGATGTTAATCAAGCTCAAGAGATTGCTTCACAGCTTGAATGCGGTACAGCGTGGATAAATGGCCATGCAGAAGTGTTACCTCATGCGCCATTCGGTGGCTGTAAAATGTCTGGTTTTGGCGTTGAGTTTGGGCTGGAAGGATTGTTGGAATATACGGTTCCACAGCTCTTGAATATTAACCGCTAGTCGCTCGTTATAAGTGATTCCTTAGGTTTACCTTTACCAAATGCCATTAGTATTCTCTCCGTGGCATTTGGTTTTTTTATCTCCCCATACCTTTTATCTATGTATCTACATCGCTTTCTTTTTGTTTTTCAAAATAGAGACCAAGCTCTGTTTTACTGTCGTTATATAAACGTTTGGTTTGTTCTGCTAGAGCAGACGCATCGCTCAGTAAATCGGCTTGAGCGGCGCGTTCTAGTTTTTGGCAGTGTGCATGTAATGCCTCAAAACCAAAGTTTGCAGCCGCGCCAGCGAGTGTGTGTGCAGCAGTGCCCAGTGATGTTAGTTGATTCTCTTTTGCAGATTTTTCTATCTCGGGCACTAATGTGCTCGCCATTTGATAAAACTGCTCGATAAGCTTCTGAATACGCTCTGTGCCTAACAGTTGTTGATGTTGGTCTAGTAGCGTGGTGTTTAGATATTTGCCTTGCTTGGTTTGCATATGCTTAGAGTCTATTGGCATCTTGTCGTTTAAGAGTTGCTGCATCGCTTCAAATTGAATGGGTTTTGCGAGTACTCCATCCATGCCTGCTTGCTTGTATTGCTCTATTTCATGTTGGGATACAGATGCTGTTAGCGCAATAATCTTAATAGCAGCATGCTCAGGGTTTGGGTGGGAGCGCATCTTTTCTGTGGTGGTAATACCGTCCATATCGGGCAGGTGGATATCCATCAAAATAAGATCATAAAGATGGTCGTTATGCATAGAAAGTGCTGTGAAACCATCTTCAGCAATACTGACATGATGCCCATCACTTTCGAGTAACCCTTTAGCTACTTGCTGGTTAATAGGGGTATCTTCGACGAGAAGAATATCCAGTGGTACTGTTGGAATTACAGTTGTTGTGTTTTGAATATCGGGTAGCGTTGTATCGCTACATAGTGGGTACGCCAGCTCAAACCAGAACGTGGAGCCTTGGCTCAGTGTACTTGAAAAACCGACCTTTCCTCCTTGTTGCTCTACCATCCGCTTGGTAATTGCCAGGCCTAACCCAGTTCCACCATAGCGGCGGGTGATAGTGCTGTCAGCCTGTATGAAGTGCTGAAATATTTTACTTTGCGATGTTTCAGCAATACCAATACCCGTATCTTCTACCTCAATTCGCACAGTAACATCGTTTTCTGTTTGGCTCAGGCTTATGGCTTTTAAGGTGATGTAACCCTCATGAGTGAATTTCAAAGCATTGGAACAGAGGTTCATGAGTATCTGTGTCAGGGCGCGTCGATCACCTACAACAGCTGGTAACATGCGGTCAATTTGAGGCACAATTTGTAATGACTTTTCTTGTGCCAGAGGCATGAATAAACAATATACTTCATCAAGAACATCTTCGATTTTGAAAGGGTTAGTCTCTAGCTCTAGTTGGCCTGACTCCGCTTTAGAGAAGTCGAGAATATCATTCAGAATTGTTAAAAGAGATCGTCCCGCTTTAAAGATAGTATCGACTTGCTCAATTTGGGTGTGGTCTAAATTAGTTTTTTTGAGTAACTGCGTCATTCCCAAAATGCCATTCATGGGTGTGCGGATTTCATGGCTCATGGTCGCAAGAAAGCGTGATTTTTCTTCATTCTCTGCTTCTGCTTTACTGCGTGCTTGTTCTGCTGCTTCTTTTGCTTTGCGCTCACTAATATCTGTTAAAGAGCCTTCGTAATATTCAAGGTCACCTAGTGAGTTATGCACAATGCGCGCAGAAATGGCGACATAAATAGGAAAACCGGACTTTGTTTGCCAGCGAGTTTCAAAGTTTATAATCTTTTGTTGAGAACTCAATGTATCCATGAAAGAGCGAAGGTCGGTATCATCAATAAAGCACTGACTGGCGATATCAGTTATTTCGCCAAGAAAAGCATCGGGCGTAGAGTAACCCAGTAAAGTCGCGAGCGCAGGGTTTGCTGAGATAAATCGTCCCTCAGGAGCGGCTCTAAAAATCCCCTCTACTGCGTTCATAAACAGTGATTTATAGTTATATTCGGATTTCTCCAAGCTTTGGTATAGCTTGGCATTTTCTATAGAGATAGCTGCCTGCGCCGATAATATTTGTAGTGCCTCTAAGCGGTTTCTGTCAAAAACATCACGGCTTTGGCTGTTCTCAAGATAGAGAATGGCGGTGAGTTCTCCGTGATACATGATAGGCATACACAGTAGCGAGAGAGGCTGTTTCTCTTGAATATAAGCGTCTTGTTGGAACATTTCATGTTGGCTTGCGTGGCCTAATACCACATTTTCTTTTGTGCGCGCGACATAATGAACGATGCTGGTTGGCAGCAAGTGTGCACCATCATCCAGGGGCATCGCGTCATAGTGTTGCGTCGGGCCATCAATGCCGGCTTCTGCTTCAATAACTAATGTTTGTCGGTTGAGCAATAGGACAGCGCGCTGCGCCCCCGCGTTTTCAATAGCGAGCTTAATAAGACGGCTGAGAAGTGGCTCAAGCACGATCTCGTCCGATATAGCCTGTGATGCTTTAATAACCGACGATACATCGTAAGCACGGCTTGGCTGTTCTGCGGGTTCGTTAGAAAACGCTGAGTCAGAAAAGTCAGTTTGCTTATGTTGATAGGGGGCTGGGCTGAGGTCACTATATTCAGCTTTTAGTTGCCGTAACTTGTTCTTTGCTCCTAAGCGCTCATAAGCTTGATAAGTCTGAGTTATATAGTGATGAGCAATGCTGTGTTTTCCCCAGCTACGGTAACATTGGCTAGCTAGTTCGTTGCCAATGGCTAAATCCAGATGAAAAGAGTTTTGCTGCATTAGCAGAATGGCCTGATCAAAAAGATCAATCGCCTCACTGTAAGATTGCTCATACGTTAACAGTGCTGCCTTTACGAGCAGTTGACGGTGTTCATGATTCTGTGGGCATTGCTCTGCCAGTTTGCTGCTGGATTTAAGGTAAGCATTGATCTCCTTAATGCGCTGCATCTGTTCAGATTCACGTAGTGAGGGCAGTAACAATATGCTATTGATAGTATTTATGTAATGTAAGAAAGATTCGGTATAGGTGCCGCTGATGTAAGGGCTAAATTCTAGTGCCTGCTTGCCGTAATCGTCTGCTTGTTGGTGTTCTTTAAAAATAAATGCGAGCAAGGATTGATAGAAATAATGTAAGCAGATAGCTGTCTTATGATTATTATCATGGTGCTCGATGAGCATTAATTCAGTATCGTAATACTCGCCGTTCAGTGTTGTTGGTGCTGTGGGTTCTCTAAGCACTTCTATAAACTGCAGAGCCATTAATGAGTATTGCAGTGACTGCTTTTGCCCAGTTTCTTGTAATTGTAGGATGTAACCCTGCAGCTTAATGGCAAGTTGATCGAAGTTATCACTCAATGGCAGGGTGAACTGAATATGTGCCGCTAAAGAGTAAGCGCTCCACTCTACATCTCCAGTCTCCAGGCCACTATTATGGGCCTCTAATAGTGCTTCAGAGCACAGTGTAAGTGGCTCTTTATAATGCCGTATATAGGTGTTGAAGAGGGATTGGACTTTATGTTCTATTCGATTGTTATCTGTTTGTTGTGCGAGCTTAATAGCCAGCGTGCCTAAGCGGAACCCCTGTTTTATTTGCTGGTATTTACCACAAAGCACACCACCGTAACCTGCAAATGCCATGGCTGATTCCGTGCTTAGGCCATAGCGTAATGTTAACTCAACCTCTTTCGCCATGACTAAGGGGCGCAGGCCTGAGCTGGAAAATTTCACCACACCAAACATGCTGGTCAGAATGGGCATCGCAGCGAGGGCTTCTGGTTGCTCCATCTTTGGCAAACTCAGAATTTGCTCATCAGAATAGCGGTAAAGTCTAACCAATGAGCTGAGTCTGGCGCGATTAATAGCGAATGCTCCGGGGGCATTCGGGAGCGGAAAGTTAAGTTGTTTTAATAAGCGTAAGGCAACTTTTAGCGCATCATCAAAGCGGTTGGTCGATACCAGCGCTTGAATTTGTAACTCCTGAAGCAGTACCTTATCGGCCATTTGATGACAATGAGGCAGTGCAGTATCAACAAGCTGGTGTAGGGTGGTGAAATCCGCTTTGATATAGGCCGCTTCTGCTGCATGTTGGTATAGCGATAAAGCAATCGATGGCTGCATTTCCCAGCAATCAGCTGTTAGGAGCTCAATCCCTTTGCGAAAATAATCAAAGGCTGATTCAAAAGCGGCAGCCTCTTTTGCTTGTAAGCCTGCCTGTAAATTAAGACGGGCGAGTTCTACTCTTTCTGCTGCGGTTTTAATTAATATTTGTGCTTGATTCAGGTGGTTAGTCACATCAAAGATACGACGGCCCTGTTCATGGCGAGGTGTTTTTGTTTGTAGTATTTGGCCTATGCGGTAATGAAGATTGGTAATATCATCATCAGGAATTAGAGAGTAAGCCGCTTGCTGAACACGATCATGTACAAAGCGATAGCGTAGCTGCTCTGCCTGTTCTTTATTCTTGGCATGATGGTTTGCTTCCAATGGGAAGATCAGGCCTTCAGAAATAGCCTGCCATATATCAGTCGCTGTTTGCTCGGATGATTGTTCACATACCGCAGCCAGAATAGGCAAAGCAACGGGGTTTCCGATACACGCTGCTATCTGTATGACCGACTGTGTTTGTGGCGATAAGCGGCGGATTTTATCCACCATAAAGCTAATAACGTTATCGGTTATTTCACAATCTCGAATCTCTTCTTCGTTCCATGACCAAAGGCTTCCTTGAAAATGAATAAGGCGCTTCTCATATAAATCGAGTAAAAATTGATTTAAAAAGAAGGGATTGCCTTGGGTTTTTTCAAAACATATTTCAGCCAGTGGTTTGCTCTGCTCTACTGAGTGGCTCAGTGTATCGGCAATTAAGCGCTGAATATCTTCAAGTGTTAACGCTTTGATTTCATATAAAGACAACTCAAGCGGTGAGCTTTTAAGGCGCTGGAGCGATAGTTGAAACGGGTGATGTTTGTTGAACTCGTTATCCCGGTAACTTCCAATAATAAAAAGATGAGGATGTTGCGGGTGATGCGCCAGTTTTTCTAAGAGCGTTAATGAGGATAGGTCGGCCCAATGTAAGTCATCAAAGAAAAGCACTAAGGGGTGTTCTGCTGTAGCAAATACTTTCAGCATCTGGCGGAAAATATGCGAGAAGCGGTGCTGCTCTTCAGATGGCGACAAACGAGGTGCTCGTGGTTGTTCGCCAATAATGAGTTCAAGTTCAGGGATTAGCTTTAGCAGCACCTCGGCATTGCTGCCAAAGGCTTCTTGAAGGTTTGATCGCCAGTGTTTAATACGCTCGTCTGGCTCTGTTAATAGCTGGCGAATAAGCGTCTGCATTGCCTGATAAATAGCAGTATAAGGTCGGTTTCGAGGGTATTGATCGAACTT
>JAWUYS010000106.1:0-32592 GCA_034110685.1 Neptunomonas sp.
CCACCGAGTGTGGCCAAGTAGAGGGATTTAAATGGGTTGAGTTTCTCGCCCTGTAGCTGCATAACTTTATAGGCTTCATTGAGGGTTTGCAGCATCGAAAAACTAGTGCCTGCGCCAACATCAGTACCCAAGCCTACCTTAATATTGTGCTGCGCTGTTTTAGCCAGATCAAACAAGCCGCTGCCTAAAAATAGATTGGATGTAGGGCAAAAGGCGAGGGCCGAGTCGGTTTCTGCTAAGCGTTTACATTCCTTATCACATAGGTGTACACCATGAGCAAATACAGAGCGCTCGCCTAATAAGTTGAAGTGGTCGTATACATCTAAGTAGCCGCTTTGATTGGGGAACAGCGCTTTAACCCATTCTATTTCTTGTTTGTTTTCACTTAAATGGGTGTGCATATACAGCTGTGGATATTCCTTCAGCAGTTTACCCGCTAACGTGAGCTGCTCATCACTGCTGGTGGGCGCAAAGCGGGGTGTGACGGCGTAATGTAGCCGCCCTCTGCCGTGCCAGCGCTCGATAAGGTTTTTACTATCTTGGTAGCTGCTTTGAGGTGTGTCGGTGAGAGTCTCAGGTGCATTGCGATCCATCATTACTTTACCGGCAATCATTCTTAGATTACGGCTCTGTGCTGCTTCAAAAAATGCATCCACGGATTGCGGGTGTACTGTGCCAAACACCAGCGCTGTGGTGGTACCGTTACGCAGTAGTTCGGTTAAAAATATTTTCGCTACATTATCGGCATAGCCTTTATCAGCAAATTTGTGTTCTTCAGGAAAGGTGTAGTTATTAAGCCAATCGAGCAGCTGTTCACCGTAGGAGGCTATCATGCCGGTTTGCGGGTAGTGAATATGGGTATCGATAAAGCCTGGCGTTATCAGTGCATTTTCATAAACCGTTACAGGCGTATTGGCGGCTAATGTGCCGAGTAATACTTCAGCGTGGCCAACGGCCTTTACTAATCCGTTTTCTACGACGAGTAGGCCGTCTTCAAAGTATTGGTAACTAGCATCTATGCCTACCTTTGCTGGGTCTTCAATCGTGTGAATAATGGCGGCGCGGTAGGCGTGAGAAACAGAGGAAGTGGTTTTTTTCATCGATTTTTTGCCAGTTATGCTGTGTGTTGAGTTAGGTGGTTTTTTCTAATTGTTGGCTTATTTTTGTCAGATGTCGCTGTTTTAAGCTTATTGCCTGTAGCGGCAGCTTGGTAATGGGTTATGAGTTCAGCAGCAATGGATACGGCAATTTCGCCAGGCAGCTTGCCGCAGACCTCAGTTAAGCCGACAGGGCAATGTAACTGTGCAATGCTGTTTTCATTAAAACCTTTATGGCGCAGACGATGCTCAAATTTGCGCCGTTTGGTGTTTGAGCCGATCATACCGAGGTAGCGATAGTCATCTCGTTTCAGGATAGCTTCTACTAATGCCTGATCGAGCTGGTGGTTGTGCGTCATGATTAAACAATAACTAAAAGCGGGCAGGTCAGGCACTTCATCTGCTGGTGCATCACATAAACAACGGGTGACATTAGACGGTAGTTTTGCAGGAAATTGCTCAGCGCGGTTATCTATCCACGTGACTTTGCATGGAAGGTTACCCAGCAAAGGAATGAGTGCTTTAGCCACATGACCTGCTCCAAATAGAGCAATGTGTAAGGCGGGTGGATTGATGGGTTCAAATAACAGCTGAATTGCGCCACCGCAGCATTGTCCAAGGCTTGCGCCTAGTGCATAGCTCTCAAGCTGTGCACTGTTGCAGTGTTCGTTTAATAGCTGGCGGGCATGTTTTATCGCCTTATGTTCGAGGTGGCCACCACCGATGGTTTCGTAACTATCGTCTGTGGTCACAATCATCTTAGTGCCCGCATCGCGGGGTGTTGATCCGCGGTTTTCGACGACGGTAATTAGCATCGCTGCCGTGCCTTCGCTGTTTAGGCGGTTAAGCGTATTTAACCAGCCCATGATCAGTGTTCCGCCGCCATCTGTTTACGTAATGCTTCTGCTCCCATGAGTACTTTCTCCGGAGTGGCTGGGGCATCTATTTGTGGATGAATTCGATAGTCCGATAGGCTGGATACCGCATCTTTAATTGCCGACCATACTGAAATTCCTAGCATAAAGGGTGGCTCGCCTACGGCTTTGGAATGAAAAACAGTGTCTTCTGGGTTTTTACGGTTCTCAATTAGTTTGACCCGAAAATCTAACGGCGTGTCCGCAATTGCAGGAATTTTATAGCTGGCTGGGCTATTTGTGGTAAGCCTGCCTTGTTCGTTCCATACGAGTTCCTCGGTCGTTAACCAGCCCATGCCTTGGATAAAGCCGCCTTCAACTTGTCCTATATCGATAGCAGGATTCAGCGATGCGCCGACATCATGGAGAATATCAGTGCGTAGTACTTTGTATTCGCCCGTTAAGGTGTCAATTACGACTTCTGAGCACGCTGCTCCGTATGCGAAGTAGTAGAAGGGATGCCCGCTGGCTTTGTCTCTATCGTAGAAAATTTTAGGTGTTTTATAAAAGCCGGTACTAGAGAGTGACACTTGTGCAAAGTAGGCGAGCTGCACCAAATCATTAAAACTGATGAACTGTTCGCCTGCTTGAATCAGGTTGTTGTTGAATTTGACCTCAGTAACATCAACGCCAAAATGCTGTGCAGTAAAGTCGATTAGGCGTTGTTTAAGGGTACGAGCAGCCGCTTGAGCCGCTTTCCCGTTGAGGTCTGCTCCTGAGGACGCCGCTGTTGGAGAGGTGTTTGGCACTTTGTCGGTATTGGCGGCAGTGATTTGGATACGTTCCAAATCTACCTGAAACTCTTCGGCGACTATTTGAGCAACCTTGGTATTGAGCCCTTGGCCCATCTCTGTACCGCCGTGATTCAGGTGAATGCTGCCGTCTGTATAGATATGGATGAGAGCACCAGCTTGATTCAAAAAAGTAGCAGTAAAGGAGATGCCAAATTTAACAGGTGTAAGTGCTATGCCTTTTTTTAATATTTGGCTGGACTGGTTAAACAGAATAATTGCCTTGCGACGTTCGCTATAACTGGCGCTTAGCTCTAGATCAGAGATCATCTCGTCCAAAAAATTGTCTTCTACTGTTTGGTGATAGTGAGTGATATTACGCTCTGTTTTTCCGTAAAAGTTACGCTTTCGAATCGCTAATGGATCTTTACCTAAATGGCGGGCGATATGGTCCATTACGTTTTCAATTGCGACCATGCCTTGTGGTCCACCAAATCCTCTAAAGGCAGTATTGGAGGCAAGATTAGTTTTGCAACGGTGGCCGGTAATTAACGCATCGCCTAAGTAGTAGGCATTATCAGAGTGGAACATGGCGCGATCAATAATAGAGCCGGATAGATCGGGTGAGTAGCCACAATTACCTGCCAGTTGCATATCGATGCCTTGTAATCTGCCGGTATCATCAAAGCCAACATCGTATTTGATATAAAAAGGGTGACGTTTGCCGGTAGATAGCATGTCATCAATGCGAGGCAGGCGCATTTTTACGGGTTGCCCTGTGATGCTTGCTACTACTGCTGCCATACATGCAGGGCCTGCTGCTTGAGTCTCTTTTCCACCAAAACCACCACCCATGCGGCGCATATCGATAATGATTTTATTCATAGGTAGGCCGAGCACACTGGCAACTAATTTTTGTATTTCTGTTGGGTTTTGTGTGGAGCAGTGCACCAGCATACCGCCATCTTCGGTTGGCATCACGGAAGAGACTTGGGTTTCGAGGTAAAAGTGTTCTTGGCCACCAATATGCAGTTCTCCTTGTAAGCGGTGAGTGGCATCATTAAGTGCTTTGTTCGCATCGCCGCGCTTGTGTTGGTGGCTATCTTGTACAAACTGTTTGTTGTCTAGTGCCTGCTTTACATCTAACACGGCAGTGAGCGGTGTGTATTCAATAATGGCGGCTTTGGCCGCTTCACGAGCGATATCAAGTGAGCTGGCTGCAACCGCAAGTATCGGTTGCCCTAAGTATTCGACTACGCCATCGGCCAGCAATGGGTCTCCGGGAAACACTGCGCCAATATCTAGGTTGCCGGGTATATCTTTTGCAATTATGACACAGGATACGCCAGATATTTGATAACAGGGGGCTGTATCTATTTTGCTAATAGTTGCATGAGCGTGTTCGCTAAGACGTGCATATAAATGTAGTTGGTTTGGATATTCTAAGCGATCGTCTACATACAGGGCTTCACCGCTGACGTGCCTTGCTGCGCTTTCATGTGGAATCTTTTTACCTACACCGGTTTTTAGATCTTGTTTAAACTGTCTCTCCAGTTCTACTTGCGAAGTGTTGTTGACGGTTTCTGTATGGTTAGACATAGTCAGTCACCCTCGTTGGCAAGCTATTAGGCTGCGATTCTATCCAGCACTTTAATAGTAAGTTGCGTGCCGCTTGCGAACGGTACTCTGCACTGGCGCGAAAATCAGAGAGAGGTGTGAAGTCTCGGTCTAAGGCGTTCATTGCCGCTTCAATACTGGCTTTATTCCATGGCTGGTTGAGTAATGCTTGCTCGCAATAGCTGGCCCGTTTAGGAATGGCCGCCATGCCACCAAAGGCGATGCTAGCCTCAGTAACCTTGTCGTCTTTAAGCTGGATATGAAAAGCACCACAGACGGCAGAAATATCATCATCGAGGCGCTTTGATAGCTTATAAATCTGATAGATTGAGCCCGCTGGTTTACGAGGAATAATAATTTTCTCGATGTATTCACCAGCGACTAAATGGGTTTTCCGATAGTCGATAAAAAAAGCTTCTAATGGCATGCTACGCACAGCACCCGCGTGTCGCAGTTGTAAACTGGCTCCAGCGGCAATAAGTGCGGGTGGTGCATCTCCGATGGGGGATGCATTGGCTATATTCCCCCCAAGTGTTCCTTGATTACGAATCTGCAATGAAGCGAACCGCTCCAGCAGCTGTCCCAAATCGGGATACTCGTCGTTGAGTACGGCATGGCATTGGCTTAGTGGTGTAGTGGCGCCTATTTCGATAGCATTTTTACTCAAGATAATACGCTGTAGCTCTTCAATTTCTCCTAAGTAAATTAGGGTGTCGAAAGAGGTTTGCCTCTGGGTAATATCAAGTACTAAGTCAGTTCCACCCGCTAGTAAATGTGCTTTTGGATTCTGTTGTAATAATCTGTCGAGCTGAGATAACTGTGTGGGTGAATAAGCGTTTTTGACTGCGGACTTCTTATTGGTAGCTGAGACACTGTAGCTAATAGTGTCGCACTGGCCAGGCTTAATACTTTTTAATGTATTGATGGTCTGTTGCTGTAGATGGTCAAACTGGTCCATCTGTTGATTATTACTGATCTCTTTTGCCGCATTGATTATGGGTTGGTAGCCAGTACAGCGGCACAAGTTCCCCGCTAGTGCTTCAAGTGCTAGGGCTGGGTTGAATTGTTGAACTGTGTTTATTTTATCGGTGTTATTTTTAAAAGTGCTGTTTTCATGTAAAAGATGACTGTTGTGATTTTTCTGATAAGAGAAGAGAGACATCACAATACCGGGGGTGCAAAAGCCGCATTGGGAACCGTGATGATCTACCATTGCTTGTTGTACGGGGTGTAGTTGATTGCCCTTTTTAAGGTCCTCGACGGTGATCAGTTGTTTTCCATTAAGAGCAGGGAGTAAGGTAAGGCAGCTATTGATGGATTGGTAAGTAAGTTGATCATTTTTTATTTCAGCTAAAACGACAGTACATGCGCCACAATCTCCTGAAGCACAGCCTTCCTTGGTACCTGTGCGTTTTTCTGTGGGGCGTAGGGTGCTGCGCAAATAATTGAGTACAGTTGTGTTTGGGTCAATATTGCTAATCGATTGCAGCGTATTGTTGAGTAAAAAACGAATCACTGACCACTCCTGATGTTCTATTAAGTGCGTGATTAGATGCACTTAATCCGACGGTTTTGCTTAGGATAAGCATAAGCTTTTTCTGACTTTTGGGTCAAGTTGTTGGCTTGTTGGTTCGATACTATGTTTTAGCGTATTTTTATACCGTTATCTTCTGTGTTACTTGAGCTCTGAAACCATTTCACGAATAAGCTCGGCAACCAATTTAATAGCGTTCTCATTTTTCTCAGAGGGCTTGTCGGTAAAGTTTAGGCGCATGCAGTTTCGATATTTACCAGAAGCTGAAAACAACACACCAGGAGCGATACTCACTCCCTTGGCCATGGTTCGCTCGTTTAGAGCAGTTGTGTCGATATCATCAGGTAACTCGACCCACAGTAAGAAGCCTCCCTGGGGGTAACTAATTTTAGTCCCTTGCGGAAAGTGCTTTTCAATCAAGCCAATCATTACATCTCTACTTTGGTGATATTGCGCACGCATTTTTCGGATGTGCCGCTCATAGCCCCCTTGGGCAATAAATTCGGCAATACCTAGCTGGGGTAATGTTGGTGTGCTGGCCGTGACTACGTATTTCATATGCATGACTTGATTGCCATAACGTCCTGGGGCAACCCAACCAATTCTTAATCCTGGAGCGAGTGTTTTTGAAAATGAGGAGCACAGCAATACACGTCCTTCAGTATCAAAAGACTTAATAGTCGGTGGGCGAGGCGAGACATAGGATAAGTCACCATAAATGTCGTCTTCAATAATGGGGATATCATAACGAGCAGTTAACGCTAATAAGCGTTTTTTATGCTCAACTGGCATGGTGTAGCCAAGCGGGTTGTTGCAGGTTGGTGTGATTTGAATTGCCGTGATGGGCCATTGCTCTAATGCTAATTCAAGTGCTTCAATACTGATGCCTGTTTCAGGGTGCGTTGGGATTTCTAGTACTTTTAAACCATGCGCTTTGATTGCTTGCATTGAGCCATAGAAACTGGGTGAATCTACAGCAACGACATCGCCGGGTTTTGTTACGGCTCTAAGGCTGGTGGATAGTGCTTCTTGGCAGCCTGCGGTAGTAATGATGTCATCTGGGTGTAACCGACAACCCGAATCAACCATTAAGCGAGCTATTTGCAGGCGTAAGCTATCGGTTCCCCTTAGGTCTTCATACGACAGCATAGTGCCATGGGCATTTTTGTTGAGGTCAGACATGATGCGAGTGAGTGGCTTTAGCGTAGGTGCATTCAGATCAGGTATAGCACGGCTTAACTGGACTAAATTTGGTGTGGTGCTGGCACAAAGTAAGTTTAGTACCTCTTCCCATTGAGACACTTCGATTGGCCTTTGGGTAGGGCGTGATAAGTCAGGAAGTTGCTGCGGTGCTTTTTGTCGGTTAATAACATAAAAGCCGGATTTGGGGCGAGACTCCGCCCAGCCTTGGTCCTCGAGTAAGCGATAGGCTTCTTGTGCGGTTGAAATACTGACTTCATGAGCCAAGCTTAACGCACGAATAGACGGAAGTTTTTCACCTGCTTGATAAAAAGACTGCTCTATTCGTTCTGCGATAGCGTGCGCTACTTTCTCATAAAGCTTCATTTTTCTTTCCCTTCTTTACTGGTTAATAGCACCGTGCTGTTTCAATAAGACGTACATGACAGATCTCAATAAAATAACCAATACAGTTATCTGTGTTGAATATCTGTGCTGGTTAAAAATAATTAACTCTGAATCTGTAATGGTTTTAGTTTACGGCATAAGATATTTGTCAGCAACTACAGGAGGTGTGACGATGATTATCATTGAAATGTTTAGACGGATTTTACAAAGGCTGCGCGAGCTACAGCAGCGCCAACGCTCACGCCGTGAGCTGGCAACGTTAGACCGGTATGCTTTGAAAGATATTGGGGTAAGCCGTACAGATGCTTTGTTAGAAGCGAATAAGCCGTTCTGGCGCAGTTAGTAAATAGCTGCTGCGCTAGCGTAAAGTGTTTATGAGGTAATTGTGTGCGGCAGCTAATGTTAGTAATCAAGAGGGAGTAAAAAATGAAAGGGTTAGAATACTATACGTTGGATGTTTTCACTGAACGTCCTTTTTGCGGTAATCCTTTAGCGGTTTTTACGGATGCTGGCGGTTTATCCGGTGAGCAAATGCAGAGCATTGCACGTGAGTTAAACCTTTCAGAAACTGTTTTTATTACAGAGAAAACAGGCTTTAACCGTTGGGCAATTCGTATCTTTATGCCTCAAGGTGAAATTCCTTTTGCTGGCCACCCGACTGTTGGTACCGCTATTTTATTGAAACAGCTGGGATGGCTAGAAGCTGTTAATGGTGAATACGAGTTGACCTTAGATGAGAAAGTAGGACCTGTCCCTGTGAAGTACTCAAAAAATAGTAATGGTCAAACGTTGGCACGTTTCGCAACAGCTGTGTTGCCGCAGGTGAGTAATAGCCACTTATCAGTTGATAATGCCGCAAGCTTGCTTGGTTTAGGTATAGAGCAGATAAAGCCACTGCCTTATGTTGCCAGCTGCGGTGTGCCTTATCAGATAATAGAGCTTAAGGATGTTGGTGCTGTATCGCAGGCTAAATTAGATATGTCACAGTGGACTGCATTACTCTCGACTGATGATACGCCTGATCTATGTATCTTTAGTTACAGTGATGATAGTGCAGATATCCGGATGCGCATGTTTGCTCCTATTGCCGGTATAGCGGAAGATCCAGCAACCGGTAGTGCCGCTGCCGCACTGGTAGGTAGTATCGCATTAATTAAAGAGCTCCAACATGATACCGGCTGGATGATTGAACAAGGTATTGAAATGGGGCGCTCTAGCTTAATAGGGACTCACGTTAAGGTTGGTCCTAATGGTGTGAATCGAGTTGAGGTGTTTGGTAATGCTGTCTTGATGTCTCAAGGGGTATTTTATAGCAGTGATGAACGGATCTAACTTATATGTAGATCGTGCATAGCTATATAGGCGGTTATAACTTAAGGATAACAGAGGGGCCAAAAAGATGACCTTTCTTATAAAGCTGGCTATGCTGTTATTAATAGGCTTCAAACTCTAAAAATAACAGGAAGGGGCTCGGCGATGTTAGAAACATTTCGTCATATTCGTTTACAGGAGATTGCTGATGTAACGCATCTCCTTTCTCCGGAGCAGCTTCAAGCTCCTATCAATCTGAATAGCGCTGCTGTTGATGTTATGACAGACTTTCAAAGCGTTAAACCTATCTCCATTTCCCAAGAAACCCAGATAGATGCAGCACTTGAATGGATGAAAAACCAACATGTAAGGCTGCTGTTCGCGACAGGTGAGGACGGGGTTGTTAGTGGCGTCGTGACTGCTCGCGATATAATGGGCAGCCGTGTGATGTCTTACATGCAAACTCATGGTTTATCCCGAGAGTTCATGCTGGTAAAGCATGTAATGGCAGCAAAAGGGCAATTGCAGGCGCTGACTTATGAGCAGTTACAGCACTCAAAAATTGGTGATGTGATGCTCACTCTGAAAGACTCCGGAGAGCAGCATATTCTGGTAATTGATGAAGGGTTAGCTCAAGTGAAGCGTATCCGCGGTATTATCTCTGCAAGTGATGTCTCTAGGAAGCTTAAAATTGGCTTTGAAATAATGTATGAAGCCAAGTCTTTCGCTGAAATTGAGAGAGTAGTAACGCATGGTGGCTGAATTTTATTTCAACTATTGCTATCACCTGCATTTAATTTATACTCGCGCAAAATGCTGACTATTCGTTCGATAACTAGCGTAGTAGCTGCTAGAAACAAAGCCCGTAATGGTTATCCATTATGGGCTGTTTTCGTATTAACCCTGAATAATAGATGGTGAGGTGACGAAAGAAGTGAAACATCCAGAACATTTATCTCCAGACAACTGGAATAAAATCAAAGCGTTTGCTGACAATAAGGAAACTCCTTTTATTGTTGTTGATTTAAATACTGTGCGTGAAAAGTATTTAGAGCTTGTACAGGGATTTGATTATGCGCGTGTTTATTACGCGGTGAAGGCTAACCCAGCTGAAGAAGTGATTAGTTTGTTGGGTGAACTCGGTTCAAATTTTGATATAGCTTCTGTTTTTGAGTTAGACCGTGTTCTTAAGTGTAATGTTTCACCTGATCGTTGCAGTTATGGTAATACCATTAAAAAACGCAAAGATATTGCCTATTTTTACGAAAAAGGGGTAACTCTATTTGCTACTGATTCAGAGGCAGACCTTCGCAATATTGCTGAGTACGCGCCTGGTTCTCGTGTTTATATTCGCATTCTGACAGAAGGTGCTGAAGGCGCTGACTGGCCATTATCGCGTAAGTTTGGTTGTAGCCCTGAAATGGCTATTGAACTGGCGGCTTTGGCAAAAGAGTTAGGCTTGGATCCTTATGGTGTTTCTTTTCATGTCGGTTCACAACAGCGTGAAATTGATACTTGGGATGGCGCAATTGCTAAAGTTAAAGTTGTGTTTGAACGCCTTTATAGTGAGCATGGTATTGCGCTAAAAATGATCAATATGGGAGGCGGATTTCCTGCGCAATACATTCAGAAAACAAATGAATTTAGTACTTATGTTGAAGAAATCACTCGTTTTCTGACAGAAGATTTTCCGGATCTTGTTCCCGAGGTTATTTTGGAACCCGGGCGATCATTAGTTGGCGATTCTGGCGTAATTGTTTCTGAAATAGTACTGATCTCCAGAAAGTCGCAAACAGCGCTTGAACGTTGGATTTATGCGGATGTGGGTAAGTTCAACGGACTCATTGAAACACTCGATGAGTGTATTAAATATCCTATCCATACTGAACGTGTTGGCGAGGAAGAGGCTGTTGTTTTGGCCGGTCCAACATGCGATAGCATGGATATTATGTATGAAAACCACAAATACGAATTACCGCTTTCATTGGAAATAGGTGATCGAATGTACTGGATGGCAACCGGTGCTTATACCAGTAGTTATTGTTCAGTAGAGTTTAATGGCTTCCCTCCTCTAAAAACGTATTTCATTTAATATGTGACTAAAGCAGTAGCAAAATTGGCGTGAACCACTTTTGTTACTGTGTCTGCCTTATAGAATTTCAATGATCCTCCTCCAAAACCATCGCCATACTGATGATGGGTGTTATAATTCAGCTAACAGTAAGGCAAAGCCTTATTTTGTGGCTTCTAATAATAATTAAAAAGAGTGATTGATGGGTTCGTCTGAGCATTTGCATGCGTCATTGAGTGGGGTTTTGGTTATAGCCGGCCTCTTTGATACTAGGCATGACCAATTCAGTAGCGCAAATCGCGACACCGGTATGTTTCTCGGAAGTGCGCTTTCAATTTGGGAAAAGCCATCTTTCTTGTCGTTGATGATGCATCCGGATGATATACCGCGATGGGAGAAAGTGCTGCTTCAGTGGCAGGCAGATCTATCTTTTCCTGAAACGTCCTCACTACGTTTTCTTGATAATAAGGGTCACTATCATGATGTGTTAGTGTCTTTGTATGAAGAGCCATATCCTTCAAATGATGCTCATATACTACCTGTAAAATTTTCACTATCAGCCATCGAGCAGGATCAGTGTCACATTGAGTTTCTACCGCAAGGCAGCAATGATTATGAGATAGGCTTGGTTTCTGATTATGCGACCCAAGGCTCTGTTATTGAGGCGCTTAAGCAAGAACACCAAAGGGCAAATCACTATTTGGATATAGCAGGTGTCATCATGGTGACACTTGATCTTGATGGCAATATCACGCTGTTAAATCGCTTCGCTTGCGAGCTATTGGGCATGGAGCAAGAAGATGCGTTAGGGCTCAACTGGTTTGATAATTTTTTGCCAGAAAGTGGAAGGTGCATAGCTCAATCAGCGTATAACCGTTTAATGAGCTGTTCTAAAATTCCTAATCAGAAAGTTGAAAAGCCGGTTATTACACAAGCGGGCGATGAGCGTCTTATTCTCTGGTACAACCGTATATTAGAAGATGCGCAGGGAACACGAATAGGTATTCTTTCGTCAGGAACGGATATCACTGAGCAGCGATTATCTGAGCAAACACTGCAAATAGAAAAAAGCCGTTTACGCACGTTAATTGACTCTATACCTGATCTTATCTTTTTTAAAAATAGTGATGCAGCTTATATAGGCTGTAATAAAGCATTCGAAGTATTTAGCGATGCTTGTGAAGAATCGATTGTTGGTCAAAAAGATGCTGACCTATTTGATTGCACGACAGCAAATGGCTTTCAGTTTTTTGATAAAGAAATGTTACAAAAGCAGGCGCCAATTCGCCATGATGAGTGGGTTACTTACCCTGATGGTCGTCGAGTTTTGCTGGATACGTTACGGATTCCGTTAAACCTTCCTGACATAGGTCATGGAGTGTTAGGTGTTAGTCGTGACATAACTGAACATACTGTAATGAGCGGTCAGTTATCGCTTGTAAATGCAATGGTCGATCATAGCTTAGACTCGCTGATTTGTTCTTCTCCAAACGAGAACTTTCGAATTATCTACGCGAACTCTGCGGCAATAAAGCATTTTGGTGTTAGTGCAAGTGAGCTTTACCAAACGCATATATCTGATTGGGATCCCGCTTTTACTTCTACTCGATTAAAAAAGCGCTGGAAAAAAGTTCAGGAAAAGACGCTTTCCGCTAAAACAACACACCATCTTCGAGACGGTGAAGAGGTGCCTGTCGAGGTATCTTCAAGCCCGTTTGTTCATCAAGATAAAACGTATATGATCACGGTATTTAAAGATATACGTGATCAGCTTGATTATGAAAATGCATTGAAAACTGCAGAGCACCGTTCCCGCTTGCTGTTAGAGCACAGTAATGAAGGTATTTTTGGGTTAGATGTTAATGGAATCACGACCTTTATAAATCCTGCCGGTGCAATGATGCTTGGTTATGACCCTGATGAGCTTATCGGAAAAGATAACCATGGATTGATACATCATTCTCATGCAGATGGTGAGCCGTTATTAAAAGAAAACTGCTATATGTTGATGTCAATTCGTGACGGTGAAAGTTATCGAATTGAAACTGATGTTTTATGGAGAAAAGATAATCAGTCTTTCCCTGTTGAGTATTGGAGCTCTCCGATCTATCTGAACGAGGAGATTGTGGGAGCTGTAGTAACTTTTCATGATATCTCCCACCGAAAAGCAGTTGAAGAACAGATCAAATATTTGGCATTTCATGATTCTTTAACGGGCTTGCCTAATCGTCGACTGTTTCTTGACCGGTTTGAACATGAGCTGCTTCAAGGGCAGAGACATCAGCAAACCTGTGCTTTGTTGATGATGGATTTGGATCACTTTAAAGAGATTAACGACACCTTGGGACATCCGGCAGGTGATCAGCTATTGATAGAGGTCGCCAGTAGAATTAAAGGGGTGCTTCGAGCGTGTGATACGTTTGCCCGCTTTGGCGGGGATGAATTTACTATTTTACAAAGTAATGTTCATGACCCGTCAGATGTGGCTATTCTCGCTGAAAAAGTCATCAGCTGCTTTGATGCTGCATTTGATGTCGGGGGGCACAAACTTAAAACCAATACTAGTGTTGGTATCGTGGTATGTGATTCTGAAAATACAGTGGATGAGCTGATTTCACGTGCCGATGTTGCATTATATCGTGCTAAAGAGCAGGGGCGTGGGCGGTTTGTTTTCTATCAGGCAGAGATGACAGAACGTGTTCAAAAAGAAGCCGAGTTAGCTCATATGTTGAGCAGTGCTCGTTTTTTACAACAGCTATATATGGTCTATCAACCACAATTTGATTGTGAAAGTGGCGTGTTAGTTGGGTTTGAGGCATTGTTGCGGTGGGAGCATCCTGAGCAAGGTTTGATCTCTCCTTTAACCTTTATCCCTGTCGCTGAGAAGCGCGGTATGATTGATGATATAGGTATCTGGGTAGCACAACATGTGTGCCTCGAAGTTGGGCGCTGGCTTGAAGATGGGCTTTCGTTTGGTACGGTGTCATTCAATATTTCGCCAGTTCAATTGCGTAGCGAGGCGGGAGTTGAATGTCTACTTTCGTTGCTGAAGTCATCAGGCATACCTTTGCATCACTTTGAAGTTGAGATTACTGAATCGGCTTGTATGGATGCGTCAGATAAAACCATTGAACTGTTAGAAAGTTATGTTAACCAAGGTTTGAAAATAGCGATCGATGATTTTGGTACGGGCTATTCATCCATGGTGACTTTACGAAAACTCAGTGCATGTCGTTTGAAAATTGATCGTAGTTTTATTCGCGATATGTTGCACGATGTAAATGATGAGATGATAGTAAAAGCGACTATCGCATTAGCTCAGTCGCTTGGTTTAGAAGTTGTTGCTGAAGGCGTTGAGTCTAAAGAGCAGTTAGCTGTTCTGAAAAAACAGGGCTGTGATTTTGCTCAAGGTTATTTCTTGGGATTCCCGATGAAAAGTAGCGATACCATTAACTTTTTGCGCTTGCTCGATCGTAAAACAGTTAAACGTTATCGCTCTTATAAATACAGCCCAAAATATGTTTAGAAAGATATTTTAGCCGACAACATCTAAGGCTCTGGCTTTAAATTTGGCTCCGCGTTCTTCGGCTAGTTTTTGGCAGGCAAGTATATCTACGCCCTCTAAACCGTCTATTGCCGTAGCCGTTACATCAGGAATCATGTCAGCGGCCAGCTTAATAAAAGAGAGTGCCTCTGCATGGCTATTGGCCAAGCTCGGCGCACAATGCTGAGTATATGTCTGCTCATCTTGAGCGTTCAAAGAGATAGACATCGCATCAATACAGCTGGCTAAGAGTGGCACCACATTTTTCTTATGAAAAAGGTTCGCGAGCCCATCAGTGTTTAAACGAGTTCTCCCTCCTTTTGCTTTGACTGCTGTTGCTACTGACACTAGAGCCTTGAGGCGTAATGTGGGCTCGCCAAAACCACAAAAAACAATCTCTTCATAACGTGAAGGGTCACCTATCTGCTCAATAATATGATCTTGTTCTGGGCGTTCAGATAACGTTAGATTGTAGTCGTGCAATTCTTTGCTGCCGTTATGTTTTGGGCAAAAATGGCAAGCCAGAGTGCAGCGGTCTGTTAAGTTAACGTAGAGGCGGTCTTCAATTGTATACACCAGCGTGTCCGGTTGTTCGTGGGGTACACGTTTGGCTGGGTTAGGTCTTATTGGCATGTGAGCGGCTCTCATCTTGGCAAGCCGCACACTTTAGACCTAACTTAAGACTGGGTAATTGACGGGCATCAAATAGTTATCAAACGCTTTGCTGTGAATAGTACCAGGCTAAAATTTGATCCTCCGGTGCGGGTCTACAAATAAAGTAACCTTGGGCATGTTCGCAGTTTAACTGTGTTATAGCATCCAGTGTTTCCTGGTCCTCAACGCCTTCTGCGACAACGGTTAAGCCAAAGCTGTGAGCAAGGCCTATAGTTGAGCGGACAATAGCAGCGTCTTGTTTGTTTGATAGCATGCCACCAACAAAGCTTCTATCTACTTTAAGCGTCTGAATTGGTAGTCGTTTTAGATAGCTTAAGGATGAGTAGCCAGTACCAAAGTCATCGATAGAAAGTGCGACCCCAAGCCTGCTAATCTCTCTCGTCACGGATTCGGCTCTTTCGGGGTCGCTGATGAAAGCGCTTTCGGTGATCTCTATTTCCAGCCATTTTGCATCAATTTCGTATTCATTAAGTAAGCTTTTGATAATCTCAGGAAGAGATTGATTAATGAGGTTCCTTGCAGATAGATTGACAGCTATAGGTAGGTAAATCCCTAGCTGATGCCATTTTTTTAATTGCTGAATAGCATGTTCGAGTACCCACAGGCTTAAGGTATGTATGGTATTACTCATTTCGGCTAAATTAATAAACTCAGCAGGTGGAATCATCCCTAGTGTTGGATGCCTCCAGCGAATAAGCGCTTCAAAGCCTATGCATTTCTGAGAAATAAGCTCTATTTTAGGTTGATAGTAAAGAATCAACTGTTCATCACGAATCGCAACGCCCAGTTCTGCCATTAGTTGCAGGCGTCTTGGGCTGTGTGAATCTTGATGCTGATCGTAGATAGAAACGCCTGAGGATTGTGATTTTGCGTTGTACATAGCGATGTCAGCATAACGGAGTAGGTCGTGACTGTTGCTCCCATGCTCTGGGTATATTGCTATTCCAATGCTTGCACCCAACTCTAATGTGACATCATCAATTTCAAAGGGTTGCTTTATGCTGTCATTAATCAGTTCTGCCAGCATATGGGCATGGTCCGTGGATGTTAAATTCGGTAGCAAAATAGCAAACTCATCTCCCCCGAGACGATATGGCTTTGCGTGGTATTTAAGGGCTGTATCGTTTAGTTTTATTGCTAGTTTTTGAAGTAAGCGGTCACCAATATGGTGTCCAAGTGTGTCGTTTACTTCTTTAAATCGGTCCAAGTCTAATAGCATAAGAGCTAAGCTTTGGTTGTTTTCGCTTGCTTGAAGCAGTGCCTGTTTGGTTGTTGTATGTAATTGAGCTCTGTTAGGTAAGCCTGTCAATGAGTCATGATACGCCTGGTGTTCTAGTTTTTTTTGTGAGGTTTGCAGGTCTTTTTCAGCTTTTTTTCGTTGAGTGATATCGTAGGAAATACCAAGGTAGCCGGTTATTTTGTCGTTATCACTGTGTAATGCGGTGACTGATAGTAGTACTGGAATCTCGCGTCCGCTCTTATGGATGTAGGTCCATTCTCGCTCTTCTGACTTTGCCTCTTTGCATAATGCAATAAAGACGTCAAAGCCGGATATGTTGGGTGAGTTTAATTGTTCTGCCAACTCTTTGGCGCGACTAATAACTTCTGACTTTTTGTGAATGAGAGAGGGACTTTGTATGCCGATCATCTCTTCTGCTGTGTAGCCAAGCATCTCCTCTGCAGCTTTATTAAAGGTTTGAATAGTGCCTTTAGTATCGGTAGATATGATGCTGTATTTTGCGCCATCAAAAATAGCTTTTTGTAGTGAGTTGAGCTCGAGAATGCGTTTGACGGCTACCTTGTGATCATTAATGTCATGGATGGTGCAAATTAAATGAGGATGACCATTAATTTCAAGTCTATTGAGTTTAATATCGGCGTAGAAAGGCACTCCGTTTAAACGAACATGCTGCCACTCAATGCTTTGTTCCTCTCCTTGAAGTGCTTTTTTTATAAAAGTTTTAGATGCTTGTGATGAATCAGAGCCATTGGGTTGAAACTTGGGTGATAGGTGGTCAATGGTTCTTCCTATGATGTCCGCTTTTGAGTTGCCAAAAATGCTGACAGCAGTTTGGTTGCAATCCATTATCTGATTGTTATGAATTATTAATACGCCGTCGGCGCATTGGTCGTAGAGTAGGCGGTAGCGAGCCTCGCTATCTTTTAATGCATAAAAAATTCTTAAGTTTGAAACGAGTCCTGAAACAGAAACTGCAAAAGTCTGTTCTTCAGTACTCCATATGCGAGGGGAGCCTGTATGTTCGAAGCATATAACCCCTTCAGTACGTCCTTCATGGCGGAAGGATGCATCCAGTATTGAGTGAATATTTAAAGGGATTAGATATTCTTGAGCAAACGCTTTTGTTCTTGGGTCTTTCTGGGCGTTATGTGCATCCAGGATTTGATTTTCTTCGATTGCTTCAAAGTACGCAGGATTTCTTTGGAACAGTAAATGATGGCCCTTATAGGTACGTTTTTGTAATTTGTCGTAAAGAATTTGGCATTCAAGATATTGATTATCCACCATGTACCATACGCTAGTGCGGTTAACATTTAGTGCAATTGCACACCGTATGGTAATAATTTTTAACGCTGATTCAAGATCTGTATTCCATAGAAGGCGGTTTTGCATTAGCTCTACAATGGTATTATGAGCTTTGGCGTTCTGCGAAAAATTAAGTTCACTTGCTTCAGGTGTGTGCATCCGCAAACTCCGTTAGGCAAAGACTTTTACAAATACAACCTTGTCTTGATGATTAGGGTAGTCTTCAAGACAGCTTTGCAAAGTGATTTATCGTTAATATTACATATAAGTAAAGTTTAATAGTGTCTTGAGTGCAATAGATAATATGTACTTTAGGTTCTTTTACCTGATGGTTAAAGTCATTCCATCTGATGCAACACTCATGTTATTAGGTATTACCGAAGCATTTTCTAATAGCCAGCAATCTAGGCGATGGCTGATATGTGTAAGAATCATCTTATTGGGGCGTATTTTTTTATAGATATGCAGAATTTCATTGAAATCATTATGATTTTTAGGAAGTTTTTTATGCGGAGGTTCAGAGCAGTCAACTATCAGATAGTCGATTGAATCTGGTTGCCCTGATCCAATACTAAGAAGAAATTTTTCAGTAGATTCTGGTAAACCAATGGTGTCAGTTAAATAAGCGAGCCTGAAACTGTCTTTTTGGAGTAGATAACCTAACGTAATCTTTGAATGATTTAATGGTAATGCAGTGAGGCTAAAGTCTGGCCAGTAAACAGTGTTAAAGGGAATAAAAGGTTCTTGAAATTCAAGTACTCCTGGGTGTTTGTAAAGGTCATCCGCACCTAGTGGGTCATTAGGCCGGAACACCGGAATTTTTCTGCTTCTTTCCGACCAGCGTAAATGAAACAAACCCTGCACATGGTCCATGTGAAAGTGTGTCAGTATAATTCTATGGATATCATCAAACGCATAGCGTTCTGCCAAATCGGTTCTGCCGGCGTCAATCAGAGTGACTCCTAGTGGTGTGCGGATAGCGAGACTACATGGACCGCGCCGATATACAGGGTTGGTAATGGCACGCAAGCAAGCACGACACTGGCAACCCCACACTGGAACTTGGCCTGCATTACCGGTACCGATAAACTCAACCTCAATCATGGGTAGTTGCCGTGGTTAATTGATTTACTAGCAAAGCAAGTTTGCTCACGGCTCTTTCTAAATTTCCATTATTCTCAATAACATGACACTGCAGGGTCAAGCTTTCTGCATAAGATCGGGAGCGCAAAATACGTGCTTCTATCTCTGGTGATGATTCTCTGTTTCTCTGAGTTAAACGTTCTCTCAGTGATCGTTCATCAACGTCTATCAATACGGGGACGAGGCGTTCAGCGTAGTGTTCGATTGCATCCGGCAAGTGTTCCCGCGACCCGTTGACGATGACTGAGTGGTTAGCCTGCAGCCAAGCATCTACTTCACAACCAATACCGTAGTGATGCCCGTTGGCTTGCCAGCTTAATGAAAACAGACCTAGTTTTTTTCTCAGCGAAAATTCAGCGTCTGTCAGTTCAATGTGATTTTCACCACCGGATTGCCAGTGACGGGTGATATAGCGGTGCGCAATCATCAATGCGGCGTTAGTGTGTAGCTGTTGACGTAGCCCTGAAATGATGGAGTCCTTACCGCTGCCGGAAGGGCCCATCAGATAGATTATTTTTGCCATTTAAAAAGCCCGATTGCCATTTTTCCAGACATGTTCAATATGGATATGATCATCCTCCAATGTGCTCCATACCAAATCGGCTTTATAGCCGGATTGGATACGTCCACGATCTTTAAGGCCGACGGCATCCGCTGGTTTTTGGCTCACCAGTGCGATCGCTTTTGCGAGGCTATATTGATTCGATTCAAGTTGTGCAATCTTAAACGCAGCATCCAGTAAGCTGGCTGGATAATAATCACTAGAAAGGATATCCAATACGCCTTCAGAAGCGAGTGTGTGTGCTGCAATATTGCCGGAATGAGAGCCACCACGTACAACATTGGGCGCGCCCATCATTACTCCCATCCCTTTTTTGTGCGCAGCTACGGCAGCTTCGGCTGTGGTTGGGAACTCGGCAATCACCATGTTAAAGCTATGCGATTCATCAACGTGCGCCTGAGTAGCATCATCATGGCTGGCCAACGGAATGCTCAAACGGTTACAGGTGTGGCAGATCTCTGTGCGATATTGGTCGCTATACAGTTGGCTCGTATGGGTCTGACGCTCAACAAAGGCTTCCATTTCAGAGTCTGATAGTTTGTATTTTCCCTGATAGTATTCACGGTATTTTTCCAGACTGGCGAATTGACGTTGACCCGGTGAATGATCCATCACGGACACTAGTTGTGCGGATGTCCTTTCCAACAATGCATTAAACATTTCTAAGGTATCTTTGTGGCTGACTTCACAGCGCAGGTGTAACAGGTGATCTGCGCGGGTAAGCTTGCGCTCACGTGATTCACTCAGTGCATCAACCATGCGTGCCAGGTTGTTAAGACGTTCGCTACCTTGAATTACATCACCGATGGAAATGGCATCAAATACTGTGGTAATACCGGAACTGATCATTTGGGCATCATGTACTTTGAAGGCCGATATGGCAGGCCAGGCGACACCTGGGCGGGGTGTGAAATGCTTCTCCATGTTGTCGGTATGTAGCTCTACCATCCCGGGAGTAATATAGCCGTCCTGGCAATCAATCGCACCGGGGAGCGTAACATTGCCATGATCGATGCTGTCGATCATGCCATTGTTAACAGTTAATGACCCTTTGATTACTTCGTTGGATAAAACTATTTGTGCGTTTGTTAAAATCATGTCGATCTTTCTCCCTTAAAATCCAACGGCAGTCGGTTCTACTGCTTTATTTACATCAAAAAAGTGATCTGCTACGGCATCTCTGACAGCAGCATCATGGAAAATACCCGCGATGGCAGTACCACGAGATAATGCTTGTTGAATCAGTTTGATCACGACATCTGAGTTGCGTTGGTCTAACGAAGCGGTCGGTTCATCCAATAGCAGGATCGGGTAATCGACAATAAAACCACGGGCTATGTTGACGCGTTGTTGTTCGCCGCCGGAAAAGGTACTGGGGGCAAGCGACCACAAGCGCTCGGGTATGTTGAGTTGTGTCAGTAGGTCGGCAGCTTTTTCGCGTGCCGCTTCCTCGCTAACGCCGCGTTCACGTAACGGTTGCATTACGACATCAAGCGTTGAAACACGCGGGATAACACGTAAGAACTGACTGACATAGCCCAGCGTATCTTTACGAACCGCCATTAATTGACGACTGTTGGCTGTTGCCAGATTCACCATCTCACCGTGATGGCGGATGTTAATAGCGCCTTGGCTTGGCAGGTAGTTAGCATACAGTGTTCGTAGCAGGGTGCTTTTTCCGGCGCCACTTTCTCCATGTAGAACGGTGCATTCACTCGCTCCTACTTGTAAGTAGACATCGTTTAAAACCTTAAGCTGAGCTCCACCCTGGTTATGCAGAGTGAAGGTTTTAGACAATCCCTGCACATCGATCATTGTTTTCATCTGTTTTATCCTGTGAGGTTAAGGCGTCAGCACTGAGGAGACCAACAGTTGGGTGTAAGGATGTTGTGGGTCATCTAGTACCTGATCAGTTAGGCCGGTTTCGACGATTTTTCCGTTACGCATTACAACTAAGCGCTGTGCCAGTAAACGTGCGACGGCTAAGTCATGAGTGACAATGACCACTGCAAGATTCAGATCTGTCACCAGAGTCCGCAGCAGATCAAGAATGCGTGCTTGCACAGAAACATCCAGGCCGCCGGTTGGTTCATCCATAAATACCAAACGAGGATGAGTTACCAGGTTGCGGGCAATCTGTAAGCGTTGCTGCATGCCGCCCGAATAAGTGCTGGGTTTGTCATCAATACGGCTGACATCCAGTTCGACATCTTCCATCCAGCGCATACCTTCTTTGCGGATATTGCCATAATGACGCTGGCCAACAGCCATCAGGCGTTCGCCAATGTTGGCTCCTGCTGAAACGCCCATGCGTAAACCTTCACGAGCATGCTGATGGACGACTCCCCATTCAGTGCGCAATAAGCGACGACGCTCTGATTCCGATAATGCATATAGATTCAGCCAATCACCGTTAGCGTTGCGGTAGAGCACTTCACCTGCGTTGGGTTCAAGCCTTGCCGATAAGCTGGTTAATAGTGTTGATTTCCCCGACCCAGATTCGCCAACGATACCGAGTACTTCACCGGGATGCAGATCAAAGCTGATCTCTTCGCAGCCTTTACCGGGTGCGTAGAGTTTAGATAGATTATTAACACGTAATAGGGGTTCGTACGGCATCACTGAGCCTCCGTTAAAGAGTGGGTGGCCGCGTCAAGTGGTCCGCGTTCACGACAAAAATCGGTATCGGAGCAGATATAGCTTCGTGTGCCCAGATCATCCATAATCACTTCATCAAGGAAGCTGTTTTCTGATCCACAGATGGCGCAAGATTCATCCCATTGTTGTATCTCGAAGGGGTGATCCTCGAAGTCGAGGCTTTTAACATCGGTGTATGGCGGAATCGCATAGATACGTTTTTCACGTCCGGCGCCAAATAGCTGTAATGCCGGCATCTGATGCATTTTGGGGTTGTCGAATTTAGGAATAGGTGACGGGTCCGTAATGTAGCGTCCGTTGACCATTACTGGATAGGCATAGGTGGTGGCGATATGGCCAAAGTGCGCGATATCTTCATATAGCTTAACGTGCATCACGCCGTAATCTTCTAGTGCATGCATCTTACGGGTTTCGACTTCACTGGGTTCGATAAAACGAAGTGGCTCAGGAATTGGAACCTGATAGATGAGGATTTGATCTTCGTGCAGTGTCGCCTCAGGAATACGATGACGGGTCTGAATAAGTGACGCCTCTATGGTTTTTTCTGTCGTTTCTACGCCGGTGAGATCCTTGAAAAAAGCGCGGATACTCACAGCATTAGTAGTGTCATCCGCTCCTTGGTCAATAACCTTAAGAATGTCGTCTACACCGATCACTGCTGCGGTGACCTGCATGCCACCGGTTCCCCAGCCGTAAGGCATCGGCATTTCACGACCACCAAAAGGAACCTGATAACCGGGGATAGCCACCGCTTTTAGTAACGCCCGACGAATCATGCGTTTGGATTGTTCATCGAGATAAGCGAAATTGTAGCCATCTCGAATCTTTGAAGCACTCATGCGCAGTTCTCCTGAGGTGTTGTAGATAGGTTTTCTGCTGCTGTTG
Organism: Neptunomonas sp.; assembly: GCA_034110685.1. GTDB lineage: Bacteria > Pseudomonadota > Gammaproteobacteria > Pseudomonadales > Balneatricaceae > Neptunomonas. The sequence goes on from JAWUYS010000106.1 coordinate 22,875, forward strand.
AGTTTTCTTTTCGCAGGCGTCTGAGTAGTTCCAGTTCAGCCTGAAAATCAACGTAGTGGGGGAGTTTAAGGTGGGATACAAAGCCGGATGCTTCGACGTTATCGCAATGTGATAGTACAAACTCTTCTTGCTGAGCCGGAGAGATGCGTTCTTCATCATATTTTTCGGCCTGCAAGGCACGATCAACCAATGCCATGGACAGCGTTTTACGCTCGCTCTGTCCAAAAGCCAGACCGTAACCCCGAGTGAATTTAACTTCCCCCTCTTCTAGCTTGCTGAAACCGTTGATCATCTCGCATTCAGTTACTTGAATCGCACCGATATCGATAGTGAAGCCCAGCTCATCCGGAGTGATGGCAATCTCGACCTCACCGGTTCTTATCTCTCCGGCAAAGGGGTGGTTTCGACCGTAACCGCGTTGTGTTGAATAACCAAGGGCTAATAGAAAACCCTCGTCACCACGCACCAGCGATTGTAAACGTGCACTGCGGTTACATGGGTAGGTAGGCGGATCTTGAGTAATATCCGAGGGTATCGATTGATCGTCAGACTCTTCTACTAATAAACCTTCACGTTCGAGCATTTTCAGAACACGCGTCATCGGCTCTTGTTCTTCTGCACCTTCAGCTACTGGTTCAGAACTGGGAGTCTCGTCAGCTGCTTTGCCTTCGGCGAGTAGCTTGAAATCGAGTAATCGGTGTGTGTAATCAAAGGTAGATCCCAGTACCTGGCCACCTGGCAGATCTTTAAAAGTGGCAGAGATACGGCGCTCTACTTGCATCTCTGTGGTATTAATCGCTTCACTTGTATAGAAGCGGCTGAGCGTGGTGCGATAGGCCCGAAGGAGAAAGATCGCTTCAACTAAGTCACCTGCGGATTGTTTAATCGCCAGCGCCGCCAGTTCACGATCATAGATCGATCCTTCAGTCATGACGCGATCAACCGCAAGAGCTAACTGCTGGCTAATTTGTTCTACTGACAATACTGCAATTGAGGTGTCTCCGCGACGACGTTTGGCTAACAACTGGTGGGCATTGGTGATGGCTTTTTCGCCACCTTTTACGGCTACATACATCTTAAACCACCTCGACGTGAGTCGTTCTGGGGATGCAAACGAGTGACTGCTCTGTTGCAAAGATCATATCGACACCCAGTGGAAATGAATCCGGACGTTCAACCAGATAATCGATGAGCAGATCAGTCATATCTGAAATATGGACATATCGCTCTTGTGCTATCCCTGGACCCGACAGCTTCAATGTCGTGTTTTTATGATGAGATCTATTCTGTGCATGTTGATCAGCTACGTGATCGGTTGTTTCATTCGTGGGCAGTTGCGCAAGTGAATTGATTTGAAAAATCAGCGTGCAGCTAGTTTCTGGATACTCACTGCTGCCTTTAGAAAAGTCTCCCATATCACTGATTTCATTAGGGTAGGCGATAGCAAACAGCGCAGCGTTCTGGGTGTTGGCAATCGGCATGCCGGTATGAAAGTGAAGGTTGTGCTTGATTTCTGTAGTGCTGAGCTCTGGCGATAACCACAGAGGTGTTTGCTGATCCAATAATGCCTGGCAGATAGCAAAGGTGCTGCTATACAGGTGCGCTAAAGGCTCAGGCGATGTGATATTAACAATCACTCCCGGTTCACCCATTGCTTTTAGGAGTTTACGAAATATCTGTTGGTTATCGTTAACCGGATCAGCAACACCTTTAATAATTGTTGGCGCATTCATGCTTAGTCTTCGCCCCGTACCAGTGTGAAAAAATTAACTTTGGTCGCTGTTGTTTCAGCTGCTTTCTGCTGTTGTAAATGCTGTAGCTGATTTTCCAGAGGACGAATAACCTGTTCATTGATAAGTGTGGAGTTGCTATCCGTCTGCAACACGGCGTCGAGTTGCGCTGCTCGTAACGCATGGGCTTTGTCACGCCCGGCGATATAGCTATAGCCATAATGGCCGGCTGCTGAACGGACTACACAGCGTGTGATCGTCATATCTCCCAGGTTAAAAGGAGAACCGGTGCCGCCCATACGGGCGCGCACTTGAGTCAGGCCAATGTCAGGCGCACGAATGGTTTCAAACTGGCTGTCATCGACTAAGGCGTCTGATAAAGCATGCAGTAACTGGCAGCAAGATTTAGCCATCACAGACATCCAGTGTTGCCGATCGCTCAATTGATAATTCACAGTATTATTTCGCTCTTTAATAGATGCTTGTTCCATGGTTCAGGGTTCCACGCTGTATTCAAAAATATCGCTACGTGTGATGCTGATGGAATATTCCATCAGCTGTTGATTATCTTTTAAGACGTATTGTGAGTGGATCTCCATGACAGGAACCCCTCTGCCTATACCTAACTGTCGGCATTCATCAAACGTGGGCATACGGGCGCTCAGTTTTGTGTTGCCACGCTCTGCATCAAATTGGTAGTGATCTCGAAGAAATTGATGCAAAGAGCCTGAGGTGTATTTTTCTAGGGTATCTAGGTCTACGTTAAACAGATGATGCTTAATCAGGGAGGCAGGTTTATCATCAATATATCGACGGGTTTTTAGGATAACCGCTGTTGTAGGCACTAGATTTAATCGTTCAATGACCTTCGGGCTTAGCGCCTCTTCTGAGTAACCGAGCACCTCAGTTTCAAGAGATAAACCTATTTTTGAGAGGTTGTAGGTAAAGCATGAATTACTATGCAAAGAATAATCAATCGGTGTTCTTACCACTTGATTTCCTAACCCTTGAAAACGCTTGATCAAGCCATCCTGAACCAGTTCGTCAACAGCTCGTCGCAGTGTATGCCGGTTGACATTGAAACGGTCTGCTAGCTGTTTTTCAGATGGCAAGAGGTCACCAGATTCGTATTGATCGCGAATTTCGTCTCTTAGCTGTGTTGCAATTTTTAAGTAAACGGCCATGGCTATGTTGTCTATACAAGTTTCAAGGATAAAAAAATCAGATAAAGGCTTTGCGTAGCTGTTGGGAGATCAGATCAATTAAAGTTACACAAATAATAATGACGACCATGACGGCGCAGGTTTGCTGAAACTGAAATCCACGCAGACTTTCCCACAAGATCACTCCAATGCCGCCCGCGCCGACCATGCCGACAACCGTGGCTGAACGGACATTGGATTCAAAGCGGTACAGGGAATAAGAGATCCATAACGGCAATACTTGGGGAATCACACCGTAAAGAATTTCTTCCAGTTTGTTTGCGCCGGTGGCTCTAACTCCTTCAGCAGGGCGAGGGTCTATGGCTTCAACAGCTTCTGAAAATAACTTGGCGAGTACCCCCGTGGTGTGGATAAATAACGCCATCACTCCAGCAAAAGGACCAAGGCCTACAGCCACTACAAACAACATAGCAAACACCATTTCGTTGATCGCACGTGTTGCATCCATCAGGCGGCGGGTGGGCTGGTAAAGCCACATGGGTGCGAGGTTTTCTGCGCTCATTAATCCCAGAGGAATGGCGCAAATGATCGATAAAACGGTTCCCCATAAAGCGATATGAACGGTTATTACCATCTCATCGATGTAGTAGCTTAGGTCTTTAAAGTCTGGTGGGAAAAAGTCACTGCCAAACTCAAGCATGTTGCCTGCATCGTTGATAAGCAGCATTGGGTTCATTTCAGCTGATCCCCAGCCCCAGCTTAGCATCAGGAATAAAATTCCCCAGCTTAGGGTTGCCATCCAGTTAAAAGGCGACTTTGGAATTGTGCTGACCGTTAATGTTGTCATGAAGTCATTCCGTACATAGAAAGACAGCTTCAAGTGAGTTATGTCACCTGAAGCCATGTTGATGAGTTAACTGGAGGGATTAGTTAGCTGAAGCTGCAGCGATTGCATTCATACGGCGATTCAATTCAGACAGTTGGTTATCAATTTTCTGTACTTTGTGCGCTTTGTCTTCATTGCTCATATCAGAAGCATTAATTAGTTTGATACGATTCTTGAAGAGTACCAACTGGCGGATAGGCAACAATTGATCATCACTAGATGCTTTAAAGGGAGCCCACTGTAATGCTTTCAGCGTATCCAACTCCGCGACCACGTTAGTTTTTCCATATGTCATGAAGAAGTCATAGATTTTACTTTTGGTTTCTTCCTGAAGGTTTTTGCGCCATACGATTGGATCAGAAGGAATCAGGGGTGATTTCCAGATAATTTTCACGTTATTTGCTTTCTCAGGATTGAGCAGCTGAATTCGTGCTAAGGTTTCTGTATTGTTTGTTGCCACATCTACTTGGCCATTGGCTACGGCAAGAATGTTGGATTCATGGTTAGCATTGGTCATGCGTTTAAAGGCTTTTTTAGGGTCAACATCGTTTTTAGCAAACACATAGTAGCCTGGCACTAAAAAGCCTGAAGTTGAGTTAGGGTCGCCGTTACCAAAGGCCAGTTCACTACTGTATTTCAGCATATCGTCAACGTTGTTGATCTTGTTGTTGTTCTTGTTAGCAAGTAACAAACTCCAATAGCCAGGGTTGCCGGATACATCGACCGTTTGCGCGAAAATCTGGCCACCTGCGCGATCTACAGCTTCCATAGCTGATTTGTTACCCAACCAGGCGACATCGACTTTATCAAAGCGCATAGCCTGAATAATACCGGCGTAGTCAGACGCAAAGAACGGTTTGATTTTCACTCCCATCTGTTCTGACATATCTTTAAGGAAAGGAACCCAGACAGTTTTTAGGTTCTGCGAGGATTCGGTGGAAATGATGCCAAAGTTAAGAGCTTTCATCTCTTCTGCTTGCGCAAGCGTTACGCCCGACAGCGCTGAGGTTAATGCTAGGCCCGTCGCTAGTTTAGAAAACAGTTTTTTCAGTTTCATCGGTTGGATTCTCGTTGATGGAGTTTAGTTAAGCAGGAGTTAGTTGAAAGCTAGGTGACAGCTTGTCATTGGGTACGGCGTTCGGCCGCTGATTCTGCTGTTGGATTCCATATAACTGGGTCAGTTGTGCGCTACTCAATTCGTTGATTCGGCCATCGAAGAATATTTCTCCCTGACGCAGTGCAACGGCACGCTGGCAGTATTTTTGCGCGTAATCGACCTGATGCAATGTGACTACAACGGTAATGCCATCTTTAATGTTAATGTCTTGAAGAATCTCCATCACTTGACGTGATGACTCAGGGTCTAAAGATGCGATAGGCTCGTCTGCCAGAATGATTTCGGCTTTCTGCATTAAAGCTCGTGCAATAGCGACACGTTGCTGTTGGCCACCAGAAAGTTGTGACGCACGTTGTAAAGCAAACTCACGTAAGCCAACGCGATCAAGAGCATTGAGTGCTTCTTGTTTTTCGGCATCAGTAAACCAGCCAAGTAGGCTGCGATAAGTCGGTACACGACTTAAGCCGCCAATTAATACGTTGGTTAATACGCTCAAGCGGCTGATAAGGTTGAACTGCTGAAAGACGTTACCGATACGCGCTCGAGAACGGCGAATATCTTTATGTAGTTTGCCTTGTAGCTGAATAGGCGTATCGAATACAGATACGCTAGAAGGTATTTTTTTATCAGCTAGTGTAAGGCCAGAGATATGCCGCATCAGGGTTGATTTTCCTGAGCCGGAAGGACCGATAAGTGCAACCATATCACCCTGATCAATACACAGGTCAATACCTTTAAGCGCGTAGTTATTTTTTGAAAATGATTTTTTTACGCCAGATATAGTAATCACCGACATGGAGTACTCCTCTTTTTTGTTAGAGGAATAATAGAGGTGATATGTGACAGATCAGTTATCTAGACATGTCAGAGATATGAAGAATCTGTGGCAATAATATGACAGTAGAAATAAAAAAAAGCCGCTCTAAGAGCGGCTTTTATGAGAAAGACTAGATATTAAGCACTATCTTTTTCGCGTACTTTTTCTTGAGATTTAGCGTAGCGTTTAGCCCAGAAATCAGCATCTTTGATGCCTAATTTTACAGGGTCGAAAGTGTATACTTTTACTCCCGCTTTGCGTTGTGCTTCGTAATCTTTTAACGCTTTTATTGCTGGTTTTGAGATGAAGAAGATGATCAAAATACCAACAATGTTCAACCATGCCATCAAGCCAACACCTATATCACCAAGGCCCCATGCAAGGTTTGCTGTTTTAACTGTTCCGTAGAAAGTTGCCGCTAGTAATACAAACTTCAGTAAGAAATCAAAACCAGGTAACTTAAGTGTACGTTTTAAGTAAGCAAGGTTTGTTTCTGCAATGTAGTAGTAAGCAAGAATAGTGGTGAATGAGAAGAAGAATAGAGCCAGTGCGATAAATGGCTTGCCTACGCCTGGTAGAACCTGCTCAACAGCAGTCTGTGTGTAAGCAGGGCTGTTAGCCGCGATATCTGCTGCTAAGTTCTGAACGAGGAAAATGCCTTCGCCTACACCGTGTACGTTATAAGCACCTGTGATCAAGATCATGAATGCAGTTGCAGAACAAACAAACAGGGTATCAATATAAACAGAGAATGCCTGTACTAAACCTTGTTGTGCTGGGTGCTCAACTTCAGCTGCAGCTGCAGCGTGAGGGCCTGTTCCTTGTCCTGCTTCGTTTGAGTAAACACCACGTTTAACACCCCAACCAATCGCAGCGCCCATGCCGGCCATTGGTGTGAATGCGTCAGCAAAAATCATGCTGATAACATCAGGTAGCTGCTCTAAGTTAAGCGCAATAACTGAACAAGCAATAACGATGTAAGCCAGCGCCATGAATGGCACAACAACCTGAGTGAAGCTAGCAATACGCTTCACGCCGCCGAAAATAATGAAGCTAAGAACCAGTACAATACCGATAGCAGCTATAATTTTAGTAAGGCTCAGATCACCCATTGAAGTGCTGACCATGCCGCCTGAACCGAACGCTAGTTCTGCTGCGTTACCAATGCCGTTAGACTGTACACCTGGCAGCATTACGCCACAGGCTAGGATAGTGGCAATAGCGAAAATCCATGCAAACCATTTTTGGCCCATTGCTTTTTCGAAGTAGAATGCTGGACCACCGCGGTACTGACCTTCGTGTTCTTCTTTATAAATCTGCCCTAATGCAGATTCTGTATAAGCCGTAGCTGCGCCAAGAAAAGCAACAACCCACATCCAAAAAACAGCACCCGGACCACCAAAACCAATGGCCGCTGCTACACCTGCTATGTTACCGGTACCAACACGGCCTGAAAGGGATACAGCTAGGGCTTGAAAAGAAGAGATCCCTTTGTCTGAACTGCTGCCAGAAAATAGTAATCGCCACATTTCGCCGAACATACGTACTTGGACAAAGCGAGTAAGAATTGAGTAGAACAAGCCTGCACCGAGGCACAGATAGATAAGAGCTGGGCTCCAGATGATTCCATTGACAGAATCGATAATTGATTGCATATACACTAGTCTCCAGGGAGTTTTTCGTTTTTCACGTTATTAGAATTATCGGCGAAAATTTTATAGAGTTATGCTCGATAATTTTTTCTGTTATGCATCTGATACCAGACGAAAGTATGGGTTTTTAGAGGATTTATAGAGTTTTTTTCTGTTTGGGGCAGAGTTGGCCTGCCCCTGAGAGTCTAGCGTAGATATTCTTTACTGATGCGTCGGAATGTCTCTGTCCCTGATTTCTGCATCCATTCAAAAGCGACCATCTCACGAGTTACGATATGTATGCCGCAGCCACGCATTCTTTCTAGCGCGTATAACTTGTCGTTAGGATTACGGGAAGATACACAATCTGCAACAACATAAACTTCTAACCCTTGTTGTTTTAACTCAATAGCCGTTTGCATGACACAGACATGAGACTCAGTTCCAATAACAATAATTTGTTCCAGATTACTATCGTGAATTATCTTATGGCAGGAGGGTTCAGCCATGCAGGAAAAGTGTGTTTTTTCCATATACTGATCTTTCGGCAAAATCTCTCTTAGTTCATCAATGGTATGGCCGATGCCCTGAGGATATTGCTCGGAGGTCATGATAGTAATATTGAGTATGTTGGCTATCTCAATTAGCCACTTGCTGTTTTGGATCAGTATCTCTTTTTCATGGATAGCGGGAGCTAGCTTTTCCTGAATATCGACAACTAACAAGCAGGACTTTTTAGGGTGAATCAGCATGCTTTTCTCCTTATTGATTGAGCTCAGAATAATCTCTTAACAACCGGTTTGCCAAGCGTGTTCTATATCTGTGCTGCTGTTTCTGCTGTTATCGGTTTGATGATAAATAGATAACTTAAAAAAGCCAGCGTACCCATTAGGGCAATGCTGGCAGCCATAATAGTCGGGGTGCCGGTATGACTATGACCAACTATTAAGCCAACAACGGCTGCAATGGCTGACTGAGTGAAGCCTAGTAGCGCAGAGGCTGTACCTGCCATTTTGGAAAAAGGCCCCATTGCGCCTGCCATTGCTTGTGGCATAACCATACCTACAGCCATCATAAAAAACACCTGACAACCAATAACCCAATACAGATGATGCAGCCCTAGTAAAGAAGCTGCCAACATAGATATACCGGCACTTGCTGCTAGCAAAGTGCCTATTACTAGCATTTTATTAATGCCATAGCGAGATCCTAGGCGCTGGCTTAGCTGAGTACCCACCATGTAACCAAGGACGACCGCTGTAAAATAGAAACCATAGTTAGCTTCGGGTACGCCAAAAAAATCAATCAATACAAAAGATGATCCCGAGAGGAAGGAAAACAGTCCGGAAAATGTAAAGCTGCAGCACAGTGTGTAGCCGAGAAAAACTCGGCTGCGCAGCAGTTGGCCGTAATTTCTCATGATAACGAGAGGGTTTAGGCTGTTTACATTTTCAGGCTGTAGTGATTCCTGAATTTTGAACATGATAATTAATGTAACAATCGCTCCGTAAGCGCCTAGGAATATAAATATGGCGCTCCAGTTGAAAACTAAGAGCATGTAGCCACCAATGATCGGAGCAACAGCTGGTGCTAGTGCCATAATGGTACCCATCATGGACAGTACGCGGGCCGACTGTGTAGGGCCGTAGATGTCTCTAATCATGGTGCGGCCTAATACAGGTCCACCGCACGCTCCGAGCGCTTGTAAAAAACGAAATAGAATAAGTTCTTCGATGGTTGTTGCTGTCGCACAACCAAACGACGCAATTGTAAAGAGTGCTAAGCCTGCGAGAAGAATAGACTTGCGACCGAAGCGGTCTGCTAGTGGCCCATATATAAGCTGTGCAACAGCAAAACCCGCAAAGAAAATGGATAAAGTGATCTGTACCTGATCAATTGATGCATTTAGTTCTGTCGTTAATCTAGGCAGCGAAGGCAAGTACATATCTGTTGAAAGTGGTCCCAGAGCAACAATAGAGGCAAGAACAAGTATGGTTGCCAGAGAGGTAGGTAAAAACATCAAGGTTCCTTTCGCAAGTATAGAGCCTGACTCTACCGAATATTAGGCGTGCCGAATAGGCTATAAATTGGAAAAAGACAGTTGCAGAAAATGAAAAAAGGCGGATTAGATCCGCCATAAACTCGTGCTATCTGGCAGAATTAAGTAACAATTTACTTTACGTACACGCAAGGTAAACCGAAGGTGAGAGGTTATAGTAATTTATTAAGAGATACAATATTTACAACTAAAGGCATTCTTTATGTATCATAAACTTTGGTGTATGGTCTCTCTATTAGTAAAGAACAGCACCCTCACAGAATAATGACAGAGAATCCTCATGAGCCACGCGATGACGTCCCAGCTTGAAGCATT
>JAWUYS010000107.1:0-13882 GCA_034110685.1 Neptunomonas sp.
CTGCTGGTAAATATTTAACGGGTAAATGTAAGGCTAGGATGGCCTGAGGATGACATATGCACAAGGATGCGCATACGGACCGGGAGCACTCGCAATTCGGTTTCACTCTTATTGAGTTAATGGTAGCTCTGTCTATCATGCTCATTCTAATGTTTTTGGCAATACCTTCGTTTTCACAAATGCTAATTCGTAGCGAAATATCAGCTGCTTCAATGGCAATTCGTGCGGGTTTATCTATTGCTCGCTCTGAAGCGGTAAAGCGAGGCGCTCAAGTTCAAGTATGTAGTTTATCTCCAGTAACAACTCAATGTGCCGGTAGTGTGGGTGTCGGACGCTTGGCGTGGGGTGATGGCTTTATTGTATTTCAAGATGTTGATAGTGACAGGGTCTATAACGCCACTACAGATGAGTTGTTACATGTTGCCCGTTTTAGTAAATCTCTAGATATCAACTGGGGGCGAGGGCATTATTTAATCTACGTTTCATCTGGGCGGTTACTGCTGGGAAATAGTTCATTTCGCATTAACCACCCTAGCTATGCATTGGAGCGACGTTTGATACTTAATATTGTAGGCAGAGTGCGTTCTATCGATATCTAAAATGCTCTACACTGTTCTTTTTGTTGAATAAATTGGGTGTAGTAATGAGTGACTTTGTCATTGTTGGTGCTGGTGTTGTTGGTATGATGTTGGCGCGCGAATTAGTGCAAGCAGGTGCGACAGTCTCATTAGTAGACCGTTTAGCCTGCGCCCAAGAATCAACATGGGCGGGTGGTGGCATTGTATCTCCATTATATCCTTGGCGCTATTCTGAGCCCGTTACTCAACTGGCAACCTGGTCACAAAGTAGTTACCTGCATCTCTCTCAGGATCTGATTGAAGAAACTGGCTGTGATCCTGAACTTCGCCAGAAAGGCATGTATATGGTGGATGTTGAGGATGAAGAAGAGGCATTAGCTTGGGCTGCTAGATTCAATCGACCCATGCTTAAGGTTGACGCTGCTCATCTGTACTCAAGAGAAGCCAATTTTTGTAGTGGGCATAACAGCGCATTGTGGATGCCAGAAGTCTGTAGTATCCGTAATCCTCGTTTAGGGAAGTCATTAAGAGCTAGTTTGGAAAAATCACCTCGTGTGACCTTGTACGAACACCATGAAGTAAAACAACTATTGTTGGATAATGGGAAAGTGCACGGTGTAAGGACTGCTCAAGGTGATATCACTGGTGGAAAAACCATTATTACAGCAGGGGCGTGGAGTGGTGAGTTACTAAAGTCGTTGAATGTTGATTTGCCTGTTGAGCCTGTAAAAGGGCAAATGATGATTTTTAAAGCGCCCGTAGGGACCGTAAATAGAGTCATATTGATGGCCGGGCGTTATGTTATTCCGCGTAATGATGGCCGTATTTTGGTTGGCTCTACTTTGGAATACGAAGGTTTTGATAAGACGACAACGCAGCAAGCGTATGACTCTTTGTATAAAACAGCCGTCGGTATTATCCCATCTTTGGCTAATTATGATGTAGAGCATCACTGGTCTGGCTTGCGCCCTGGCTCGCCACAGGGTGTGCCGTATATTGGTGATGTGCCGGGTTATGAAGGGCTTGCTGTGAATGCAGGGCAGTTTCGTAATGGTTTAGTGTTGGCTCCTGCTTCAACACGTTTACATGCGGACCTACTATTAGGACGAGAGCCTGTTATTGATCCTGCAGCCTATTGTTTAGAAGGGCGTGTCTAAGCCCTTCTAGCTATAAGGCGAGCGCTTAATCGTAGATAGTTGGTATCGGTTGGCGCTTATGCTGTGTTTTTAAATAGATGCTAATAAGTTTTTCTTTAACCTCAGATGTAACGTTTTTCCCTTCTAAGAAATCATCGATGTTGTCATATGTTAAACCAAGTGCGTGTTCATCTGCTTTTTGTGGAGCAAGGCATTCTAAGTCAGCGGTAGGTGTTTTATGTACGAGGCTTTCCGGTGCGCCAAGTTCCATTGCTAGTTGACGAACTTGGCGCTTATTCAAGCCAAATAGTGGCGCTAAGTCACATGCACCATCACCCCACTTGGTGTAAAAGCCTGTAATGTTTTCAGCGGAGTGGTCTGTTCCAAGTACAAGCGCGCCAACAATTCCTGCAATCTCATATTGAATGATCATACGGGCTCTAGCTTTAACATTGCCTTTAGCAAAATCAATAGCGGCTTCATTCGCACAAAGTAGTTGGCTTTGCTGTAATGACGATGTGACTTCTTGATGCAGAGCATCAGCGCCTGGCTTCACATTAACGGTAAGCGTTTCGCTTGGCTTAATAAATGAAAGAGCATGTTGCGCATCATCTTCGTCGTGCTGGACGTTGTAAGGTAGGCGTACCGCAATAAAAGCATATTCAGATGTTTGTTCTTCTTGATTAAGCTCATCAACGGCACGTTGAGCGAGCCTTCCACAAGTGGATGAGTCGACTCCACCGCTGATACCCAACACGAGATTTTTTAAGCGTGAATCACGTAAACGTTGTTTGATGAAGCTGATGCGTCGTGTTATTTCAAACGCAGGGTCTATTTCTGGTAGAACTTGCATCTCTTTAATGATGTCATCAGCATTCATTGCGTTCACATTCCCGTATTAATGGATCAAAAATTACGTACTGTCAGATGGTTATTCGAAAACACCAAAAGTAGCACGATCAAACCAAGATCTTTTCTTTTCTATCTTAGTCTGTTGTTCTGCTGCCTTAGTGCTAGGGCGCGTTGGCGGAAGAGGTTCTTCACTGCTACCAAGCAAACCAAAAGTTGCTGTTTCTAGTAATGTTTTATTTTCTTGGCGATAAGTACGCAAATCATAATCAGGGTAGTTCGCTAATAAAACATCGCGCGCACTACTGGCTAAGTCAGTCATACCCAGCTCTGTATATGCTTGATACATAACAGCAAGCGCATTAGGAACCGCAGGTGTGTTTTGCAAATTCTCTACGACATAGCGTCCACGGTTAGCTGCTGCTACAAAAGCGCCACGTTTCATGTAGAAGCGTGCAACGTTAACCTCATAGGTCGCTAGACGGTTTTTCAAAAACACCATGCGTTTATTAGCATCAGGTGCATATTGGCTGTCTGGATAGCGGTTTAGCAGTGTAGAGAAGCTTTCGAAAGAGTCTAAAGCGGCTCCTGGGTCACGTCGGGAGATATCAATAGGTAAATAACGCTCAAAAAAGGTTCTGTCCTGCTCAAATGCAGTGAGCCCTTTTAGATAATAGGCGTAGTCGATGTTTTCGTGAGAGGGGTGCAGTCGAATAAAGCGATCTGCTGACGCGCTAGCCGCCTCAGGTTCATAGTTTTTGTGGTAAGCGTAAATTAATTCCAGCTGAGCTTGCTCTGAATAGCGGCCAAATGGATAACGGGCTTCCAGCATCTGCAGTTTTTCAACGGCTAGCTGATAGTCCTCCAGCTCAAGTGCAGAAATTGATTCTTCGTATAGTTGCTGTTCCGGAATATCCGGTATCTCTTTATCACCACCAAACCATGAACAACCGGTTGCCAGAACGCAAAGGGTGACGGTACCAACGATTTTTGCCAAGCGCATGTAATAAATCCTGATATTCCAAGTATTCGATTGTCGGCGCGACTCGCCGTATCGGGTATACTGAGCCAAAATGCTTAATTAACGGTCTATTTAACCATAACCGGAAGCTAAGAAAAATCATCAGCGCTACAGATCGGTATATTGATGTCAGAAAAGATTGAATTAGAAGTAATAGTTCCGGGTGAATTGACCGGAAAACGTCTTGATCAGATTGTTGCTCAGTTGTTTTCAGAGTTTTCGCGTTCAAGGTTACAGTCCTGGATAAAAGACGGCTCCGTAACTGTCGATGGGAAGCAAGCCAAAACTCGGGAAAAACTCTATGGCGGCGAGCGTATTGTTGTTAATGCAACGGTTGAGCCCATGGAAGAACATCTAGCAGAAGATATTCCATTGGATATCATCTATGAAGATGATGACATTCTCGTTGTTAATAAACCTGCGGGCTTGGTGGTGCATCCGGCTGTGGGTAACCGTACGGGAACCTTGTTGAATGCTTTGTTACATCACTTTCCTGATATAGCTATGGTGCCGCGTGCAGGTATTGTGCATCGTTTGGATATGGATACTACCGGCTTGATGGTGGTTGCTAAAACTATTCAGGCGCAAACAGAGCTAGTGGGCCAATTACAGGATCGTTCCATGGGCCGTGAGTATGAAGCGGTAGCTCAGGGAGTGATGACAGGTGGTGGTTGTGTTGAGGAACCTATAGCGCGTCACCCAAAAAATCGTCTTAAGATGGGTGTTGTTAAAGGAGGAAAAGAAGCCGTTACTCATTACCGACTTCTTGAGAAATTCCGTAACCATACGCATATTCGTTTGAAGCTAGAGACGGGGCGTACCCATCAGATACGTGTTCATATGGCGCATATAAATTACCCGCTGGCGGGCGATCAGCTCTACGGTGGGCGTTTTCGTATGCCAAAAGGGGCGACTGAAGAGGTTCAAGAAACCCTGCTCGGCTTTAAGCGTCAAGCATTACATGCGAAAAAACTTGAGCTATGGCATCCGTCGAGCCGCGAGCTGATGTCTTGGGAGATTGATTTACCTGAAGACTTTCAGCTTTTACTAGCGGCTTTAGAGCGCGATGTTAAAGATTACGATGATTATGAATACTAGCCAGGTGTTATTGTGCAGTTGATTCGCCCTAGTTGGGCTGCGCCTCAACATATAAAGGTAGCTTCTACCACCCGCTTGGGAGGTGTTAGCTGCCCTCCCTATGATTCGCTCAATGTGGGAGATCATGTAGGTGATCAATCTAGAGCTGTTATCAGCAATCGTGAACAGTTACTCAATAAACTTGAGTTGCCTGCTGCGCAATGGCTAACACAAGTGCACGGTACGGTTTGTGTTGAAGCGCAAGTTGATGCTGTTATTCGAGAAGCTGATGCTTGCTGGACAGCTGAAGCAGACCTTGCCTGCGTCATAATGACGGCAGATTGCTTGCCGGTTGTATTTACGGATGGAGAGCGGGTTGCGGCTGCGCATGCGGGGTGGAGAGGTTTGGCTGATGGCGTTTTAGAAACAACACTAGAAACAATGTCAGGATCTGATATTCACGTGTGGTTAGGGCCTGCTATTGGCCCAACTGTTTTTGAAGTAGGTGATGAAGTTCGCCAGCATTTTTGCGATCAATTGGCACAATCCAGTGATTGCTTTGTGCCTTCCTTGAACCCTAGTAAGTGGTTGGCAGATATCTACAGGTTGGCTGCTTTACGCTTACAACGGGCTGGTGTATCTCAGGTCTCAGGTGGTGATTACTGTACATTTTCTGAAGCCGAGCGTTTTTTCTCTTACCGTCGCTCCCCACTGACGGGACGCATGGCGACGTTAATTTGGAAAACTGAGAAGTAAGATTCTTTCGAAGTTTCTTACTGATGGTGAATTTAGATAGGTAGTGCTGTTGTGTATTTGATTTGCTCCATGGCAAAACTAGAGGTGACATCACTTAAGTCGGGTGTCTCTTCAACAAGGCGTTTATAAAAGCGATCAAACGCAGCAATATCAGCAACAACTATACGCATTAAGTAATCATACTCGCCACTCATGCGATAAAACTCGGCTACTTCCGCATAGCTTGATATCTTCTTTGAAAATTCTACAAACCAAACATGCGAATGGTTACGTGTTTTTATATGTACGAAGACGGATACATTAAGTCCCACTTTCACTGAATCGAGTAATGCGACCTTCTTTCTAATAATACCGGCATCTTGTAGTTTTTGAACACGCCGCCAGCAGGGCGTTGAGGATAGGTTTATACGCGCGGCGAGCTCTGTGATGCCAAGTTCGGCATTTTCTTGAAGCTCTCGTAGGATTCTTCTGTCCGTCTCATCTATTTTAATATTTGTCATAATATTAGAATTATTTTCTACTATTTGTTAATTATGAATAAATAATAGCAATATTTTTCTCTGCTTGCTCCTGCATACTTTTAATAATAAAAAGGAGAACAAGCCATGAGCCAAAACAACTGGTTAGCAAATGCTATTCGTATTATTGAAGCAGATTACAATCGATCGGCTGATACACACTTAATTAAATTAGATATGCCAGCCTTCTCTGGTATCGATATCTACCTCAAAGACGAGTCAACACACCCTACCGGTAGTTTGAAACATCGCCTAGCGCGCTCATTGTTTCTCTACGCGCTGTGTAATGGCTGGATTAAAGAAGGAATGCCCGTTATTGAAGCATCTTCAGGCAGCACGGCAATATCAGAAGCGTATTTTGCTAGGTTGTTGGGCTTACCTTTTATTGCCGTTGTACCTGTGGGTACGGCACCAAAGAAGATGGAGCAGATCTCCTTTTACGGTGGTCAGTGTCATCAAGTTGCTGCGACTGATTTGTGCCAAGCTGCAGCTGATATGGCAAAAGAAATGAACGGCCATTTTATGGATCAGTTTACTTTCGCAGAAAGAGCGACGGACTGGCGGGGGAATAATAATATAGCGGAATCTATATTTAGCCAGATGAGTGTTGAGCGCTTTCCTAAGCCGACATGGATTGTGGTGAGTGCCGGAACGGGAGGGACGTCAGCGACGATCGGCCGCTACCTGCGACACCAGCAATGGTGGCAGCAACCCTCGCAGCTATGCGTAGTCGACCCTGAAAATTCAGTATTCTACGATTATTATCAAAGTGGAGATGCTAGCTTAACAATTAGACAAGGTTCGCGCATTGAAGGTATTGGCCGTCCACGTGTAGAGCCTTCTTTTGAAGCGGCAGTCATTGATAAAATGCTGAAAGTAGAAGATAACGAGAGCTTAGCTGCTGCGCACTTCTTATCAGAAAAATTGGGCCGTTTAGTCGGAGGCTCTACAGGCACTAACTTTGCGGGTGTGTTGACGCTGGCAGAAGAGATGCAGCAGCGGGGTGAGCAAGGCAGTATTGTTACCTTGATATGTGACGGTGGAGATCGTTATCAAGAGAGCTACTTTAATCATGCTTGGCTGCTAGAAAAGGGATATGAGGTGCCTGAGAGAGTGGCTGTAATGCAGTCTCTGTATAGTTGAGAATAATCTTCTCTTGGAAATGAATCCTGTTTACAGGAAATAATTCTCGAATAAAGTTATTTTTCCCGTTTTGTCTGATATATTAGATTTAAATATTGTATATAAGACAAAAGTGAAGGTTAGGAGATAATATGAACCGTGCAGATTTTTTACAGCAGCTAGTGTTGCAAGCCGATCAGCTAAAAGCAGAGGGGTTGTTTAAAGCTGAACGGGCAATTGTTTCTCCACAGGAGACTGCTATTCAGCTAACTGATGGCAGTAAAGTTATTAATCTTTGCGCCAATAATTACTTAGGTTTGTCGAATCATCCTGAATTGATAAAAGCAGCAAAGAAGGGCTTAGATGAGCATGGTTTTGGTATGTCATCGGTTCGTTTTATTTGTGGTACGCAAGATATCCATAAACAGTTGGAGGCTTCATTAAGTCAGTTTCTAGGGATGGAAGATGCCATCTTGTACTCTTCATGTTTTGATGCAAACGGCGGCTTGTTTGAAACCTTGTTAGGTGCAGATGACGTAATTATCAGTGATGCTTTAAACCATGCCAGCATCATTGATGGTGTGCGTCTGAGTAAAGCACAGCGTATGCGTTACGCTAATAATGATTTAGTCGCACTTGAGCAGTGTTTGCAGCAATCACAAGATGCACGAGTGAGGTTGATTGCCACTGACGGTGTTTTCTCTATGGACGGAGTGATTGCCAATTTACAGGGTATTTGTGATCTTGCTGATCAATATAACGCACTGGTGATGGTGGATGATTCGCATGCCGTGGGGTTTGTTGGTGAGCACGGGTGCGGTAGTCATGAATTTTGTGAAGTGATGGGGCGCGTCGATATTATTACCGGTACCTTGGGTAAAGCCTTGGGAGGTGCTTCTGGCGGATATACGGCAGGTAAACTAGAAGTAATTGAGTGGCTTCGCCAGCGTTCTCGTCCTTACTTGTTCTCAAATTCGTTGGCTCCAGCCATTGTTCAAGCCAGTTTAAAAGCACTGGAATTAGTTGCAGCTGGGGATAAGCTTCGTAAACAGCTAAATGAAAACGCAGATTATTTTCGTGCTCAGATGGAGCAGGCTGGTTTCACTTTATCGGGTAGTGGCCATGCGATTATCCCTGTGATGATTGGTGATGCCGCATTGGCGTCTACGCTAGCAGATCGACTACTTAAAGAAGGAGTTTATGTTATCGGCTTCTCATTTCCTGTTGTGCCCAAAGGACAGGCTAGAATTCGTACCCAGATGTCAGCCGCTCATACTCGTGAGCAACTGAATCTGGCTATTTCTGCTTTTACGCGAATTGCTCGTGAACTGGGTATTATCTCAGGAGAGGTGGTATGAAAGCGCTAGCAAAACTTTATCCACAAGAAGGTATCTGGCTACATGAAACCGAGAAACCGGCAGTGGGTCATAATGATCTACTGATTAAAATTCGTAAAACCGCCATCTGTGGAACGGATGTTCATATTTATAATTGGGATGAGTGGTCGCAAAAAACTATTCCAGTGCCGATGACGGTTGGCCATGAATATGTAGGTACAGTCGTTGAAATTGGTTGCGAAGTAGAAGGCTTTTCAATAGGTGATCGAGTGTCTGGCGAAGGCCATATCACCTGTGGTCATTGTCGTAACTGTCGAGCGGGTCGTCGTCACCTCTGTCGTAATACACAAGGTGTGGGTGTGAATCGTCCCGGTGCTTTTGCTGAGTATCTTGCTTTGCCCGCGATAAATGCATTCAAGATTCCTGATAACATTTCGGATGACCTAGCCGCAATTTTTGACCCTTTTGGTAATGCGTTACATACGGCGTTGTCGTTTGATCTGGTTGGCGAAGACGTGCTGATTACTGGTGCAGGGCCTATTGGAATAATGGCTGCTGCGGTTGCAAAGCACGTAGGAGCACGTCATGTGGTGCTAACGGATGTAAATCACTACCGTTTGTCATTGGCTAAGCAACTAGGTGTAGTGCACACCGTTAATGTTGCTGAGCAGTCATTGGAAGATAAAATGGCTGAGCTACAAATGACAGAAGGCTTTGATGTGGGTTTAGAGATGTCGGGTGCACCCGCTGCCTTTCGTAATATGTTAGATGTTATGAACCATGGCGGTAAAGTTGCCATGCTGGGAATTCCGTCTTCAGAGATGGCAATAGACTGGACTAAGGTGATATTTAAAGGGTTAGTCCTAAAAGGGATTTATGGCCGCGAGATGTTTGAAACCTGGTATAAGATGGCCAGTATTATTCAGTCCGGGTTAGATCTTACGCCTATCATTACGCATCACTTTCCGTTGAAAGACTTTCAGCAGGGCTTTGATTTGATGCGCTCTGGTGCCTCAGGAAAAGTGATACTCGACTGGCCTGAATAAACAGGCTTAGCCGATAGAAGTTTATTTTAAGTTTTTGATTTTAATTGTTTTTTAGCGTTTATGTACAACTAGAAAAGCCCGGGCCGTGGTATTTCCTGGGTTTTTTATGGAGTGCTGAATGTCGGCGGGGTAGCGTAACGTATCTCCTGTGGTCGCTTTTGTTCGTACCTCTTCTTGTAGTATCACTTCCATCTGTCCTTCGATAACCGATAGGTGTTCCTGCGTGCCACGCACATGCGCTTCTGACTCTAGATGGCTACCGGGTTGAATGATTATCTGATACCACTCAAATTCAGTGGCAGTATCTACAGGGTTGAGTGCAATCAGTTCACAGCCCTGATCTTCGCTGTGCATTCTCGGTGTGTTGATCGCATCTTGCCTCATGATTGTTGGAGGCTGGTTTTCTGTGCTGCTATGTGCCAAATCATCGATGCTAACGCCTAATGCCTGAGTAATATTCCATAAATTTGTGAACGTAGGGTTGGCGTTTCCTCTCTCTATCTCCGATAACATTGAGCGTGACACATTAGAAAGCTCGGCAAGCTGAGAAAGGTTAAGCCCGAGTGTTTTGCGGCGTTGCTTCATGGCTAACCCAAGGTTTGGTGTACTTCTCTGGCTCACTGACAATTCCTACCTTTTCATCAAAAATAGCACTCATGATAAAACACTCGACGGTTTTTGTCCTTCAGGCGTTTTTTAATCTACTGCATGTATATATAAGCTTTTGTTGATATTTGTCATATCTCCTTGTGATAACTGAGAGGATAATCATTCTCATTATCTTTTATGGTGAGGTGAGTAGTCGTGACTCTTGACTCTTTAGCACGTGGACAGTCTAGAAAAATCGTGGATATTTCTGGTTCTGGCGATTTTCGGCAGCGCTTGGCCACGCTGGGTATCTTGCGTGGACAAATGATTCAATTATCAGCGGTATCCCCTTGGGGAAACCCTAAAGTCTATCGATTAGGGCGACAGAAAATCTGCTTACGGAATGAAGAAGCTGTATGTATTCAGGTAGCTGATAATGACTAAAAAGCATTTCACTATTGCGTTGGTGGGCAATCCTAATTGCGGTAAAACCTCTTTATTTAATCTGCTCACAGGCGCAAGGCAGCGTACCGGCAATATGGCGGGAGTTACCGTTGATATCAAGCAGGGTACGCGAGAGTATGAAGGCCTAACGCTGACATTCGTGGACCTCCCCGGTATTTACTCGCTAAGCCAAAATCGAGTGGAAGAGCGTGTTACACGGGACTACTTACTATCAACACCACCCGATTTTATTTTGAATGTACTCGATGCTAGCCATCTTTCACGTCATCTGGCGTTAACAACGCAACTGCTGGAGCAAAGCTTACCTACTTTACTCGCACTGAATATGATGGATGAGGCGGCACGTTTGCGCCAAGTGCCCGACCTAAAAGAGTTATCTCGCCAGTTGGGTGTTCCTGCGTTGGCAAGTGATGGTCGCAATATTAATATTATTAAACCTTTACTTGATCAGCTGGTGGCCTCACTGCTGGCAAGTAACCAGCACCAGTCATCATTGATATCTACTTTCCATGCATTAGATATAGCTTATGAGCCTCATATTGAACAAGCGGTCGAGCAACTGCAGCTTGCTAATTTGCCTCGCTGGAAGGCGATTCAGTGTCTAGAGGCGCAAGGAGATGTTGGTTTTCAATTAACTGATAATGCGCAAAAAGCAATGACTAGTGCACTGCGAATGCTTGCAGAGCGCCATGATGAAACCGCGACCGAAATGATAACAGCGGGGCGTTACGGTTATATACATGGTTTATTTCATGAAATAGATGAAAACCATGTGGATATCAGCCGTATTGATAGTTGGCTGGATAGTATCACGCTTAATCGCTGGCTGGGTTTGCCACTGTTTTTTTTATCATTGTGGCTGATTTTTGAAGCAACATTTACTTTTGGCGCTTATCCCGCTGACTGGATTGAGCAGGGTGTTTCTCTGATAGGTGATGGTGTGACTTGGCTGTTACCTGATAGCTTGTTTAGGGCCGTTATTACTGACGGTCTATTGGCAGGAGTTGGCGGTGTTTTAGTGTTTTTACCCAATGTGGTGTTGTTGTTCTTTTTTATCGCGATCTTAGAGCAAAGCGGCTATATGGCGCGAGCGGCGTTTCTCACTGATAGAGTCATGAGTAAGGTCGGTTTGCATGGGAAAGCGTTCGTACCTTTGGTGATGGGGTTTGGCTGTAATGTACCGGCCATTATGGCAACTCGAACGATTGAGGAGCCCAGAGCACGCTTGATTACTATTTTGATCAACCCTTTTATGAGCTGTTCGGCGCGTTTACCTGTGTATGTTTTATTAGCAGGGATCTTTTTCAAAGATAATGCGGGCAGCGCTCTTTTTGGGATTCATATGCTAGGTATTATGGTTGCTTTCATGATTGCAGCACTGCTGTCTCGCTGGTTACCCGCGCAACCTAATGAAATCTTTATTATGGAACTGCCACCGTGGCGTTGGCCGTCATGGCGTTCATTAGCATTGCATGTGTGGGATAAAGTAAAAGACTTTCTACACAAAGTAGGCGGTGTCATTTTAGTAGGGTCTTTGGCTGTGTGGGTGCTGCAAACATTTCCGATGCAAGCCGAGATGTCATTTCTTGAGCAGTTAGGGCGCTGGATGGCACCGATATTTGCTCCTTTGGGGTTTCAATGGCAAGAAACTGTCGCGCTGCTTTCTGGGTTTTTAGCAAAAGAGGTTATTGCGGCAACGTTAGCGATGGTTTATCAGGTTAATGCTGAAGATATTGGTGGTTTACAGCTAGCCATACAGGCAGGTTTGGCGCCAGCTGCTGGGCTGGCTTTGATGGTGTTTACCTTATTGTATATGCCTTGTTTGGCTACACTTGCTGTGATTCGCAGGGAAACCGGCAGTTGGCGTTGGGCTGCCTTGTCTATTTTCTCAGGTTTAGTCTTAGCTTGGGTGGGTGGCTGGTTAGCGTTTACCTTAGGTAGTTTAATCCTGTAAAAGTTGACTTCGATCACATCTGGTTAATTATTAATCATGCATGGCTTGAATCAGCCATCAAGTATCCCCATATCAGATGCAAAGAGACAGCTGCTCCGTCATATTGTGAGCAGCTAACAGGAGATACTTATCTATGCGACCCGATAAATTTACTTCAAAGCTTCAGGATGCGTTAGGTGAAGCGCAGTCGTTGGCAGTCGGCAAAGATCATAATTTTATAGAGCCGATTCATTTACTGGCAGCGTTTTTACAACAGCAAGACGGCTCTGTTCGACCGCTGTTGGCACAAGCCGGTGCAACCTTGCCTCAGCTTACGCGAAGTGTTGCTGAAACGTTAGACCGTTTACCGCAAGTTCAAAGCCCAGACGGGGAGATTCGTCTATCCCAGAATATGGCGCGCATCTTTAATCTAACCGATAAGTTAGCACAAAAGCGTGGTGATCAATTTATCGCCAGTGAGTTAATCGTACTGGCCATGTTAGAAGACAAAAGTGATGCCGGTAAGGTGTTAAAAAGTGCCGGAGTTACTAAACAATCTTTGGAGCAGGCTATTAATAATATGCGTGGTGGGGATAGCGTGAATGATCCTAATGCTGAAGGCAGTCGTCAGTCGTTAGATAAATACTGTATTGATCTAACCGAACAGGCTGAACTAGGGAAGCTGGACCCTGTCATCGGTCGTGATGATGAGATTCGACGTACGATTCAAGTATTGCAGCGAAGAACTAAAAATAACCCCGTATTAATTGGTGAGCCTGGCGTAGGTAAAACGGCAATTGTTGAGGGCTTAGCTCAGCGTATTATTAATGGTGAAGTACCAGAAGGTCTGAAGCGCAAGAAAGTGTTGTCTCTTGATATGGGAGCACTGATTGCCGGAGCTAAATTTCGTGGTGAATTTGAAGAGCGCCTTAAAGCTGTATTGAACTAACTCTCCAAGCAAGAAGGGCTAATAATTCTCTTTATCGACGAGCTGCATACGATGGTCGGTGCCGGTAAAGGTGAAGGCGCCATGGATGCTGGGAATATGCTGAAGCCCGCTTTGGCACGAGGCGAGTTGCACTGTGTCGGTGCGACGACGCTGGATGAATATCGTAAATATGTCGAGAAAGATGCTGCTCTTGAACGACGTTTCCAAAAAGTGCTGGTGGATGAACCAACAGAAGAAGATACCGTAGCTATCTTACGTGGGTTAAAGCAGCGCTATGAAGTACATCATGGTGTGGAGATAACAGATTCTGCCATTATTGCGGCGGCAAAGTTGTCGCAACGCTACATTACTGATCGGCAGCTGCCTGATAAAGCGATTGATCTGATTGATGAGGCCGGCTCCCGTATTCGTATGGAGATGGACTCAAAACCTGAGGATCTAGATCGTTTAGAACGTCGCTTAATTCAGTTGAAAATGGAACGCGAAGCGCTTAAAAAAGAAAAAGAT
>JAWUYS010000108.1:0-7610 GCA_034110685.1 Neptunomonas sp.
AAACTCGGCACAATAGATGACGAAAATCAAGACTGAAATAAGCTTGAAATAAAGATGGATACGTCTATATTTAGTGTCAGTTAGCAGTTAGTGCACCAGATGTAGTATGTATTTTGCGACTCTACTACTTTTGGTTCATGAAAAATTGTAAAGAATCTTCATTTAATAATTATTATTTCAGTCGGAACAAAAGAGCCTCTTATGCAGCAAGATTTGATGGTCACTAAACGTGACGGGCGTCGTGAAAAAATTGATCTGGAAAAAATTCATAGGGTAGTCATCTGGGCAGCAAACGGCTTGGATCAAGTTTCACCTTCTGAAGTCGAGTTAAAAGCACATATACAATTTTACGACGGTATCAAAACTTCTGATATTCATGAAACATTGATCAAATCAGCTGCTGATTTGATTTCAGAAACAACGCCTGATTATCAGTACTTAGCTGCTAGGCTTGCCATTTTTCATCTACGTAAGCGTGCTTTTGATAGTTTTGATGCGCCAAATTTGTTTGATCACGTTACTAACATGGTTGAAATGGGCCGTTATGACAGGCATCTAATTGATGATTACAGTCGTGAAGAGCTTAATCAGCTGAATGATTATATTGACCATTCGCGTGATATGAATTTTAGTTACGCTGCGGTTAAACAATTAGAAGGTAAGTATCTGGTACAGAACCGTGTATCAGGTGAGATTTATGAAAGCCCGCAGATTCTCTATATGCTGGTGGCTGCTTGTTTATTTGCTTCTTACCCTAAAGAGACTCGTTTAGGGTATGTGCAGCGCTTTTATGATGCGACGTCCTTATTTAAGTTATCTTTACCTACACCAATTATGGCGGGTGTTCGTACGCCAACGCGCCAATTTAGCTCATGTGTATTAATTGAGTGTGGCGATAGTCTTGATTCAATTAATGCCACCGCAAGCTCTATTGTTAAGTATGTTTCTCAGCGTGCCGGTATTGGTATTAATGCAGGGCGTATTCGCGCTATCGGTAGTCCCATTCGAAATGGTGAAGCTTTTCATACGGGCTGTATACCTTTCTATAAGCATTTCCAAACAGCGGTTAAGTCTTGTTCTCAAGGTGGCGTAAGAGGTGGAGCGGCAACGCTGTTTTACCCAATTTGGCATTTAGAAGTAGAAACTCTGCTGGTATTGAAAAATAACCGTGGAGTAGAAGAGAACCGAGTTCGTCATTTGGACTACGGTGTTCAGTTGAACAAGCTGATGTACCAGCGCCTTATTAAAGGTGGAAACATCACCTTGTTTAGCCCGCATGAAGTACCGGGCTTATACGATGCATTTTTTGCAGATCAGAGTGAGTTCGAGCGCTTATATGAAATGTATGAGCAGGATCCGGCTATTCGAAAAAGTACAATTAAGGCCGTTGAACTGTTTGGTCTGTTAGCGTCAGAGCGCGCATCTACAGGGCGTATCTATATACAGAACGTGGATCACTGCAATACTCATAGCCCGTTTGACCCCGCTGTAGCGCCTGTAAGACAGTCCAACCTGTGTTTGGAAATTGCGTTACCGACTAAAGAAATGAACGATATTAATGATGAAGAGGGTGAAATTGCCCTATGTACTTTATCGGCGTTCAACTTAGGTGCTTTAAATAATCTTGATGAGCTTGAAGAGCTCTCTGACTTAATAGTTAGAGCGTTAGATAACTTGCTGGATTATCAGGATTATCCGATTCTGGCTGCTAAAAATGCGACAGACAATCGCCGTACGCTAGGTGTAGGTGTAACAAACTTTGCATACTACTTAGCTAAGAACCAGACTCGCTATTCTGATGGTTCTGCAAATGGTTTAGTACATCGCACGTTTGAAGCAGTTCAGTATTACATGCTTAAAGCATCGAACCAGTTAGCCAAAGAGAAAGGTCCTTGTCTCAAGTTCCAAGAGACTACTTACGCTAAGGGTATTCTGCCTATCGATACCTATAAGCGAGAAGTAGATGAGTTCTGTGAAGAGCCGCTGCATTATTTCTGGGAAACGTTGCGTGAAGATATTCGTGAATTTGGTTTACGTAACAGCACGCTAACGGCACTGATGCCTTGTGAGACATCTTCGCAGATTACAAACTCCACTAATGGTATTGAACCGCCACGTGGTTATGTATCCGTGAAGGCGAGTAAAGACGGTATCATGAAGCAGGTTGTACCTGCTTATAGCGAGCTTAAAGATAGCTATGAGTTACTTTGGGATATTCCTAATAATGAAGGTTATTTGCAGCTAGTCGGTATCATGCAGAAGTTTGTTGACCAATCGATCTCAGCGAATACTAATTATGATCCGAGTAACTACCCGGGTGATAAGGTGCCGATGAAGCAGCTTTTGAAAGACCTGCTTACCGCGTATAAATATGGTGTTAAAACACTGTATTACCATAACACGCGTGATGGTGCTAAGGATCAGCAGGATGATGACGGCTGTGAAGGCGGTGCCTGCAAGCTATAAGCTTATATAAAAGCTCTGAGTGGCAGATGTCGGACGTTTACGGCCGGCAGCTGCTGAATCTCCTGTGAAATGAATTAGCAGATTACTAACGAATGTCTTACTCTACTTTTAATCCGAGTGCTCACGACGCGACCCTTGAACCGATGTTTTTTGGCCGTAGTGTCAATGTGGCTCGTTATGACAAACAGAAATATCCTATTTTTGAAAAGCTGATTGAAAAGCAGTTATCTTTTTTCTGGCGCCCAGAAGAAGTTGATCTGTCGACAGATCGAAAAGATTTCATGAATATGCCAGAGCATGAACAGCATATATTTTTGAGTAATCTTAAATACCAAACGTTATTGGATTCTGTTCAAGGGCGCTCGCCCAACGTTGCTTTTTTACCGATTGTTTCTTTGCCTGAATTGGAAACTTGGTTCGAAACCTGGGCTTTCAGTGAGACTATTCATAGCCGTTCGTACACTCATATTATTAGGAATATCATTACTGAGCCTTCTGAAGTGTTTGATCAGATTGTGACGAATGAAGAAATAGTTAAGCGTGCGGAAGCTGTTACACGCTTGTATGACGAGCTAATAGAGCTGACGAGTGTATTTTCTGTTCATGGTGTAGGTCAGCATGTTATTGCTGGTAAAACCTTTGATGTCACTATGCGTAACTTGAAGAAGAAGCTGTATTTAACCATGGTTTCAGTCAATGTACTGGAAGCTATTCGTTTCTATGTTAGTTTCGCCTGCTCATTTGCGTTTGCAGAACGTGCCATTATGGAAGGTAATGCTAAGATCATTAAATTGATTGCACGTGATGAAGCATTACATTTAACCGGCACACAGCATATTTTGAATATTCTAGCTTCAGGCGCTGATGATCCGGAATTTAAAGAGATTGCTGTAGAGTGTAAAGATGAAGCGATCGCTATCTTTGCCGAAGCTGCGCAACAAGAGAAAGAGTGGTCAACTTACTTGTTCCGCGATGGTTCTATGATTGGCTTGAATGCAAAGATTTTGAGTGATTATGTTGAGTACATTACCAATGTGCGTATGCGTGCGCTAGGGTTTGAGGATATGTTCCCTGCAACACAAAACCCATTGCCGTGGATGAATGCTTGGTTAAGTAGTGACAACGTTCAGGTTGCACCACAAGAGTCTGAGATTAGCTCTTATCTGGTGGGCCAAATTGATAACCAAGTCGACGATTCTGACTTCGATGATTTCGACCTGTAAGGAATAAGCAATGGCCATTCCTAGAATCAAAGTTAATCATTTTCATACTTTTTATTATCAGTATGAATCGACTTTGCTGGATGCGTTGGAAGTTCAAGAAATTCCAGCGCCATACAATTGTCGAGGTGGCTATTGTGGGTGTTGTAAGGTTCGATTGATTGATGGTGAAGTTGAGTACGTTCGAGAAACCTTGCTTGACATGGATGAGGGTGAAATCTTGACTTGTTGTTGTGTTCCTAAAACACATATAGAGATAGAAATCCCCGAGTCTTGATAGACGCGTCTATAGACCCCTTCCTTATATTACCTCCTCTCTTTCAGTGATCAATTGCTTGCAAGAGAGGGGCGTTACGATTTTATTCACTGCATAACCGATATCAGCAAAAAACACTATAAATAGTCGAACTATTTGTGCTCTTTTTTTATATCATCCACATGCTGGTTCTGCTGGTGAGAATTAATTGGAAAAACAACATATGAAATTGATATTTACCTATTGTAAAATATAACCTATTGTTTTTACTTGATATTTTCTTTTTGTGTGAAATTCGGACAATTTAACATGGAGTGAGGTATGACGGGCCTTGTAGGTATCTACTCAAAACATTTCCACAGAATTATCCACAGATTTTGTGGGTAACTTTTCATGTTAGAAGGTTGCTGATTTTTATTAATAACTGTCAATTTCAGTTTTTTCTTTGAATTCACATAAGTCTTCAATCAAGCAGCTTCCGCATTTTGGCTTGCGTGCAGTGCACACATACCTGCCATGTAAAATCATCCAGTGATGGGCATCAACTAAAAACTCTTTAGGGATGACTTTAAGTAGCTTCTTTTCAACGTCCAGTACATTTTTTCCAGGCGCTATTTTAGTGCGATTCCCGACTCTGAAGATGTGTGTATCAACCGCCATAACAGGGTGGCCAAAAGCAGTGTTTAAGACAACGTTGGCTGTTTTCCTACCTACACCTGGCAAGGCCTCAAGCGCTTCTCTGTCATCTGGAATAATGGAGTTATGTAGTTCAACAAGCATATTGCATGTTTTGATAATATTCTCGGCCTTGGTGTTATACAGACCAATAGTTTTGACATAGCTCTTTAGTTTATCTATGCCAAGATCAATAATTGCTTGTGGGGTATTAGCGACAGGGTAGAGTCTACGCGTCGCTTTATTAACACCCACATCTGTGGATTGTGCTGAAAGTAAAACAGCTATCAGTAATTCAAACGGCGTGCTGTATTCGAGCTCGGTTCTCGGGTTTGGATTATCGTTGCGCCAGCGTGTAAAAATTTCGTGTCGTATTACTTTATTCATGAAAATATCTGTTCTGTAAGAGAGTTAGCTATATTAGCGACCTTAGGAGAAAAATAAAATGTTCTGGTGCGCTTCTTCAGCACTAAGGTGTTGTCAGTAATACTGGATATAGAGTGTTTAAGGTATGTGCTCGAGAGTTAGCTGATAAATGTTAGTGAGGAAGGTTGGTCGAAAGCGGTTAGTTGGTGATGTTTAGCAGAAGATAGTAACTTGTAGAGGGCGCAGAAGAGAAAGCGCTAGGGTGATCATCGTGTGTTTGCTTACCCTTTGAGTCAACAAGTGAGTCAAAGGGTAAGGGCAGCGTATTCACCAGCTAGCTGATAAGTCCTGTGACGCGTACGCGTTTAGTGCCAGAGTCTAGGTCATTGATCGGAGCATTAGCTAATTGGCGATCTTTAAGGCGTTTATCAATAATGTTTTTCAGTGCAATGAGTAGCCCTAACCCAACAAATGCGCCTGGGGGTAAAATTGCGAAGAGGAAGCCTTTGTAATCTTCTATAAGAGTGATCGTCCAGTTTTCTGCCATGGGACCAAACAGAAGGTGCATGTCAGCAAACAGCGTTCCTGAGCCAAGTGCTTCACGTAGGCCGCCCAGTATAACTAATACGATAGTGAAGCCGACTCCCATCATTGCGCCATCTAGTAATGATGCCGATACAGGGTTTTTTGATGCAAATGCATCAGCGCGTCCCATGATGACGCAGTTAGTTACGATCAAGGGGATGAAGATGCCCAGTATTTGATACAGCTCATAAGTGACGGCCTGCATCAGTAGCTCGATACAGGTAACAAAAGAGGCGATGATCATTACAAAAACAGGCAGTCGCACCGCGTCGGGTACAAACTTTCTGAATGTAGAAATAGTTAAGTTAGAGCCAATCAACACCAGCGTGCTGGCAATGCCTAAGCTGATTGAGTTAACAACGGAGGCGGTTACAGCCAGTAGTGGGCATAAACCTAACAGTTGCACTAAAGCAGGGTTGTTGTGCCAAAGCCCATCTAGCGTGATTTTGCGATAATCGATGCTCATGGAGCCTCCTTTACAGGCTTTGGGCTTAACAGTAGGTCACGGTTTTGTTTGAAAAAACGTAGCGCTTGGGCGACAGCATTAACGACGGCACGTGGCGTGATAGTTGCCCCAGTGAATTGATCAAATTGGCCTCCATCTTTTTTGACGGCCCAGTTTGAATCGTTTGAGCTTGTCATGCTTTTTTGGTTAAAGCCCATGATCCAATTAGATTTTCTAAGATCGACTTTATCACCTAGCCCTGGCGTCTCTTTATGGGATAGCACGCGCACGCCAGCTACTGAGTTATCTGCATTGATGCCGACAATTAAGGTTATATCACCAGAATAACCATCAGGAGATATCACCGGAACAATAACAGCTTTCACTTGGTTGTTACGCTTGGCTTGGTAAATTGTTGCAAGCGGGTAACCAAGCTCTGGTGCTTCAATGGTAACAATATCTTGCAGAAGGTCATTGTCGATACTGTCGCGTGAGATTATTTCATATAGCGCTTTTGCTTGTTGTGCTCGCTCGTTCTCAATAATCCGCTCTTTAGTAGAGACTTGAGTAATAGCAATAAGCCCGGCGGTCACAATGGCAAAGATAGATATGCCCACCGTATTTTTTCGCAGTGAAGTCAGGAGTTCCATCAAGCTTTCTCCTTCATACCACGTTTGGGCGCTTTATGGCCATAAGAGCGTGGTTGTGTGTATTGATCTATAAAAGGTGCTGCAAGATTCATGAGTAAGATGCTAAATGCTACAGCATCCGGGTAATTACCCCAGGTACGAATAATATAGATCAAGCTGCCAATACCGATACCAAACCAGACTTTTCCCTTATTGCTCGTGGCCGATGATACTGGGTCGGTTGCTATAAAGAATGCTCCAAGCATGGTTCCGCCTACAGGTAAGTGGAAGAACGGGTCAGCGTAGGTGTCAGGTGAGATGATATAAAAGAAGGTTGCTATGCCGCCTAAAGATAATAAAAAAGCGGCGGGAGTGTGCCAAGAAAAAATCTTTTTATAAAGTAACAGAACACCGCCCATTGCATAGGCTGCGCTCACTGCGTGCCATGCACCAACATTGGCAAGCACGTCTGATGCTCTCCAGGCTTCTTCCGTTGTGAGCCCGCCGCGATGGCGCATCTCATCAAGTGGGGTAGCAGAAGTAAAGGCATCGGCATGCTCAGTCCAGCTACCAAAAATCAGTGAGAAGGTGTCAGTGAAGGCTAATATATTCCAGCCTTCGCCATACAGCATAAAAGGAGCTGTCCAGCGGGTCATTTCGACAGGAAATGATATCAGCACCAGCGCATAAGCAACCATGGCTGGATTGAAGGGGTTTTGCCCAATGCCACCATAGAGTTGTTTGGCGATAACAATAGCAACGAACACGGCAACGGCTGTTAACCACCATGGTGCAAAAGGGGGAAGTGCTAGGGCAATCAAAAAGGCCGTCAGAATTGCACTGTTATCTTTCAAGTAAAAAGAGAGTGGGCCCTTACGCGCATTGATTCAAAGTGCCTCAAAAAAAACCGCTAACTCTTGAGCCCAAACAATTTTAATACGAGGCCCCCACACAAAGAAGAAACTCAT
>JAWUYS010000109.1:0-17131 GCA_034110685.1 Neptunomonas sp.
CGGCTCATGCCTGGCATTTTAGCAATTAGTTTTTCTGCAAACTGTGCAGCAGGTACGTTACCCGCAGTTTGAGCAAAATAGTTAAGGGTAACCAGCTGGTCACGCACGGCATCAGCGATTTCAGTACGACCGTAGCCAACATTGACTGTCCATACTGCGCCAGATACTGCATCCAGATATTCATTACCTTTAGCATCCCAAACACGCATGCCTTCGCCTTTAACAATAACCATCGGATCAGCTTCTTCGAATGGTTTATGTTGCGTTAGATGATGCCAGATATGTTTACGGTCATTACCAACCACTTCTTTTGCATCAAATTCGTTAGCGTTGTAAGTCATACTCACTTCCTCTGAAATACTGTTATTTTTATACTGAGGCAGGAGCTCTTGCTCCTAACTTCTGTCGTTTTTATAAAGACTGAAGCGCGTTAACGTACTTACACTTAAGGTTTAACACCTATAAAAAAGCACCCCGCCCGGCCTACCAATGTCGTTTAAATTACTGTCCAAGCATGAAAGTGAGTTAGAACCAGATCTTTCACGATAATGATACCAGCGTATTAAATACACTCTTTAAATCTTCATTCAAGCACAAAGACAAGAGTCTGGACTCACGATTCAAAACACTTTGGCCCTTCTAGATTCACGGTACTTTTCCGACTATTGCAGCATAAAAATAACTGAACATATCTATTGTTCTGGTGTGAATTAGAAGGAAAATAAAATGATTCGGCTTACGGTTAACGGCGAAACAATGCAGCTCTACAGCACAGATAATTTGAAACAATTACTAGAATCACTTCACCTAGGTGAGAAGCGAATTGCTGTTGAAGTTAATCGAGAAATCATCCCTCAAAGTTTGCATCAAACCACACGTATTCGTGAAGGTGACCAAGTTGAAATTGTACGGGCCATCGGTGGCGGCTAGCCAAAAAATGATCTTCAATTCATTAGCTTAGCGACTTATAGGAAACCTGTATGACACCCGATATCATTTTGAATGATCCATTTATTGTTGCAGACCGCACCTTCACATCACGGCTTATGATTGGTACCGGCAAGTACAAAGATATGGAAGAAACACGCCTGGCAATTGAAACAAGTGGCGCAGAAATAGTCACTCTTGCTTTGCGTCGAACCAATATTGGACAGAACCCAAATGAACCCAACTTATTGGATGTAATCTCACCAGAAAAATACTGCATACTGCCAAACACTGCCTTTTGTTATACAGCAGAAGAAGCCGTACGCACCTGTCGCTTAGCCAGAGAGCTACTCGGTGGACACGACCTTGTTAAGCTCGAAGTCCTCGGTGATGAAAAAACTTTATATCCCAATGTAACCGAAACACTTAAAGCCGCTGAAATTTTAATTAATGATGGTTTCAAGGTTATGGTTTACACCAGTGATGACCCACTGATAGCGAAGCGATTAGAAGATATGGGCTGCGTTGCTGTTATGCCACTAGGTGCTCCCATTGGCTCTGGGCTTGGTATTAGCAACCCTCACAATATCAAACTTATTCTTGAAAATGCTCAGGTACCCATTATTGTGGATGCAGGTGTAGGTACGCCTTCTGATGCAACCCTAGCCATGGAGTTAGGCTGTGCAGGAGTGTTGATGAACAGCGCAGTAGCTCACGCCCAACAACCCGTATTAATGGCTCAAGCTATGCGCAAAGCCGTGGAGTGTGGCCGTGAAGGTTACTTAGCAGGGCGAATGCCTCGTAAAGCATATGCCAGCGCCTCTTCGCCGATTGAAGGCACTATTTCGTAATAACAAGCACTCTATAAAAATGACAGTAGTACAGAGTATTTTTGCTCTAATGCTTACTGTCATTTTTTAACGCACTCTCGTATTACATCACACTTATTACTAACCATGCTTACGGCAGCTCACTGTTTACTCTCTGCGATCACTACTGGCGCCGTACGAAATCGGCGACCTAACAACCACAACATCGTTGCCGCTCCCATACCACTGGTCCCCAGAATCATAGTCATAATCATAATCTGGTAGCGCACGGCAATAAGAGGCGATACGCCCGAAAGGATTTGCCCCGTCATCATACCCGGTAAAGCAACGAGGCCCACAGCAAGCAGACCATTGATCTGCGGAATCATAGCCGCATGAAAAGCATTTAATCTTGCCTGCTTTTCATCTTTACCTTCATGTAGCTCTGCATGATATCGCTCTGCAGCCAAGCTGATCGCATTCATGGTATTAGCAAAATACATACCCGCCAGCGGTATCATTACACGGGGCTCATACCAAACATCAACATCCAGTACCAGCTTCAGCGTTATTAATAAATGCAAAGTAACCGCAAGCCCTAAAGCGATAAAAGCGGGCTTTAAAAAACCTTTATGATGCCTAACGGGGCGAATAGCAATCCAGGCAGCCGCAGTAATCATGACCACTAATACCCCTAAAGTAAGCCATATAGATGGGTTACCAAACAGAGCGACTAGAATGTAGCCTACACCTATCAACTGTAGTGTCATCCTTGCACTGGACAAGAGTATTTCAGACGGCTTACCTTGCCAATATAGATAAATACCACAAATCATCAGAACAGGAAGCGCACACCATGACAGTGACAACCAAGATATAGTGGGCATATTTAATGAGCTCCATTCCTTGAATAAACAGTGATTTCACAAAAGCGTACAGGGATATTATGCGACATATCATGTCACTTTAAGCAGAATATATTAGGCGTTCGGTATAGCGGAGACGTTAAAAACGAAAAGCGATAATGTTCACTCACTCAGGCTGGCACCTGAGCGAGCGATATCTTTCTATTTATTCAGGCTATTAGAAAAATCTAACATACGCTGCAAAGGACGACGAGCATCCTCAATCAATGACTCATCCACTAATACTTCCCCTTCACCTGTTTCAAGTGCAGAGATAATATTTTCGAGCCCGTTCATGGCCATCCAAGGGCAATGCGCACAACTACGGCACATTGCACCACTTCCGCCAGTAGGGGCTTCTAAGAAAGTCTTACCGGGAGCCGCTTGACGCATTTTATAAAAAATACCGCGATCGGTCGCAACAATGAATGTTTCATTAGGCAGCTCAGATGCAGCCTTAATTAACTGTGTTGTCGAACCGACTACATCAGCAATTTCTACAACAGCATCAGGTGATTCCGGATGCACTAGCACTGCTGCTTCTGGATAAACGCTTTTCAGCTCAAGGATACCCTTGGCCTTAAACTCTTCATGAACAATACATGAGCCGTCCCACATCAACATCTCAATGCCGGTTTGCTTTTGTACATATTCACCAAGATGCTTATCAGGTGCCCAGATGATTTTTTTACACTGCTCTTCAAGATGTTCAGCAACATTAACTGCAATACTACAACTCACCACCCAATCAGCACGTGCTTTTACCGCCGCGGAGGTATTGGCATACACAACCACTTCATGGTCTGGATGTTGGTCACAAAATGCCGAGAACTCTTCGATTGGACAACCAATATCCAAAGAGCAAGTCGCTTCCAGCGTAGGCATTAGAACGCGCTTTTCAGGATTAAGAATTTTAGCTGTTTCACCCATGAAACGAACACCAGCTACCACGAGTGTTTGTTCCGGGCGTTGTGTACCAAAACGAGCCATTTCAAGCGAATCAGAAATACAACCACCGGTTTCTTCGGTGATTTCCTGAACGACAGCATCGGTATAGTAATGAGCTACCAAGCAGGCATTCTTCTCTTTAAGCAATGTTTTAATACGTGATTTGTAGCGGTCGATTTCAGCCTGCTCCATTTCACTTGGCAGATGTTCCTGCGCAAAGTGTTCCTGAACCAGAATACGATCCGAAATGTCCTTCTTACTCAACATAGTCAGATATCGCCAGTAAAAAATAAAGGGGGAAGATAGAGTACACTATGACGCGGTTATTTTCACGCCACAGTAAGTACTAGAAGACATCTTTTATAATGATGTTCGCCTAATTTCAGGCACCAATATAACGTGTTGGATCAGTAATACCTGCGTCTTCGAAACCCTTTGCACGCAAACGACAACTATCACAAACACCGCAGGCAAGCCCGTCATCATCAGCTTGATAACAAGAAATAGTATCTGCGTAGTTGATACCTAGCGCCATACCTTCACGAATAATATCCGACTTAGTCATATTCATAAGTGGCGTATTAATGGTGATACCTTGGCCAGAAACACCTGTTTTAGTTGCCAAGTTTGCCATTTTTTCAAACGCATCAATAAACTCAGGACGACAATCTGGGTAACCTGAATAGTCGACGGCATTAACACCAATGAAGATAGCATCAGCTTCTAGTACTTCAGCCCAACCTAACGCCAGTGACAAGAAGACTGTATTACGTGCAGGCACATACGTAACAGGAATCCCACCAGTTTCATGGTCAGGCACATCGATATTATGGTCGGTCAACGCTGAACCACCAAAATCTTCTAGGTGGAGACGAATAATACGATGCTCAGCAATTTTTAATTGCTCAACAATACGACGAGCCGCATTTAATTCAGTCAGCGAGCGCTGACCATAGTCAAAACTCAACACATAGCATTGAAAACCTTCGCTCTTCGCCATGGCTAACGCGGTAGCCGAATCAAGGCCACCGGATAACAGCACAACAGCCTTAGGTGCAGGCTTACTCATAACAATTCTATTCCTACTTTTATTGGTTTAACGCACTTTCAGCCAACTGGGCAGCTGAAGTTTCAGGGTATTCTGTCACTACTCGCGACATAAACGTCATGGATTTTTTAAGATCACCCTGCTGCTTATAAAGAATCCCTAATTTATACAAAGCATCAGGCGCTTTACGTGATTGGCTATATTCATCTGCTACACGTAAAAAAGCCTCTTCAGAAAGAGGATGCTTACCTTGAGCCAGATAGATCTCACCCAACCAATAATGCGCATTGGGTACGCGAGGGCTATCAGGGTAGTCTGTTAAAAAGCGAGAAAAGCTCTCGGCAGCACCATTAAAATCACGCTCTCGAACCAGCTTAAAGGCCGCTTGATAGTCACCTTGATCATTTATGTTTGGCGTTTTTTCTAGCGGCTTTGGCAGATCTTTAACAACTGGCTGAACTAGTTCAGATGCAGGCTTATCTACAACACCTGTTGCATTAAGTGGTGCCCCTTTAGAAACACCCTCCTCAGGAACATCACCTGAGGGCATGCCCGAATCACCTTCACCTTGCATCTGACTTTGCAAAATAAGGCTTAGTCTACGATCAAGATCTCGATAACGCTCTTTTTGAGACGCTTCCATGCGCTTAAAACGGTATTCTTGAGACTCTAACTTACCGCGCAAGCCACGCACTTCATCTTGCAACTGTTGAATAGTAATAATCAACTGGCTGTTTTGTGACAACGCATAGTTGTTAGAAGATGCACCACCCTGATTAATTTCAATAACCGGGACAACCTGTGCAGCTTGCGTAGCCACCGCAAACACAGTGGCGAACAAGCCGACAGATATTCTTTTTGGGAATATCAATTTCATTAGCGCGC
The DNA here is from genome assembly GCA_034110685.1 of Neptunomonas sp. Taxonomy (GTDB): domain Bacteria; phylum Pseudomonadota; class Gammaproteobacteria; order Pseudomonadales; family Balneatricaceae; genus Neptunomonas. The sequence continues at coordinate 5,523 of JAWUYS010000109.1, forward strand.
TTCGTATTTCAGTTCAACACGACGGTTCTGTGACAACGAACCTTCAGCAGAGCCCATAACAGCCGGTTTCTCTTCGCCATAGCTAATAGACTCAACCTGCGCACCACTTACACCATTAATCGATAAAAAACGCTCAACAGATTTCGCACGACGCTCAGCTAGTGCCATATTATATTCACGTGTTCCGCGCTCATCAGCATGGCCTTCTAAACGCACAAAAGCTGTCGGATGAGTGGCTAAATACTGAGCATGCGCTTCTAAGTCCGCAATACTATCACTACGTACCGATGACGCATCAAAGTCAAAATAGAAAACAGTTTGCAGGTTGGCTACATCGACAGAGCCGCCAACACCGGAACCATTTACGCCTGAACCAGACCCAGACCCATAAGTAGTCGCAGAACCATTGTCCGTTGAAGACGAACCGCTATCATCAGTTAGGGTACTTGGCGAACTACAACCCACAACCCAGGCAACAGATAACGCTAAAGATATTGCTTTTGCAGCATTGGAAACGCGCATAGTAACTCCTGAAAAAGTTTAATGACCCTGATCTACAACAAGGCCCGTAGTTTTATCACTACTAATTTATGGGTAACAAAAAATTATTGCAAATAAGGAGACCATGCAGGCTCTCTCACATCACCACGCGTATTCGGCATGGTAAAACGAACACGTCCATCAAGTGAGACTCCCGCTAACACTCCACGCCCACCTTTTTTCGTCGCATAAAGTATAATGCTTCCGTTAGGCGCAATCGTCGGAGACTCATCCAACCCAGTGCTGGTTAAGATATCTAGTCGGCCTGTTTTTAAGTCTTGGACCGCGATATGAAAACCTGATGAGTCCTGATGAACCATTGTTAAAAATCGACCATCCTGTGTTAAGCGACCACGGCTATTATATTTGCCCTCAAACGTTAAGCGCTTTAGATCTCTTGTAGGCAAGTGCAGAGAATATATCTGCGGCATCCCACCACGATCAGAGGTAAACAGTAAAGATTCACCATCTGGCGCCCAAGTCGGTTCTGTATCAATGCCGTAATGGCGTGTAACTCGATCCAATTGGCCCGTTGCCAGTGTCAGCACATAGATTTCAGGGTTGCCGTCTTTTGAGAGCACTAGCGCAAGCTTATCACCATTAGGTGACCACGCAGGAGCTCCGTTTAGTCCCTTAAATGACTGAATTCTCTGGCGCTGGCCCGTAGCTAAATGCTGCACATAGATAGAAGGACGAGTACTTTCAAATGAAACATACGCTAACTTACTGCCATCCTTCGACCAAGTCGGCGATAGAATAGGCTCTTTAGATTCAAGTATGGTGCGTGGTCGGGCACCGTCTGAGTCTGCCATCTGCAAACGATAACGATAGTTATTTTTACCCAGCATTTCTGCGGTCACATAAACAACGCGTGTTGAAAATGCGCCTTTAATGCCGGTTAATTGCTGGAAAACCTGATCGGCGATATAGTGCGCTACATCTCTTAAGTTGGCTGAATTACCATTAACGGTTTCAGACCACACCAGCTGCTCCTTAAGCACATCATAAAGTTCAACGGTGGCTGTAATTTGGCCATTATCTGCCGGTAAAAGGCGGCCAACAACAAGATAGTCACTTCCTGAAACGCGCCAATCACGAAAGAAAATTTGCTCCTTGCTACGCGGCGTACTCAGCATATTCTCGCGTTTCATCATACTGAAAAAGCCGCTACGACCTAAATCATCAGATACAATTTGCGCGATATCATCACTCAACAGCTCACCATCCCAACCAAAAGGAACAACGGCTACCGGTGTTGGTGCATCAACACCTTGAGTAACTTCAATAACCAACTCTGCACGAACTACTAATGCCGATAGTAGTAATACAACACCTACCAATACTTGTTTAACCATGTTTACCACCTTAATCCTTCTGGCCGGAATTCAATAATAACTCGACGTAATTCTCTTTCAAAAAAGAGCGGGTCGACTTCTCTAACACGAGGAAACTTACCGACTCTTAGTACCGCTTTTTCGGCCGACTTATCAAAAGCTGCATCACCGCTGCTTTGGAGTACTTCCACACTATCGACCTCCCCTGAGGGAAACAAGCGTATTAGCACTTTAGCCTTCATGCCATTACGAGTATTACTCGGGTATCTCCAGTTTCGCTCTATCAGAGCTTGAATATACCCACTAATCTCGGCTCGCATTTTATTGGCGCGCTCCGCAGCTGCCGCTTTACGTTTAGCCGCGTTTTCAGCAGCCAATCGTGCTGATTCTTGCTGCTTTTTCTCTTCTTGGGCTTTGCGTTTTGCTTCTTCTCGCTTTAACTTATCTGCTTTTCGCTTTTTTTCAGCAGTGGCTTTTTTCTTAGCCTCTGTTGCTTTTCGCTTTTTCTCAGCTTCAATTTTTTTCTTGGCGGCAGCACGCTTTTTAGCTTCTAGCTTTTTCTTTTCTTCTTTCTTTTTTAACTCTTTTTTCTGTTCTTTTTCAGCAGCAATTTTCCGAGCAAGCTCATTAGCCTTCTGTTCTTTTAACTTGGCTATCTTCTTGGCTTGCGTTTCTTTACGCTGCTGCTCAGCTATTGCCTTTTGTTTTATCTCTTTCTCTTGCTGCAGTTTTTCTGCCTGCTGCTCAAGCTTCTGTTGTTTTTTCTGTTCCAACTCGCGCTGCTGCTGCTTAAGCTCTTCTTGACGCTCTTGCTCAACTTTCTCGCGCTTCTTTTCTTGCTCAGCTTTTTTTAGCTGATCTTTCTGAAACTTTTTTTGTAAGTTTTCCTGATTACTTAAAGCTTTTAAGTCAATCATTTGCGCCTGAATATGGCGAGGCGTTCGACGGTGAGGGTCCTCTTGCTGAAACCAATGTGGAATCAACAATAGTAACAACCCGCCGTGCAAAATCAGCGCAAACAGTATTGGAATAATGTAACTAGCTATACCCACGCGATAATCTACTCAGTGACCAAGCCAACACTACTCGCACCTGATTGCTGCATCAGGGACATCAAGGTCACGACCTTGTCGTAGTAGACGTTTTTGTCGCCCCGAACCAGCAATAGCTGTTTTGGATTAACACTCATGATTTTTTGAACACGTGATGATACTTCTTCGCTACTGATTGCCTCGGTTTCGGAGCCGCCTATATTGATATAATACAGACCATCCTTATCGACAGTAACGATGACAGGCTCCTGGTCCTGAGCATCAACGGGCTCAGCCGTCGCTTGAGGAAGCTCCACGCTGACACCTTGCGTTAACATCGGCGCTGTCACCATAAAAATCACTAACAGCACCATCATGACATCAATATAAGGAACCACATTGATGTCTGCATTAAGCTTACGCTTATTCTTTTTCCGTCTAATCATCGTATTTAACCATTAAATAGGCGAATGAATACGACGGTGTAAAATACTAGAAAACTCATCTGCAAAGTTCTCGTAGTTATTCATCAACCATTCTGATTTGGCCGAAAAGCGGTTATAAGCAATAACTGCCGGTATCGCCGCAAATAAACCAATCGCTGTTGCTACAAGCGCTTCGGATATACCTGGTGCTACCGATGCAAGTGTCGCTTGATGCACATTTGCAAGGCCACGAAATGAATTCATAATGCCCCAGACCGTACCAAATAAACCTATATATGGACTGGTAGAGCCGACGGTAGCCAAAAAAGGTAAGTTTTGATCTAACTTTTCCTCTTCTCGCGCTAAAGCAACACGCATACTCCGTTGAACGCCATCCATCACAGCATCTGGATCGTAATTCTTTTGCTGTGTCATTCTTGTATATTCTTTAATGCCCGCACAAAAAATAGTTTCAGCACCACTAATCTTAGCGGTTGAATCCGTTATCTCTCGATAAAGTTGCCCTAAATCTATTCCAGACCAAAAGCGATCTTCAAAACTGCGCAGTGCTGTAGTAGTTTTGCGAATGACAGCAAAGCGTTGAAAAATCATCACCCAGGATATAAAAGAGGCAAGTACTAGAATAGCCATGACTACCTGCACGACTGCGCTGGCATTGACAACAAGACTCCAGATCGACAACTGTTCGCCCACTACATTTTCTCCGAGACAAGTCTATTAACCGTTTGCAGGTTAACAGGAATAATAAATGATAATTAATTGTTCAAAACAAAGCCTGGCGGGAACTTGTTCATGCTGTGATAGCTACACGTTTGAAAAGTTCACCCTAACAAACCAACACACGTAAATTAATACAGCTACATTGGTATTTATCGCAAAAACGCAACAATAGCAGGCACGCAGATTTATACAAGAAGGGCATTCAAAATGAGGGGGTTATTTTCTTCAATTAAGCCTTGGTTTGCACCTAACTCACGAAAAGTTATTAACGTTTACAAAGAAGCGTGATTCCCTTCATGCTGGTCGTGCTCCTCTTTTGATTGACAAGATAAACACCGAGCAGACACGGGATTAGCCTTTAAACGATTTAATTCTATCTCCTCACCACAACCTAGGCATAACCCATAACTACCATTCGCTAAACGCTGCAGCGCATCCTGACACTCTTGAATTTCGCCAAGGTGTCGAGACATATTCGTTTTATTGATAGTAGCTTCTAGGTCGGCTGAAGCTTCATCCCCCATATCATGGGCTTCTCTCATAGCCTCATGCACCCTTTCTCCTTGCTGATCCTGTAGCTCATGATCAACATCTTCACGCAGGTGATCCAATAATGTTAATAGTTCAGATTTAATCGCATCGACTTGAAAGGAGTTTAATAGGGATGACATGACGCTTACTCTCTTATTGTTGGTGCGATCACAGTAATAAAAACTGCTGGCACACTTATCTAATTATAAAGAGAGTAAAACACACTATTTTTGTAGGGGTTATTGATCTTCGTCAGGCTTATCAATACCAAAGTGTAAATAGGCGTGATCAGTGACCACTCGACCTCTTGATGTTCTCATAATGTAGCCTTGCTGAATAAGATACGGCTCTAGAACATCTTCGATTGTATCGCGCTCCTCACTGATCGCAGCAGCAAGACTATCAATTCCAACAGGACCACCACCAAATTTCTCAATCATCACTAACAATAGGCGTCGATCCATATGGTCAAAGCCACGCTCATCAACACTAAGCATGTTTAACGCAAGATTTGCTATATCCAGTGTAATCACACCGTCACCTTTAACTTCGGCATAATCACGTGCACGACGAAGCAAACGGTTAGCGATACGCGGCGTTCCTCTGCTACGCTTTGCTACTTCTTTAGCGCCCTGCTCATCAATTTTAGATCCTGACAATTGAGCAGAACGAAGAATAATTTGTGTTAAATCTTCAATATTATAAAACTCTAAGCGTTGCACTATTCCAAAGCGATCACGTAGCGGCGAAGTTAAAGAGCCTGCACGAGTAGTCGCTCCGACTAACGTAAACGGGGGTAAATCCAGTTTAATAGAGCGTGCAGAAGGGCCTTCACCAATCATAATATCTAGTTGGTAATCTTCCATTGCAGGATAGAGTATTTCTTCAACATTAGAGCTAAGACGATGAATCTCATCAATAAAAAGGATGTCGCCAGCTTCAAGGTTTGTGAGTAGAGCAGCCAAATCACCGGCTTTTTCAATAATAGGGCCAGACGTTGTTTTAATATCGCCGCCCATTTCATGTGCAATGATATTTGCCAGCGTTGTTTTACCAAGACCTGGCGGTCCAAAAATCAAAGTATGATCGAGAGCTTCTTTGCGCTGCCTAGCTGCATGGATAAAAATTTCCATCTGCTCTTTTACAACGGGCTGCCCAGTATAGTCCGCCAATGTTTTAGGACGGATTGCTCGATCATGCTGCTCTTCGACCGGAGCACTTACAGAAGAGATAAAACGATCTGCTTCGATCACAACACATGCCTCATAGGTAGGACAAATAAAGAACAGCACACATCAACTAACTATTTACCTAGTAAAGCGTAGCAGATCAGCCTGATATCATCGATTTAAGCGCCAGACGAATAAGCTCTTCACTGCTAACATCTGCACCTAGCTTTTGTTCCGCTTGCGCTACTGCTTTCGTTGCTTGCACAGGCTTATACCCTAGGGAAATCAAAGCACTTTCAGCTTCTTCTCTGTAACCGGCCATGTGTTGTGCCATATCAGGCAAATCATTACCGGTAAGCTGAAAGTCTGCAGGCTCATCTTGTTGAAGGCTTTTAAGCTTGTCTTTTAACTCTACGATAAGACGTTCGGCAGTTTTTTTACCGACACCTGGGATACGAGTTAACGCGGCGGCGTCTTCACGCTGCAGGCAACCGATAAACTCTTCTGTAGTCATCCCTGAAAGAATAGAGATCGCCATTTTTGGCCCAACACCGTTCGCCTTGATTAAAGAACGAAACAAACTGCGCTCTTTTTTATCAATAAAGCCATAGAGTAGCTGGGCATCTTCTCGCACGACAAAGTGCGTATAAAGCACAACCTGCTGCCCCATTTCTGGCAAACGAAAAAACGTGTTCATGGAGGCTTCTACTTCGTAACCTACACCTTGCACATCAACAAGCAGCTGTGGTGGCTGCTTTTCGATTACTTCACCCTTGAGTCGCCCTATCAAAGCTATTTTCTCATCCAGTTAAAAACATGGATAAATATACAGTACATCTTTATAAATACCAATACCGTTAACCATAGTTTAATAATGAGCGACACTTGGCCGACAAATATCTAATTACTCTTCAAACAACGCAGCAACAAACTCTTCAGCAACAAAGGGACGTAAATCATCTATCTGCTCACCCACACCGATAAAGCGAATAGGCAATTCCAATTGCTTGGCGATAGCAAAAATGATTCCACCTTTTGCTGTTCCATCCAACTTAGTCAGTGTAATACCCGTAACACCTACAGCGTCTTTGAATATGCGAGCCTGACTCATGGCGTTTTGACCCGTCCCAGCGTCTAGCACCAACATAACCTCATGCGGGGCCGATATATCTTTTTTACGCATAACGCGCACAACTTTTTCAAGCTCTTGCATGAGATGGTCTTTGTTCTGTAAACGACCGGCTGTATCAGCAATCAATACATCGATATTCTTTGTTTGGGCAGACTCTAATGCATCAAATAGGACTGAAGCAGAATCAGCACCGGTATGCTGGGCAACCACAGGCACATTATTACGGTCACCCCATACTTGCAACTGCTCAACTGCCGCCGCACGGAACGTATCGCCAGCAGCCAACATGACCGATTTCCCTTGCGCCTGGAAACGCTTAGTCAGCTTTCCAATAGTCGTTGTTTTACCTACACCATTAACGCCCACCATTAAGATAACGTAAGGCTTAGTATCAGCATCGACTACCAACGGTTGCTCAACCTGTCTTAACAAACCCGCTAACTCTTGCTTCAAGGACTCGTGCAACGCTTGAGCATCTGCTAGTTGGTTACGTTCTACACGCTCGGTTAAGCGACCTATAATTTCCGTTGTTGCTTCAACGCCAACGTCTGCCGTTAAAAGCAGCGTTTCAATATCTTCTAATAGCTCATCATCAATCTCTTTCTTACCGAGAAACAGATTGCCTAATTTTTCTGAAAGGTTTGCTTTTGTGCGGCTTAACCCCGCTTTCATCCGAGCAAACATACCCTTTTTAGCGGGTTCTGGTTCTGGTTCTACAGCAACACTGTTATTTTCAACTACCGGTGCAACTACTTCCTCATGCACTTGTGGTTTATCTACCTGCTCATCGGCTAGAGCATCTTTTTCTACTGTCTGTTGTTCAACAACATCAGATATTACTTCTACGTCATCACCGGCAACAGAATTTTGTTGACTCTCAGCTACTTCAGTTACTTCTTTTTGTACCTCTTCGCTGGATGAAAATATAGATCTCAGCTTCTTAAACATGCTTGTTCCTCAAAACACTGGATATGCCAAAAACTAGTGAAAAAATGCAATAATAATATGGCGGTTACGGCTATGATTTAAAAAGGAATATCTTATCATAGTGCGGCGCTCCACAAACCCATTGATCAAAAAATGTAGGGAACTATGGACTTTATCTGGATTTTGTTTGCTTTTGTTTGCGGTTTAACGGTCAAACTAATCTCTCTCCCCCCTCTTATTGGCTTTCTATTTGCCGGTTTCGTGCTGCACTTTATAGGGGTTGAACCAACAGATTCATTGAGTGCCCTGGCCGATCTGGGTATTACACTCATGCTATTTACTATAGGCCTCAAGCTGCATGTTTCTGATCTACTAAAACGAGAAATATGGGCCAGTACTCTATCTCACATGGGCATTTGGACGCTGCTATTTGGCTCATCTTCCCTGCTACTAGCCATTGTTGCCTTTCCTTATTTTTCGGATATGGACTTACAAACCGCTGCGATACTTGGCTTTGCTTTAAGTTTTAGCAGCACTGTCTGTATTATTAAGCTTTTAGAAGAAAGTGGAGAGATGAAAACCAGACACGGCCAAATCGCTATCGGCGTACTCGTTATGCAAGATATTGCAGCGGTTGTATTCTTGGTTTTCGCTACCGGAAAAATCCCTTCCATTTGGGCTCTTGGGTTATTTGGGCTGGTATTCATCCGCCCTTTATTGGATGCATTGCTCAACAGAGCAGGTCATGGAGAAATGCTCCCCCTGACGGGTTTCTTTCTCGCGCTGGGTGGCTATGAGCTATTCACACTAGTCGGTGTTAAGGGTGACCTGGGCGCTCTATTATTTGGTGTTTTATTAAGCCATCACTCTAAAGCCAGCGAGCTCACAAAGTCACTATTAAGCTTCAAAGATCTCTTTTTGATTGGCTTCTTTCTTTCAATTGGCTTCACGGCATTACCAAACTGGTCAATGCTTGGCATGGCAGCACTCATTTCGAGTTTAATCCTGATAAAGTTTCTTATGTTTTTCTTTATCTTCTCTCGCTTACAACTACGCGGCCGCACCTCATTCTTATCGGCTTTAGCACTGAGTAACTTCAGTGAATTTGGTCTCATTGTAGCCGCCCTCAGTGTTGAATCAGGATGGTTAAACAAAGAATGGCTCGTCATTCTCGCGCTAGCCGTTTCTCTATCATTCATTCTTACTAGCCTGTTTTACCGGCATGCTCACCAAATTTACCGCGTATATAAAGAAACAATTAAGCGCTTTGAAAGCAAGACTCGTTTACAAGAGGACCTTTTCATTCAGCCTCCTAACGCAGAAATTCTTGTTATAGGTTTAGGGCGTGTAGGTAAAAGTGCATTTAAAGCACTGCAAAATATGGTGGATCAACGTGTAGTAGGTATGGATGCCGATCGCAATCGCGTTAAAGAGTATCAACTACGAGGAATGAATGTATTCTTTGGCGATGGTGAAGATGCTGATCTTTGGGAAAGTTTTGACACCTCTGCTATCAAGCTAGTGCTATTGGCTCTGCCCTCTATTGAAGATGACCGCAATATCACTATCCAGCTACGAAATGCCCATTATCAAGGGCAAATTGCGGCAATAGCACGCTATCAGGATGAGCGCGAGCAACTCATTAAAGCCGGCATTAATAATGTTTTCAACTTCTATACCGAGGCCGGTATCGGTTTTGCTGAAGAGAGCTTAATGCTTATTGGAGAGCAGCCCATTGATAGACAAACTATCACTAAGCTGCTGCCTGGACCGTCAACGGTCAGCAAAGCCAAATCTTGATCTATAAAAAAACCCCGTATGGAAACCATACGGGGTCAAAGAAGCAGAAGCAGATCCTTCCTGATAGGCAGTCAGATCTACCACATCCCTACTTCAAACGGTAAATCATTAAATACAATTTCACTCTCGTTAATACGAATCAGTTAAGCATTCACATTAACGAGGTATCAACTCTTACGTTACGCAAACAACTTAGAACGAGTCTCCAGGAATGCGAACCCAGCCTTCCATTAGCACACGAGCACTACGACTCATGATTGCTTTCGTTGCCGTCCACTCACCATTAACCTGCGCCGCTTCTGCGCCTACTTTTAGTGTGCCAGACGGATGGCCGAACGTCACTGCCTGACGCTCACCGCCACCCGCTGCAATATTAACTAAAGTTCCAGGAATAGCTGCAGCGGTGCCTATAGCAACGGCTGCGGTACCCATCATGGCATGATGCAACTTACCCATAGAAAGTGCGCGAATAGCTACATCAATATCGTCAGTGGTAACCTGCTTACCACTAGAGGAAACATAGTTTTGCGCCGGTGCGCAAAAAGCGACTTTTGGCGTATGCTGGCGAGCAACCGCTTCTGAGATATCTTTAATGAGCCCCATACGCACAGCACCGTACGCTCGGATAGTTTCAAAACGCTCTAACGCAACAGGGTCGCCATTAATCGCCTCTTGAAGCTCAGTTCCGTTGTAACCAATCTCTTCAGCATTAAGGAAAATTGTAGGGATACCCGCATTGATCATTGTCGCTTTAAAAGTACCCACACCTGGCACATCAAGATCATCAACTAGGTTACCCGTAGGAAACATAGCACCATCACCGTCAGCGGGGTCCATAAATTCAACCTGAACTTCTGCTGCGGGAAAAGTCACACCATCAAGTTCAAAATCACCCGTCTCTTGTACTTCACCATTAGTGATAGGCACATGAGCAATAATTGTTTTCTTAATATTGGCCTGCCAAATTCGCACGACACACACGCCATTAGCAGGGATACGATCAGCATCAACTAGACCACCGCTAATAGCGAAAGCACCGACGGCAGCTGTGAGGTTACCGCAGTTACCACTCCAATCTACAAAAGCTCTATCAATCGCTACCTGACCAAACAGATAATCGACATCATGTTCAGGCTGGCTACTTTTATCCAGAATAACGGTTTTACTTGTGCTTGACGTAGCACCACCCATTCCATCGGTTTGCTTGCCGTATGGATCAGGGCTACCAATAACGCGCAAAAGAATATTATCGCGTGCAGCTCCGGCTACTTGAGCACTTTCAGGAAGATCTTGACGACGGAAAAATACACCTTTACTGGTTCCACCACGAATATAAGTAGCAGGAATTTTGATCTGAGGTACTTGCGACATAATATAATTGTCCTATCTTATCGGGTGCTAATAATCACTCAACACTACGGTTCAGAAAAATCTTAATAACGTCAGCTACGGTTTAACCGCTATTGCGACTAGCCTACTCAGCAGAAGTGATTAAGAGTTTTCTCAGAGCCTATTTAGAAAATAATTTATTAATAAGACCGATATGCGCTGCCCTTCATATAGTTCGCAGCAAAAGCCACGAACTTTATGAAGCCAATAACAGCACTTACCGGTCGGATATAATCCTTAAGCGCTTGCTTCTAGGAAGTCCTGAGCAAAACGTTGTAGTACACCACCAGCGTTGTATACGCGAACTTCAGCAGCAGTATCCAAACGGCAAGTCATTGGCACTTTAACCGTTTCGCCATTAGCACGATTAATAATGACAGTAAGATCCGAACGCGGTGATATGTCGCCTTCTACATCAAAGGTTTCTGTACCATCAATCGCGTAGGTTTTACGTGTCTCGCCATCTTTAAACTGAAGCGGCAATACACCCATACCAACAAGGTTAGTACGGTGAATACGCTCAAAGCCTTCAGCCATAATCGCTTCAACACCTGCAAGACGAACACCTTTAGCCGCCCAGTCACGAGATG
>JAWUYS010000110.1:0-22338 GCA_034110685.1 Neptunomonas sp.
CGACTTTGATGGTGCATTTGCTCAGTATGTGAAAATTAGGGCAAGTGAAGTGTTTCCGGTGAAGTGTGACTGGACGGATACAGAATTAGGCACCATTCCTTGTGCTTATGGGACCTCTGAGAACATGCTTCATAGGGCTAATGTGAAATCAGGTGAAACGGTCTTGATAGTGGGTGCGTCAGGAGGTGTTGGCTCTGCTTCGGTGCAGCTTGCAAAACGTCGCGGTGCAACGGTTATCGCCATTGCAGGAGAAGCAAAACATGAACAGGTATCGAAGATTGGCGCTGATATTCTGTTAGGCCGGTCCGCTAACCTGATAGATGAATTAGGAGAGCGATCCGTTGATGTTATCGTCGATAATGTGGGTGGAAGTAACTTTCCTACAATGCTTAAGCTATTAAAACGGGGAGGGCGATTTGTATCTTCTGGTGCGATTGCAGGGCCTATTGTTGCCCTTGATATGCGCGATATGTACCTAAAAGATATCACCCTAATAGGAACAACGGCTTGGGATGAAACGGTTTTCCCCGATATAGTGCGATACATAGAGCAGGGTGAGATTCAGCCGCTGTTAGCGAAGACTTTTCCATTGGCCTCTATCGCAGATGCTCAAAAGGAGTTTCTTGAGAAAAAGCACGTAGGTAAGTTTGTTCTAATCCCTTAGCTAATGGTATTAACCATCATGGATTTTCCCGAAATAGCCTTCAATTATCAAAAAGCCGGTAATATTGGTATTGAATCGATCAGTCTTGAAGATCTGTATAAGCGGGCTCAGGTTATCGAGTCCAATCCAGTCACACCCCATCGCCTCAATTTTTATAATCTGATCTTTATCGAGCAAGGATCAGGTAAACATCTCATCGATTTTATTGATTACAACTTTGAGCCCGGTAGTTTTATTCTGGTTCACCCTGACCAAGTACATGCCTATGATCTTGATGCTGATACAAGAGGTGAGGTACTACTTTTTACAAAATCATTTGTAGAGCAAGTGCTTAATAATATGCGTATGCCTGGTTTTTCACCCAATCACTTGGGTGTTAACTACCAGCCAGTGATTACACCTTCTGAGGTAGGCTTATCCAGTTGTGTTTTATTGATGGCCGAGTTATCAAAAGAGCTAGCAAACCCCGATAGAGACGTGCTTATTTTGATGCATCTATTTTCTGGCTTACTCTTAATGCTAAGAAGAGAGCGGCATGAAACCGAACTAAATATGCTTTCAGCAGGGCAGGTGGATAAACTAAATCGTTTTCTGGATCTGCTGCATAATAATTTTACGATTATGCGCGATGCCAACCTTTATGCGGATAAAATCCACACAACATATAAAACGCTGAATCAGGTCTGCAAGAAAGGGACTGGGCAAACCGCTAAACAGTTAATAGATGCCTACACATTACTCGAAGCTAAACGTCGTTTGGTAATAGACAGTTGTACCACTCAGCAACTGGCGTGGGATCTTGGTTTTAATGATGCCAGTAATTTTGTAAAGTATTTTAAGAAGCATACACACTACACGCCTTCCGGTTTTCGAAAGCAATATACTCGTACTTCCTCTTAGCCTGCTGTATTAAAAAATTTACCTTTAAAAACGTAAGGTTCGATATTTACCATTTTTAGGCTCTCTCTCACCGCGCCAAATTTGTTGTTCGCACGTAATCTATCTCCATCTTATTTGGAGGTAATAATGAATAAAAAAATCACGAAAATGATTACCGGCGCAGCAATGACAACTGCAATTTTGGCATCTACAGGATGCTTAGCAATAACTGAGGATAAAGAGATGAACCTGTCTAATACAGATAAAGCAGTTAGCCTGATCAGAAGTATCGAGACAGGTGACCAAACGCCCGTTGCTTACATAAACCCTGAGAAATATATCCAACACAACCTTGCCGTGGGTGATGGTTTGGCAGGTTTTGGTGCAGTGCTTCAGGCGCTACCTAAAGGCAGTGCAAAAGCGGATGTTAAGCGTGCTTTTCAGGATGGAGAATACGTCGTATTACACACTAACTATAATTTCTTTGGACCTAAAGTCGGGTTTGATGTGTTCCGATTTGAAGAAGGGTTAATTGTTGAACACTGGGATAACCTAGCTGAAAAGGCAGAACCAAATCCAAGTGGCCGTACGCAATTAGATGGCCAGACTGATATTCACGATCTAGATAAAACTGCAGCAAATAAGCAGGTCGTTGCAGGTTTTGTAGAAACTATCCTAATCAAGGGTGAGATGGACAAGATTACCAATTATATCGGCGCACTAGAGCAAGAGTACTTGCAGCATAATACAGCAGTGGGAGATGGCTTAGCTGCTTTAGGTGTAGCTCTTGGCGCTTTGGCAGAGCAGGGCATGCCAATGATTTACACTCAAAACCATAAAGTACTTGGGCAAGGTAACTTTGTTCTCAGTATTAGCGAAGGTAAGTTTCTAAATGAACATGTCGCTTTTTATGACCTGTTCCGTCTTGAGAATGGCAAAATTGTTGAACATTGGGACACAATAGAAACAATCCCGGCAAAAGTTGAACAGAAAAATGATAACGGGAAATTTAATTTCTAAACGTTAAAATCGGTTCTAAAAAACGCAGTTACCTGATTCAGGTTGCTGCGTTTTTTGTATCTGGATTATTCTTTATTACACATATCTGTTAGCGCCACTTATTCAGTCGTTTCCTTCTTTCTTAGCAAAGAAAAAAGTAGTGTTAACTCATTGATCTTTAAAGTAAGTGGTTTATGCTCTTACGAAAGTAAATGAATAACAGCAAGGGCATGGAGGCTTCTTTCGTCTATCGACGCTATTCTTGTGTGCTCTTCGGGTTATGTTTTTAAGGAGAACTTATGATTTATTCAACTACCGAGACAATTCCAGGTAGAGATATTACTGAGATAGTCGGCGTTGTTACAGGGAGTGTGGTTCAAGCTAAGCATATTGGTCGAGATATTATGGCTGGCTTAAAAAGCATTGTCGGTGGCGAAATCCGGGGTTATACAGAGATGTTAACCGATGCTCGGGATGTAGCGATCCAGCGTTTAGTTGCAAGTGCGACTGAAAAGGGCGCTGATGCTGTCGTGGGGATACGTTTTACTACAAGTGCAATAATGGATGGATCGTCTGAAATCTTGGCTTTTGGAACCGCGGTTAAATTAAATAATAAGTAATTCAAGTGGGGCTCATTACTGTTGGCTGCCTCGCTTCGTTTGTAAGTTTAATCGACACTCATAAGCCCTTTAATTGGGCGTTAGGTTTCAATTGAGATCATGGATATGGATGTTGAAATAGTAAGTTTCCCAGAAACCAAAATTGCAGTCATTGAGCATCGTGGGCCAGTTCAGTTTGAACATGAATCGGTGAAAAGGCTCGTGGCGTGGCGTATTGAAAATAAACTGCCACCTTCCGACATTCATCGCAGTTATGGTATTCATTATAATGATCCTCAAAAAGTTGCGTCTTCAGAGTATCGGGTAGATCTATGTGTTTCTGTAGAGCAAGAGATCTCGGTTAATGAGGATGGAGTGTTAAATAAAGTTATTCCCGCTCTTCGTTGTGCGAAAGTACGTCATTACGGTTCTCGCTCGAATGTTACGGCCGCTCGATACCTATATGAGCAGTGGCTCCCCATTAGCGGTGAGCAACTCGCAGAATTTCCAATATTCTTTCATTATGTAAATGTTGGGCCTCAAACCCAGGAGCAGGAGATGATCACTGATGTCTACCTGCCAATTATTTAGGTGTGATAACGCTGTACGGGTATAAATGCTGCCTATAAATATCGTTTTTATCGTTTGTAATTGCAGCCTTATAAAATATTGATTGTAATTTTTACTCTGTATAAAAGGACTCAAGTGCGTAATTCATTAAGAGAAAAGGTCATTAAGGTATGCATCAAGAAGATAGATCAAAAAGGCGATAACGTAGGTGTTTCTTTTTATGCGTTCTTTGCTAATAAAAATGATGATCCCGAGATGTTGATGGAAGTAGCTACTTGGTGGATACAAACGCACAAACTTGATCACTTTGAAAAAGCCAAAAAAATTATCACTATGGTTGAATCAGGCCAATAGTGTGATTGTGATGATTATTTAACAATGTTTACGGTGAGGGACTACCCGTGTTTAGACTAGTGTACGTGTTTATTGCCTTTCTTTTATCGAATGCTTTACCTGTATTGGCGAGCGATGATTTTTCGGTGGGCTTTCGTAAAATCGAAGTAACATCAAACGAAACCAATACACACTTTCCAATGGCGGTTGTTTATCCCACTCATGTTCCCTCTAAATCCGTTAAATTTGGGCCGTTTAAGATGGAACTCTCCATAGGCAGTGCTATTGCTGAGGGTGCTTTCCCGTTGGTAGTTATTTCTCATGGTTCCAGTGGCTCTAACCTCGGTCATCGAAGTATTGCTTTTGCGCTGGTTAAGCAAGGCTTTATCGTAGCGATGCCATTGCACCCTAAGGATAATTATAAAAACAACTCTGCCCAGGGTAGTGTTAACAATTGGAAAAATCGCCCGCTACATATTAGATCTGCTATTGATTCGTTAATGTTAGCCCCGGCGTTAGCGCCGAGTATTGATGTTGATAAAGTTGCTGTGATAGGACATTCAGCAGGTGGTTATAGTGCGCTGGCCGTCGCTGGTGGTGTAGCCAATACAAGGCATATTATTGAGTTGTGTGAAAGTAACCCTCAACTTAATGCACCTTTTTGTGGTTTAGTAAAAGACAATTTACTAATGCCGGTGGAGATCAAAAATAAGCGTGATGAACGTGTTAAAGCCTTAGTGTTGATGGCGCCCGTGGGAATACTGTTCAAGTCTAAAGATGCTTTAGCTGCAGTTGATATTCCAACGCTGCTTTTAAGAGCAGAGAATGATAGCGAATTGGTTGAGCCTTATCAGTCAGAGGTAATAGCTAGAAACTTCAAAAACAAGAAAATGCTGAGTTATCAAACAATCGAAAATGCTGGGCACTTTTCGTTCATAACCCCGTTTCCTGATGCTATTAAAAGTGATATTGGCATTGTGGCGCAAGACCCAGAAGGGTTTGATCGCGAGGCTTTTCATAAGGAGTTAGGTGTTCAAATAGCTAATTACCTTGATAGCGTACTTCATTGAAAAATATAATAAAAATCTTCAGTACGCCTTTGTGCTTCAGCGTTAGTAATTTACGAGTTTTCTATGAATATGCTGTTTAAGTTTTTTTCGGTAATAGGTTTTTTATTTGTAGTGTTGTTTTCTGTCGCGCTATATCTTGATATCCAAGAGATGGACAAAACAGAGGGTGGCTATGAGTTCCCATACTCTGGTGCCACAGGTGAAACGCTAGACTGGGACAGTATGGATCGATCCTCTACTGGCTTAGTCAGGCGCGGCTATGTAGTGAATTTTTTAGTGAATGGTACAACAGGAATGATTAGCCTTGAGTTGTTTGGTATCCCATTTGAAGCCAGAAAACTATCGGAACGAGCAATTATTGTACATAAACCCAAAGAAGCATTTATTCGCAGAGGTTTTTCGCCGGAGTTTTAAGCTTCCGTATAATAAGGCCCGGCAACATCAATCATGTTGTCTACTCGGTAGTTTTTTCGGTTCTACCATCCAGAATTTTAAGTATTGGTTAGGAGTATTATTACCGTATGTCTGAGTTAACTATTCGCTCTGCAAGAGAAGAAGATCTTGATAGATGCTTTGAAATAGAGTCTGTGTCTTATGCCGGTGATGAGGCCGCTACAAAAGAAAAAATACTAAAGCGAATTAAAATTTATCCTGAAGGTTTTATCGTTTTAGAGAATCAAGAAGAGATCATTGGTTTTATCAACTCTGGAGCCACTCATAACGTAGTGCTGTCTGATGAGGAGTTTAAAGAGTTAGTCGGTCATGATCCAAGTGGCGAGCATATTGTCATTATGTCTGTTGTTGTTCATCCCAAATACCAAGGCAAAGGCATGGCTGATAAGCTAATGAGTAGCTTCATTGCTACTATGAGAGAACTTACAAAAACTGAAATATATTTAATTTGCCAAACTGAGTTAATTCAAATGTACGCTAAGCATGGGTTTGTGCATCTCGGTGAGTCAGACTCTGATCACGGCGGACTTAGCTGGCATGAGATGTCACTCTCACTAAAAACAGATAATTAAGTGTTGGCATATATAGGGAGCGTTAGACGTTCCCATTCTTAGCCGTAATCAATCACTCGTATTATGCTTAAAAAATCAAACCGCTGTGCGCCAGACTAAATAGGGCGTATAGTTCAACGGTTAGTCTTTCCCTGTATCGAGCCTACTGGCCAACACGCCTATATCCTCCTTATCGCGATTCTATTTGCTTGCAAGTGAATAGATTAGATTCATAGCACCTGTTATTTGCGTTTCTCTATCTTAATGAGAACAGCCAGATTTTTTTTGTGTAACTCTGATCGTTTGAGCAGAGAGACGCCGCGCGTGATATTTTTTATGTGTGAAAACAGGTGCGCCCTTGATTTGTACTTATTCCTTTTAGGAGCACCATGACCACAGGTAACGAAGAAGTCCAAGAGTTACAACCCACCATTATTTCCTATGTGAAAGATCTGCCTAATTTGTGCTCACTTGCTGGATTGGCCTGCACTGTATTAGCGATCTATTTCAGTATTACTGGTGTTTACTATGCAGCAATGATTGGCATGATCTGGGCTGTTGCCTTTGATTGGGCTGATGGTTTGGTTGCGCGCAGAATGAAGGGGCGCACAGGTAGTGATCGTATTTTTGGTGGCCAGCTTGACCTGCTAATAGACATAGTGAGCTACGGCGTTACACCGGCAATCCTTTTGCTCAGTTTTGGAAAATTTGACCCTATATTTTTGCCAGTTGCTTTCATCGTACTTGCTGCCAGTGCGATACGCTTAAGCTATTTTAGTACCTTCGGTTTGTCTGACGAGTCCAAGTACACAGGGTTAGCACTGGATAACAACAATATCATACTTGTATTTATCTTCCTTTTAGAAAGTGTTCTTCCCATTGGAGTCTTCTCCGTCATCCTTTATGTCAGTGCCCTAGGGTTAGCAGTCCTCAACGTATCTGAAATTAAAACGCCTAAATTTTCTGGCAACCCACGTAATGTTTATTTGCTTGCGTTCTATACGCTTGGAATAACAAGTATTTATGTTTGGAAGCTTTTGTAGCCGTTATTAGCAGGGGTAAAACCGTTGATAAAAACCGGCACTGATAATTATTTTTAGAGGGATTAAATAACACATGATTGTATATACCGTAGGTACGTTTGATTTGTTGCATGTAGGTCACCTTGCTTTACTGGAGTACTGTAAATCATTAGGTGGTGTTTTGGCTGTTGGTGTTGCTTCAGATCGTGTTGTGAACTCTTATAAGCCCAATGTGCCTGTTATTCCTCTTGAGCAACGTATGGAGATGCTACAAGCTTTGCGTTGTGTGGATATCGTGCGTTCTTATGATGAGCTGGAATATGTATCTGGCTGCAAAGAAGTGAATGCTGATATTTTTGTGATTGGCGAAGATTGGGGAAACAAGCCCCACAATCTAGCGGTTGAGTCTTATCTGAAATCGGCAGGGAAGCAGATCAGCCAAGTACTTTATAACCCCCGTACATCATCAACTACGATAAAGCAGAATGTCATGGCGCAATCTTATAATGTAAGTCATTCAAAGGTAGCGGTTACGGAAAGGCCTAACTAAGAGGTCGTTAAACTGCTCGCAGTAGCCGTGGGTTTTAAGTCGTCAGTTTGATTACTTAGCCAATAGAAATTATGGCTAGTCAAAATTATGCTACTGTTAATTATACTAGCCTTCTGTTGGTATTCTTAACAGGTCAGTATGGCCATTCACTCTATCCCGCACAAATTACATGTCATGTTACTGTGGTTTCAGGTCAAGTTATCAGTCCATATGATGTGGGGGTAATTAATGAAAACATTAAAGTATATTTTAAGCGCTGCAATAATACTGAGTATGTTTAGTTCAGCTTCTTACGGAGACTCTCTTAAAATTGGAGTGAATAGCTGGTGCCCACACGTGTGTATACCTTCAGAAGGACAATTAGAATTAGGTTACACAACTGATATTGTGATCAAAATACTGACCGATGCTGGTTATCAAGTAGAACCAGTTATTGCGCCATGGCAAAGAATACTTCATGACGCAAAAGAGGGGAGAATTGATATAGTCGCATCTGGCTATAAAGAAGAAGCTCCATTTTTAACCTATACAAAACAATCGATTGGAACAACAGAAGAGGTTTTTTATGTAAGAAGAAATGAAATGTGGAGATACATGGAAGCAGCATCATTAGAATCAATAGATAAAGTAGGTCTCATTAACGGTGCTACTTATGGCAGTAATGAGTTTTCAAATTTCATTAAAAATAATCCTTCAAAATTCATAACTATTTCGGGTAATGACATACCTGAAAGGCAGGTTAAAATGCTTACATCAAAGCGTTTAAATGCCTTTGTTGGCGAGAAAAGTGTAGTCAAATATTTTTCCTCTAAAATTAATTTGCAGGACAAAATAAAGGCCGCAGGCTATTTATCTAAAAAGAGTTACCTTTATGTAGGGTTTTCCCCTGAACACCCTCAAGCTAGCTTACTGGCGAGTATTATTGATAAAGGGGTATTAAAGTTACGTAAGTCAGGTGAATTTGAACAGATAATGAAAAAATATGATCTTTAAGATCTAAATCAGCTATAAGTTTTTTAGCTTCTTTGAGTGATGTGCTTTGCCTGCTGCAAGGGCGAGAGTCTCTTTTGGGGTTTAGCTCGCTATCCGGCTATTAACTCTCATTTACGTTACAATAGGATGCTCATTTCTAAGATTTATATGTAGTAATCTTGATGTTAACTAAAAAATCAATCACTCGTCTTGTACTTATCTGCTTTCTCGCTTTCCTGAGCTTGCTCGGTTACAGAACATGGCTGCTCAATAGCACTAAATTCATTAGTTTTGATAAGCAGCTAGAAGAGATATCAGGGATTGAGTTTGATAAAAAGCAGCAGCTTTGGGCCATTAATGACGGCGGTGATTCACCCAAACTTTATCAGTTAGATGGTGTTGGTAAGGTAGAGCGCAGTATCGAAATAGAGAATGCTAAAAATTGGGATTGGGAAGACATGACCCAAGATGATTTTGGACACTTCTTTATTGGTGATTTTGGCAATAATGATAATGATCGTGAATGGTTGACCATCTACAAAATTGAAAATCCTACCGATATTAAATCTAATAGCACCCGTGCCGAAATCATTAAGTTCACTAACCCAGAGTTTAAAGTAGGGTTAGATGAGCAAGTACGTAAAAATGCACACTACGATGTGGAAGCATTTATCTACTATAAGCGCAGTCTTTATCTGTTCACTAAAAATCGTTCTAGCCCATTCGATGGTAAAACTCGGCTTTACCGAATAGGTGATTATGCGGCAAATTTCACAGCAAAATACATCAATGAGTTTTCGACCTGCACCACTATTAAAGAGCTATGCTGGGTTACATCAGCAGCCCTAAGTCCAGACAGAAGCAAGCTAGTGCTATTAGATTCAGAACGTCTATGGTTGTTTGAAAATTGGCAGGGAGATGATTTCTTCTCTGGAGATGTACATCAAATTGATCTTGGTATCGTGACTCAAAAAGAGGCAGTGGCCTTTTATACTAACAATATTATTGTTTTTGCTGACGAGGTGTTTAGCGGGATTGGCGGTAATGGTTACGTTATTAGATTAGATAAAGTTAAGAAAAAATTGATTCAAAAATCTGGAAAACTGATTAATGCTCCGGCTGTGAAAATGAAGCCGCCAATAGAAAAAAGTGATTTGAAATCTGCATCACAAAAGTAGCTAAAGATCTGACTTCCTGTCAGATCTTTGTATAAGATATGAGTCGCTATTAGTGGCTTTCAGTCTTATTTTTAAGTGATTCAAAATGTTCGATATGCTGATCTAAGTTTTCTTCCAGCATTTCAGAGTACTGGTTTGTGAACCACGATAACGCATCGTTGCGTTCTGCCGCTAAATCCTTCGATTTATACGCCGTTTCATGAGCACTAAAACGTGCAGCGGCATAACGTAGTGCAGCGCCTACATCTTCTATGTCTTTACTGTCTGTTGTCACTAAGCGATTGGCTACATCAATAAACTCATCGGCCATTTTAAACAAGTTTGCAGCAGCTTCTTTATCAATCATTCTGGGACTACCTAACTAAGTTGGGTTGTTATTAAGAGGCAAAACAACCTCCTACTTATTTTTTGTGTACTTTACAGTGGGTATCAGGCCGGTGCAATTATGCAGGATGCTTAAACTGTCTTGCACTGTGTCAGAGTAAAGCCAGCTTAATGATTGATGCTTGTCTCTGCTTGGGGAGATCTCAATTGCTGGTTGAGTTCATGCAGTTGCGTGAGTAACGCTTGAAAGCGCTCTGGCGCAAGCCCAGTTGAGCAAGCAACGTCTTTTTGAATAGTGGCAATATCATCATGTAAGGTTTTTGCTTTTGGCGTGAGGCTAATCATTACTTTTCGCTCATCATCGCTGGCTCTTTGGCGAGTGACGAGCCCGGACTGCTCCATCCGTTTTAATAGCGGTGTGAGTGTTGCCGAATCAAGATAGAGCGCTTTGCCTAGATCTTTGACGATCATTGTATCTTGCTCGCTCAAGACGAGGTACGCCAGATATTGTGGGTACGTCATATTCAGCTTAGCTAAGCTTTTTTTGTATTTTTTAATAATAGCTTGAGAAGTGGAGTATAAGGCAAAGCACAGCCGCTCATCGATAGGGGAGAGTGTGTTTGTCATCTTATTGTTACCTATGAAAAAAGAGAGCTGTTTATGACAAGTGTAGCGCTCGTGTGGAGCATGGCAAGCAGGTTTTTACTTCTTAGCTATGTTGGCCAATAAGTGGTTTTATTTAAGTCGCTCAGTATTAGGTAACGGGGTTGATACCAACCCCGTTACAACAGTGTTTTATGCGTGCTTTAAAGAGAGCTGATTATTTTAAAACCAGGTTGAAACTGACCGGAATCGAATGGCCAATACTCGCTAGCCCTGCAAGTTCACGTAGTTTTTCTATTCCTGTATCTAAGCCAAAATCAGCTGCTTTTATAATAATGGGCTGCTGCGTAGAGGCTAAAATAGTTTTGCCATCAGACATCACGGTTACATTAGCTGTAATAGGTTTTTCAAGACCATGAAAATCCAGTACGCCATCAACGCTAGTGGTAAGGACACCTCCTTGCTTAATTGCACTGAGCGTTTCAGCAGATAGCTGTGCACTTAAGGTGGCGACTTTAAAGTTAGCAGTATCAAATAGATGTTCGCGTATCCGTGTATCTCGGATGTCGATTTGAGTCTTGATGCTGTCTAAATCTAATTTAATCTCTAATGCACCCGTATCGCTTAAGCTACCTTGAAGCTTTGTAATCTGGAATACTTCAGCCGCATTCACTTTTTTAACTGAAATAAAACTCAATGAAGATTGCGAGTTATCCAGTTGCCAATCGGCCTGAGCACTCATGCTAATTACGCTAGCAAAAGCCGTGATTAGTAATGCCTTGGATACCGAAATTTTAGATGAACGTTGTGCCATGGTAGATCTCCTTATCATGCATAATTTTACGTTATGAGGTTTAGTGTCACATCAAGGTTACCGCGTGTAGCATTAGAGTATGGACATACATGATGTGCTTTGTCGATCAGCTCTTTGGCTTGTGTGCTATCAATCCCTGGCAGGGAAATATTCAATGTGGCGGTGACAGTAAATGCATCACCAATAGGCCCGATACCGACTTCACCTGACACAAGGGTGTCTTCCGGGAAGGCTACTTTTTCACGTGTGCATACAACACGTAGTGCACCAATGAAACACGCCGCATATCCCGCTGCGAACATTTGCTCAGGGTTTACGCCAAACGTACCTGCACCACCTAATGCTTTTGGTGTTGTTAGTGCTAAGTCCAGTGCTCCGTCGTCTGATTTAATATGGCCTTCGCGGCCACCGGTTGCTTCTGCATAGGCGGTATAAAGAATTTTTTCTGGTTTCATTGTGATTCTCCAAACAGAATTAGGTGTCGATAATTATTTGCATAGTGCGCTATCAGATAGTGCGATATGTTTTTATGTATGTAAAGTGTTTTTTATTAATGAAACGAGCCCACTGTTGAAGGTTGTTGTAAGGTGCAGTTGTAGAATAACGACAGGTGAAGTAAATATTGTCGCCAAAGAGGAGGCGCTCTTGATATTGTGTGGGTTCTTTTACGCAAAAGTGTTTTGCCTAGAAAAGTAAGACAAGGCGCTGTTAAGTTATTGAGTGCGCTGGTGAGTGAGCGTAACCTTCCTCAATGTTGTTTAACTCTTTAAAGGGTAATAGTTAGTTATGCAGGTGAGGGATTATCGATCACAATTTTGGCAAGGAGTAAGGGATCTGATGCCGTTGGTTTCAGGCGTTTTGCCGTTTGGTTTAATTGTGGGTGCCAACGGTGTAGCTTTGGATATGAGCCCCGAGCTAATCATGGGAATGACGGTGTTGTTCTTTGCTGGATCAGCGCAATTAGCAGCAATGCAGCTTATCCAAGAAAATGCAGCATTTGTGGTAATTGTGTTAACCACCATCGTGATTAATTTACGCTTTGCCATCTATAGTGCGACATTCGCCCCGTTGTTTTACCCCCTGAAGAAGCGTTTCCGGCTACCCTTTGCATATCTATTGTGCGATCAGGCCTATGGCTTGTGTATTACACCTGATCAGCAACAACGCACGGATGCAGAACGCATTAGTTATTACTTAGGCACTGCTGTGGCATTGTGGGTTAGCTGGATATTGGCGGTAATACTGGGCATTGCAGTGGGAGCGAGCATTCCACCTGAATGGATGCTTGGTTTTACTATCCCTCTGGCGTTTCTGGCGATGTTAATGTCGACTATTACTAATCGTCTGTTGTTAATTGTTGCGGTGGTTTCGGGACTAGCCGCTATCTTTTTACAGGGGCTACCTTACAACTTAGGCTTTATTTTGGCGATTGTGGGAGGGGTTGTTGCGGGCTTGATATTACCGCGTATTGCCGGCCGCTCGTTTAATTCAGTGATGGGGCGTCCACATGAATGAGTTGAGTTTGTGGGGACTGTTTTTTGTATGTGGCCTAGCTACCTTCT
This sequence comes from Neptunomonas sp., assembly GCA_034110685.1. Lineage (GTDB taxonomy): Bacteria > Pseudomonadota > Gammaproteobacteria > Pseudomonadales > Balneatricaceae > Neptunomonas. The sequence continues at coordinate 13,144 of JAWUYS010000110.1, forward strand.
TAATACGTCTTTCTTTTATTCAGTTGCATGGAAAACTAGGGCCGCTATTAGCGCGCTGCCAGCCGGTACTCTTGTTGTTACCCCCTGCTATTTTAGCCGCTTTGTGTATCCCTCCGATTGTTTTTAGTAAACAAGTTGATGGCTTACAAGTAGAGCTGGCGCAAATTTTAGCAGGGTGTGTGGCTGTTGTTTTTGCAAGTTATTTTAAAAGCCTTCTTTGGCCGATTTTGGGCGGCATGACTTTTTTATGGGGCTACCGCTGGTTAATCGGTTAGAACGAAAATAGAAGACGGTTAAATTGAAAAGCTTAATACCTAGATAAGGATATTTAAATGGTAACCTGTTATTTACGCTATGTGATTGATCCATATAAGCTTGTTGAATTTGAAAAGTACGCAAAAATGTGGATCCCTTTAGTTAATAAGTTTGGCGGCGTTCACAATGGATATTTTCTGCCGTCTGAGGGTGCAAACAATATAGCGCTGGCACTATTTACTTTCCCAAGCCTAGCCGAATATGAGCAATATCGTATTGATTCGTTCAATGATGCTGAGTGTCTTGCCGCTTTTGATTATGCAAAAAGTACCCGCTGTATTCTGAGCTTAGAACGTAGCTTCTTTAAGCCAGTATTTGAGTGATAAGAGGCATACTCTATACACATTATAGACAAGAATCCCGGCAAAGCTTTTGCCTCAACGCTCTTTGGGGCGTTTACTAAACCCCTCGTTTAAACTCTCACTGGGCACTCGTCAGGATTGCCCTAATTGACTTAACTTTGCATCACCTGTACAAACACGAGCGTTACTGAGCTGTTGATCCAATCAATGCTCTCATGGAACCCGGTGTGAATCCGGGGCTGTTCCCGCAACTGTAATTGCTTAGCGTTTCGCTAATGCAAAAGCCAGATACATGAACCAGTAATTTATATATGCACCGGGCGGGAAAACGCGGTATGACATGTTCTGATGAGTATTATCAGCGGCATACGTTTGTCTCCTTTTTTTACGCCACCACCTGGAGATTAACATTTATGCGTTCGTTAATACTGACGCTTCTGCTTCTCATGCAGACGACAGCTCAATTTGCTTGGGCTGCTACGCCTACTCAAAATAAACAAGACTATTTACTGGTGTTGGTTTCCCAACGCAATGCCGAGACCGTTGCCGAGGCCGCTCGCCAGTTTAACCAGCGTTATCCTCAACTGGTTGTCAAAGCGCGCACGGATGCTCAATTGCGTCAGTTACCTGAGCAGCAAACCGCCGACCTGATTAACAACAGCGAAGCTATATTAGCGATGGGCCTCTATGGTCCCAGCGTGGCTGAATTGCAGCCACTGCTACGCCAGGTACAAAAACCATTACTCGTGCTCAACAGCGATCACCGTCTGGTAAAACTTAGCCAACTTGAACACAGAGCAGTGTTTGATAATGACCAACAGTTACGTGAGATAAGCAAAGCCCATCCTGATAACGACTTTGATGGCTGGTTGAATCAGCAGTTACAGCAATATCCAACCCAAGCCCAGTGGATTAGAGCGCGTAGTTACTGGCAGGCAGGTGGTAGTGAAAACGCTAGCCTACTTTTTAGCTGGGTTTATCACCGTCTAGGTGCCGATACTCAAATTGAAACTCCCTCTCCAGTGCCGCGCTTAAGGTGGTTATATAAAGGGCATTTCAGTACTGAAATGCCGGTGTTAAGCGATAAACCACTGTTGGTGGTTATTGATCATGCGGGTGGCGGACGGCCTGCTGATGCAGCGATGTTGCGCGGTTTATGTGAGCAGGCTCGAGAGCGAAATGATAGCGACTGTTTGACTGCTCTAGCTTACTGGGGAGAGGCCGGTGTTGATGCGGTAGAGCAGCTCAAGCCATACAGTAAGCAGCTGAGCGCTATTGTTATGCTACAAGATTTTGTTATTGGTGGAGGTGAGGGGCGCGGAGCAGTTACTGAGATTCTCAAACAGCTTAATGTGCCCGTGATTAAAGCAATCAAACTGCGAGACCGTACAGCGCTGGAGCGCCATTTGTCTTCTGACGGACTAGCGCAAGAGAAGGTTTACTATCAGGTAGCAATGCCCGAGCTACAGGGTGCTAGCCAACCTTTGGTTATCGCAACCGCAGGAGACAACATAGATGATCCAGTCTCCGGTATCCGAGTGCAGGCAATCGCTCCATTGGCAGAGGGTGTTGATACTCTATTAGCGCGTATCAAGCGTTGGCAAACCCTGCAAACTAAGGCTAATAACGATAAACGTATTGCCATCATCTATTACAACCATCCTCCTGGACGCCACAATATTGGTGCTGATAATCTCGATGTTCCCGCGTCACTCTGGCAGATTTTGCAGCAGCTTAAGGCTGACGGTTACGACACAGGAGAGCTACCGGCATCACAGAAAATATTGCTGGATATGATGCAAGAGCGTGGAGTTAATCTTCCTCGGGATGTTCAAGCACTCAAAACAATGAGTCCGAAAATCACTAAAGTGGTGGCAAAAAATTATCAGCAGTGGTTTGAGAAACTGCCCGCGAGCGTGCAGCGAGAGATGGAGTTTGGCCCCTTTGGTTTACTGCACGAGCAGCTTGAAGCTGCAATAAAAGCGGGCAAACCAGAGCTTGCTGAAAACGCATTGCAGCATACCATGGAGGAGATGTATCACCTGTTGGAGGGTGTTGATCATAAGGCTCGCCAGCGTGCATTAATTTTACTGGGCCAATTAAAATCCTGTTATCAAAAAAGCCTCAGTCCTAGTAAAGACTTAAATAAGCCCAGCGATAACAAACTCTGTATGGACGATGCGTTGTCTATCATCAAAGCCTTGCAGCAAACTGGTATTGAAGGCCTTGGTGGCTGGGGTAAAGCACCGGGTAATGTGATGACTTATCAAAACCAGCTGCTGTTACCTGGCCTGACTTTTGGCAAAATTTTCATTGGCCCCCAACCACCTCGGGGTTGGGAGATTAACGAGGAGTTACTGCACGCTAATTTGGCATTCCCACCGCCTCATCAGTATTTGGCATTTTACCAGTATCTACGTGATAGCTTTAAAGCGGATGCATTGGTGCATTTAGGGCGCCACTCAACGTATGAGTTTTTGCCACGTCGCTCGGTTGGCGTCGCAGAAGACGACTATTCGCGTATTGTTGCCGCTGATATTCCCGGTATTTATCCTTACATTGTTGATGGGGTAGGTGAAGGTATTCAGGCTAAACGTCGTGGGTTGGCGGTGATGGTTGACCATTTAACGCCACCACTTAAGAGCACGCCTTTATATGATGAGTTACTGCAATTGCGCCAACTTATCGAGAGTTTTGAAACCAGCCACGGTAGTGGTAATCAAGCAGTTGCCAACCGACTAGTGCAGCAAATTCGTGACAAGGTAGAGCAGTTGGAACTTAAGGATGAACTGGCCGAGTCGATGTCTGCCGAGTTGTCGATTATGGGAATCAGTTTCGATGAAGTAGACGACGATATGTTAGTGCATGAGATAGGCCACTACCTGACTACCTTACAAGAAAAGTTCATGCCGCTAGGGTTACACATCTACGGCAAAGACTGGACTGATCAGGCCGTTGATATGATGTTGGACTCAATGGCGGCTAGCGATGAAGAGCAGCATCAAGAGTGGCAGAAAAAATTACGGCTATCACCTGCAGCAGAGACTCAGTCGCTACTCAACGGTCTAAGCGGAGGGTTTATTACACCAGGACAGGGTAATGATCCGATTCGAAGCCCTAATAGTTTACCAACAGGGCGAAATTTCTATGCGCTGGATAGCAGTCTTATTCCTAGTCGGGTTGCCTGGCAGCTAGGAAAGCAGATGGCCGAAGATGCACGTAGCCGTAATTTGCAAAGTAATCAGCAAAACCCAGATAAAAGCGAAGCATTGGTACTGTGGGCATCAGACGTGGTGCGCGATGAGGGTGTGATGATCGCTTTTGGTTTGGATATGCTGGGTATTGAACCGGTGTGGAACAGCCGTGGTTTAGTCAAAGGGCTGAAGTCTCAAGTGCTTGATAATAAACGTGTCAGGCGCGATACCATATTTACTACATCAGGCTTGTTCCGTGACCTGTATGGCCAGCAAATGATGCTGCTTAATCGTGCCTCCTTGATGGCGTTGGATGCCAGTGCCGATACTATTATTAAAGACTATCCCGCGCTCACTTTGGCTCTGCATCAGGCATTATCCCCATTGGGGAAGCTAGCAGTTGGCGGTAAAGAAAGTCTGCAACAAAACCAAGTAGCTAAGCACTGGGTGAAGCAGGCGCGAGCCTTACTTTTGCAAGGGAGTTCTGCTGAGCAGGCCGGCGTTGTAGCGAGTTTTCGTGTGTTTGGTGATGCTCCCGGCAGCTATGGCGCCGGCATTAATCGCCTTGTTGAGCGTTCGGGGGCTTGGGAACAGCGTTCTGAGCTAGCGGATGTATATTTGCGACGACTTGGCCATAGCTATGGTGCCGAGGGCTTTGGTAAGCCAGCAGCACAAGCATTTCGAACGGCATTATCTGACGTAGAAAATACCTACTTTGGTCGCTCCAGTAATCTCTATGGGCTTATCGATAATAATGATGCCTTTGATTACTTTGGTGGATTGAGCCTATCAATTGAAACCCTAACCGGCCAAGCGCCCAATAACTTTGTATTGGATCACTCCAACCCAGAACAGATCCGTACTCAACCTTTAAGCGTGGCGCTACGCCAAGAGTTCAGAGGACGTTTTCTTAATCCGGAGTGGCTACAAGGCTTGATGCAACACGATTATGCTGGCGCTCGCACGATGGGAAGTGAGTTTCTTGAATATCTGTGGGGCTGGCAGGTGACTAACCCGAGCTTAGTCGGTGATTGGGCTTGGGAAGAGGTCAAAGCTGTTTACATGGATGACCGCTACGATTTGCAACTTGATGAGTTTCTGGAGCAGGGTCATAACGTGCATGTTAAAAGCAATATGCTAGCGGTCATGCTGGTGGCTGTGCATAAAGGGTTTTGGCAGGCAGATAAGCAAACGATCGCTGAACTGGCGGATAAGTTTGCAGAGCTAGTGAACAAAAATGGTTTACCCGGAAGTGGCCATACTGACCCGGATCACCCAATGCTCCCTTGGTTAGAACAGCACCTAAGTGCTGAAGACTGGCAAGCGCTGGAGCAGACTATTAAAGCAGCCAAGGGTGAGCCTGAAGATCAAGCCCAAAAAGCAGTGGAGATCTATCGCCTCACAGAGATCCAGCAGTTAAAAGGGCAGCTACAGGAGCCAGTTGATCAAGCTTCAAAGCAGAAAAAGTCGGAGAGTGCTCAGCAAGCAGCTTCAACAAAAGCTACGAAGGAGCAGCAATCGGTTGCAGACGACTCTTATTGGAAGTGGCTGGCTCTAGCATTGCTATTAGCCATTATTGGCGCGGGTTTTTATCGCGGTATTCGTCACGCTAAACATCACGTAAAAGGAGCCTAGTTACATGATTCACGGTATTGTTCTTGGTGCTTTGCATCAGTTTGTTAATCTCTTGTTATATCCAGTACTCGCCGCTTTAGCATTGGCCGTTATGATGACGTTGTGGGAGTTGGGGCTAATGATCGCCGAGCGTTTTATCACCTTGTCTATTTACTCTAAAGGCTGCGATCAGCGTTTTGGCCATTATGCTAATCGTCGGCTTGAACGCTCCGATCTACTTGCTCGTGGTGGCCCTATCCTCGGTCTGATGGGAACACTGATTCCTTTGGGGCCAGGCCTTACGGCTCTTAGTTCAGGGGATATCGATATCCTAGCGACAGCACTGACCGTTGCTTTTGATACGACGGTAGTGGGGCTATTAGTCGGGCTGTTCGCTTATTGCATTAGCAGGATTCGACGCCGCTGGTATGAACAAACCTGGACTCAACTGACCCAGAGCAGTCGCCATGAAGCAGCCTGAGAATAAAACCCCGTTACCTTGGCAAAGCGGTCGTTTTAGTGAAGGTGATAATGACCCGCTAACGGGCTTCGCTAATATCATGGATGTGATGTTGGTGTTTGCTTTGGGGCTGATGTTGGCACTGATCTCACAAAGTCAGGAAATGCGTCAGCACTTCAAACTTGATGGTAAAACTGAAGTCACAGAAGGGCGTGAGTTGGTTGAAGCACCTGATACAATTGAAGATATGATTAACGGAAAAGCAAACGGTATGGAATCACTGGGACAGGTTTATCGTGATCCAAAGACGGGCAAGCTTATTCTAGTGGGAGGGCAGTAATACAGGCGGAGCTTTGGCAGGTTTAATGTGCTCATTGGTAGAGTATGCAATGATAAAGGCCCTGTCATAACAGGGCCTTTTATACAGCAGTAAATATTTTTTAAGCGGACAATTTAAAACGAGATAACTGTTGTTTTAACTGCTCTGCTTGCTGTGATAGTTGTTCTGCAGCGACAGCGCTTTCTTGGGCTGTCTCAGAGTTTTGTTGAGTAACCATGTCAATTTCGGCTAATCCTTGGTTAATCACTTCTGCCCCGGTTGCTTGCTCGCCACTTGCGTTAGCAATTTGATCAACGAGTTCTGATGCTTGAGTAATACCTTCAAAGATTTTCTTTAAGCTGGAGGCTGTCTGTATTGCAACAGCGCTTCCGTTTTGTGTTTTTTTGACAGATCCTGAAATGAGTTCTGAAGTTTTGGCGGCAGCTTCGGTACTCCTTGCCGCTAAAGTACGGACTTCATCAGCGACCACGGCAAATCCTCGTCCTTGTTCACCGGCGCGAGCGGCTTCAATAGCTGCATTTAACGCGAGTAAATTAGTCTGCGCCGCTATTTCATCAATCGTACTGATGAAACTAGCGATACTTTCGCTGGATTCTGAAATATCGGTCATTGCCGATACCATCTCTTCCATTGTTTCTATCCCTTTAGCCGCTTCTGTTTGCGCATCAGATGTCAGTTCACTTGCCTGCTCAGCACTTCGAGCATTTTCGTTTATCTGAGCTGTTAACTGTAATAGTGATGAGGATATACTTTCCAGGCTCACCGCTTGCTGTGTAGCACCTTCTGAAAGAGCAGAGCTACTAATAGAAACGTTTTCACTACCTTCAGATATTTCGATACTTGCTGTTTGTGTTTGCTTCAATATATCGTTCAGGTTGGCTGTCATCTGTTGTAACGAAATACCTAGTGAGTCCTGATCTGAAGCGAGCTTGATAGTCTTATCAAGTTCCCCCGCAGCAATTTGCTTTGCCAAGGCATCTTTTTCATTGAGCCTTAGTACCATATTTTTCATTTCTGCAAATATGCCTTGATCTTTACCTGTCGATTGCATCTTCATGGATAAGTCGCCACTTGCCACTTTGTTTGCAATTTCTGCAATATAAGTAGGCTCGCCTCCTAGCAACGTCATTACATGGCGTGTTAACCATAGTGAAATAGAAACACCAAAAATAATCGCAAATATCGTCCCCCAAATAGAGGCGTTAATCACCCAAGATTCTGTCGAGGCTAATGATTTATTCCTAGCCTCCATCAAGCTGGATTCTCTCTCCTTAAAGGTCTTTATTTGCTCACGAAACTTGTCAAAGTAGACCTTTCCTTTAGCTTCTCCAACTAGGCGGGCCATATCATCCATAGTTTTTGCATCGCCGATTTCACGGCGTAGAGCTATTTGTTCTTCCACCACCAAGCTAATCCAATTATCGATAGTTGATTTACTTTCAGCTAATAAGGCAACCTGTTGAGGGTTGTCTGAAACAGTTTTAGATAGCTCACTGATGAGTTTGTAAAAGCTGACTTTTCCGTTTGAATATGGCTCAAGAAAGTGCTCATCTCCAGCGAGAAGAAAACCTCGCATGCCTGTTTCCATATCAACGGCTGATGCCACAATGGCTTGTGCGGTCGCGATAACTTTATATGTATGCTCAACCCAAGCATTCAGCTGTCTTAATTCTATTATGTCGATGGTTTGTTTCGCCTTAGCTTGGCGTTTTATCATTAATGCTCTCTCACGCTCAATGAATGTCGCAAGCTGCTTTCTGAACTTATCGAAGTATTGTTTCCCTTTTGCGAGCTTAACCACGGCAGCCATATCATTCATTGATTTAGAATCGCCAATGTCTGCTCTTAGCTGAATAATAGGTTTGGTTACATTGTGGTGCCAGTCCGTAATTGTTGAAGATATTTCATTTAAAAGTTGTACTTGCGCAGGGTTATCAGAGACGGTTTCTGAAAGAGATTTCACGGCTTTATTGAATGCTTTATCACCTGCGTTGTAAGGCTCCAAGAAGCTAGGTTTACCGGCCAGTAAGTAGCCTCTCATACCTGTTTCCATATCAACGCCTGCGGCTTCAATGCTTGATGCTTGCGCCAATACTTCATGGGTATGGTCTACCCAAGAAAAATTATCTGATAATGAACGTACACTTAGAAATACTATGGCTGAAATGATGATCATTAAGGACAGTATGATCCCGTAGCCGAGTAGTAATTTTGCTTTGAAGGGTATTTTGTCTAACATTCTATGTTCCAATACTTAATTTGGTTATAAAATCCGTTTTTTCATTCGAGTACGTGAAAATTAGTTTTTAGTAACAGTAAAAAAAGAATAGCACAGAATTTTTAGGTCAATATCTGCCTAGTAGTGCTTTTTGAGGAAGTGAATAGTAGAGACTAGCTAGGTTTAGACGTCTAAATTTACTACAGCTCACTGACTGCTGACTCTATGGAACTTTCTACCTGTAGGTTGTTTGAATGTTCAACGCTTTTTTAGCTTTTAATCGTACTCATGCCTTAAACTAATTGATAAGAAATATCACCATTACCCATACCTGCCTTAATACTCACTTTAGTGCCTTGAGCTGGTTATCCTTGCTTTATCACCAAACGATTCTCTTAGACGGCAGATCATCCTGTAACGCAGCGTATTGCCTCAACGAGAAACGAAAAGTAAGAGCAACAATTTTTTCCAAAAAAAAACCGCTGAACCATAAAATAGTTAGCGGCTAAAAGTCTGTATATGAAGAGAGTATAAAGAATGTGAACCTGGTTTTCTGAGCCTTGTAAATCTGAACCTAAAACTATCGTTAAGAGTTAGCTAAGGGAGACTTAGCCTCCCTAAAAGTAATTAAAGCTGTGCTTGTGTTGATCCAGCCGGTGCAACCAGTCCTGCAAATACAACAGTGTTGCCATAAGCGCTAACGATATCCTGACTATCGTTATTTAGCTGTGCTTCTGTTGATGCGCCTAAGT
>JAWUYS010000111.1:0-9772 GCA_034110685.1 Neptunomonas sp.
ACTATTCACGGCTTTTGCCAGCGTATGTTAAAACAGCATGCTTTTGAGAGCGGCGCTCTCTTTAATCAAGAGCTAACGACTGATGATGCGCCGCTTATTCGACAAGCGCTTCTTGATTATTGGCGAGATACTTTCTATCAAGCACCTGATGAGCTGGCAGCACAGATGCTACAGCAGTTTAAAACTCCTGATCTGTTACTACCTGCCATTCGTAGCTTTTTAGCCATTCATGAGCTTGTGCAGCAGCCCGACTATAGCCAGTTCGACCTTCAGCAAGGCTGGCAGGCTGAAAAGCAGGCTTTATCCGCATTTAAACAAGCCTGGCTAGAATCGGTCTCAGATATTCCCGCTTTAATCGATACTTCAGGTATTAACAAGCGCCGTTATAGTAAGCGTAATTTACCTAATTGGTTGGAGGCTGTGTCCGCGTATGCAGAAGGTGCAACACCACATGCTCCTTGGGATAAGCTTAACTATTTTCGTGATTCAGTTATTGCTGAAGATTGCCCTAAAGGGTCACCCCCTAGCCATGCTATTTTTCAGCAAGTAGATGATTTATTTGATTTACGTGTGCCTGTAAAAGCAGTCGTGATATCTCAGGCAATTGGTGAGGTGAAGCAGCGCTTACAGGCAGAAAAAGCACGTCATCAGTTATTGGCATTTGATGATCTTCTGACACAATTAGCTTATGCATTACGTAAAAATGATGGCGAGCGGCTAGCCGATGCTATTCGCAAGCAGTATCCGGTCGCTATGATTGATGAGTTTCAGGATACCGACCCGTTACAGTATGCAATTTTTAACCAAATCTATCCGACAGCACCTTCTGCTTTATTGATGATTGGTGATCCTAAGCAATCAATTTATGCATTTCGTGGTGCTGACATTTTCACTTATATGCAAGCCCGTAAACAGGTTACTGCGCACTATACATTAGATACCAATTGGCGTTCGTCTACCGCTATGGTGACGGCAGTTAATGCTCTGTTTTCTTATGTGTCGTCCCCTTTTATTTATGATCAAGATATTCCATTTTATGCGGCAAAAGCATCAGCCCACGCTGATAAAAGCCCCTTTACGTGTAACGGGAAGGTTCAATCAGCACTGAACTTTTGGGTGGCTGAGGAGGCGCTGAGTGTCGCTGATTACCTGAAACAATATGCATTGGGTTGTGCTCAGCATATCGAGTCAGTTTTATCTTCTGAGCTTTATCAGATAGGAGGCAAGGCCGTTCAGCCTGCAGATATCGCGGTGTTAGTGCGTGATCGTAAAGAGGCGAAAGAGATCCAGCAAGCTTTACGCAATCGTGGTGTCGATTCAGTGTTTTTATCGAGTCGTGAAAGTGTATTCAGTACTGTTGAGGCGCGAGAGTTCTTTTATATTTTACAAGCGATTGCTGAGCCCACAGACGAGCGCATGATGCGTACCGCATTGGCAACCGGGTTGTTTCATCTGGATATGTCTGAATTGGATGATTTATGCCAAAGCGAGTTGGAGTGGGAAGCGCTGGTGGAGGAGTTTCAGCAGTATCGTGAGCATTGGCTGCGCTTGGGTGTCTTGCCTATGTTACATAACCTGCTGGCAACGAGAGACTTATCTTATCGAATATTGGCAGCCAATGACGGTGAGCGTCGTTTAACGGACCTGTTGCACCTAGGAGAGCTACTCCAGAAAGCGAGCCAAGAAGTTGAAGGTTTGATGGGAATTATTCGCTGGTTTGCCGAACATTTAGCGAGTCCTAACCAAAATTCAGATGAACAGCAGCTGCACTTAGAAAGCGATCGCTCTCGCGTAACTATTATCACTATCCATAAATCCAAAGGCCTTGAATACGAATTAGTGTATCTGCCCTTTATTTGTCGCTATAGAGAAAGTAGCTCATCACTGTTTCATGACGATGAAGGGCGAGCTGTTTTGAGTTTAGCGCCTGACGATGAGATAGAAGCGCAGGTTGAAAAAGAACGTTTAGCCGAAGACTTACGTTTGCTGTACGTGGCTATCACGCGTGCAGTACATGCTTGTTATTTAGGTGTGAGTGATATTCGTTACCGCAATAGCAAGAAAGGCAAAACGGTGAACAGTGCTCTGGGCTATCTTTTAATGGGGCAGGAGCCTGATATTACTACGGCCGTTGATCTGTTTGCTGGCAGTTATTCTGCGCTTAACGTACAGCCGGTGCCAACCTCTGTTCGCGATCAAAACACGCAGGATCTGTTTGCTGAACCTGAGCCTGATACACATAAGTTAACTACCCGAGAGTTCTCGGGAGTGATCCAGCGAGATTGGCGTGTGACCAGTTATTCGGCATTGAGCAGATTTCATACGCAAGAACCCGTCACCGAAGTGATTTTGGACCTTGAGGTATTGGAAGAGCAAGATCTTGTCGAGGATGACCTAACGGGTGTCTTCAATATTTTTACATTTCATCGTGGCGCGATAGCCGGTACTTTTTTGCATACTCTATTTGAAGAAATTGATTTTGCTAATGTTACAGCACAGCAACTTGATGAGGTATTAGAGAAGCATTTATTGCTGAGTGGTTTTGAGCCAGAATGGCAGCCTATTTTATCTGAGTTTGTATTACAAACCTTACAAGTTCCTTTGCTTCAGGCGGGTTGTTGTCTTAAGGATATTGCTCTACAAGACCGTTTAGTTGAGATGGAGTTTGTACTGCCTTTTGCTGGGATAAATGCTGCTTCGTTGAATAAATTGTTACGCCAGCATGATCCCTTGGCGATGCGTGCTGGAGAGTTACAGTTTGATCAGTTACAAGGCATGCTGAAAGGCTATGTCGATCTGACAATGCGTTACGCTGGGCGATATTACATTGTGGATTATAAGTCTAACCATCTGGGGTATAGCGCGGCTGATTATAACCAAGCTGCGATGGAACAAGCGATGATTGGGCACCGGTATGATCTACAGTATGTTCTCTATACATTGGCGTTGCACCGCTTATTGAGGAACCGTTTAGCAGATTACAGCTATGAAACGGACATTGGTGGGGTGTACTACCTGTTTATTCGCGGAATGAACATGTCTGATGCTCAGCAAGGTGTTTTTTATACTAAGCCAGATTTTGCTTTGATAGATGCTTTGGATAAATTGTTTGAAGAGGGCTGTGTATGAAGTTGCTTGACGATTTACATGCGCAAGGCTTTTTAAGGCCTCTTGATCTTCATTTTGCTCGCTGGCTAGTGCAACAACAAGCTAATGCTCCAGACGCGTTGGTATTACTAGCAGCCTTGGTTAGTCAGCAATTGGGCGAGGGGCATGTCTGTATTCATCTAGGAAAATTGGAGCTTATTTGGTCTGCTTGGCCTGGCCTATTACGTGATCAGGCAAGTCTGCTTATTTCTTCTCAGTCGCCGACAGCTCTGTTAGATCATGACCTTTTAGGAGATGGTGAGCAGTTAACACCGCTGGTGTTAGATAAAGGGCGTTTATATCTTTACCGCTACTGGCAATATGAATGTCAGGTAGCAAAAGACTTGTTAGCCAGAGCGAAACCCGTTGAGCTCAATGCTGCTTTTTTAAAAGACAAGCTAGATGGTCTATTTGGAAAACAAGAGATTGCTAATAGTGAGCTTGATATTGTTCCTGATGGACAACGGGTGGCGGCAGCCATCGCGGTATTACAATCAATGGCTATTATCAGTGGAGGGCCCGGGACCGGTAAGACCACTACGATTACAAGAATGCTGGCAATCTACTTACAAATTCAGACGCAGCAGAATCCAGAAGTAACCCCTGTTATTTGTTTGGCGGCGCCCACAGGGAAGGCCGCTGCACGTCTCTCTGAATCTATTAGTATGGCACGAGACTCCCTTGCGGTAAGCGATGATATTAAAAAGATGATTCCTGATCAGGGAACAACATTACATCGTTTGCTTGGTGCAAGGCCTGGGCAAACTTCTTTTAAATATAATGTAGATAATCCGTTACATCTTGATTTACTAGTAGTGGATGAGGCATCCATGATTGATTTGCCACTGATGGCAAACTTGTTATTGGCGCTTCCGGAGCATGCGAGGCTCATTTTAATAGGAGATAAAGAGCAGCTAGCCTCTGTTGAAGCAGGGAGTGTTTTAGGGGATGTGTGCTCTGTTCCTGAAGAGGTAGTAAGTAGTGAGACGATGGCAACGCTTTTATATGAAACTTGTCACTTACCGATATTGAAAGCTAACAGTGTTCAACCGTTTGCTGATTCAGTTGCTTTTTTGAAACACAGCTACCGATTCTCTAAAGATAGCGGTATAGGTGCGCTTGCTAGCGCGGTGAATGCTGGTGATGCTAAACAGCTCAAATCTGTGTTTGCATCAGGCTATGCTGACTTGCAGCGAATACCTGTTACTACTGCTGGTAATGAGCAGTTGATACAACATATGTTGGAAAAGTATCGAGGCTATTTGGGTGTTCTTAATAGAGGTAAAGAACCCGCAGAAGTAATAAAACAGTTTTCTACTTTTCGTGTTTTATGTGGTTTGCGTAAAGGGATTTTTGGTGTCGAGGCTCTGAATATAGCTTTCGAAAAAGAGGCTCAAAATCGTGGCTTTATCCAGATGAAGGGGCGTTGGTATTCTGGGCGGCCCGTTATGATCACCCGCAATGACCGTTCATTGCATCTGTATAATGGTGATATAGGTATAGCGTTGGAGGATACTGAGACTGGTCAGCTAAAAGTTTGGTTTGAGCAAGGAGGAGAGTTGGTTTCCTACTCGACGAGTCGTTTGCCTCAGCATGAGACTGTTTTTGCGATGACAGTGCATAAAAGCCAAGGTTCAGAGTTTGATGACGTAACGCTTGTGTTGGCAGAAGAAGCCAAAGTGATCAGTCGTGAACTTGTATATACCGGCATTACTCGTGCAAAAAAACATTGTGCACTCTATGGATCGCTACAAACTATAACTGCTTCTATTGAGAAGCCGACGATTAGGATGAGCGGGCTTGCTGCCAGAATATGGGGTACCCAATAGCTAGGAGATACCCCGTTATCATGTAGAGAGCTTAGCGGCGGCGTTTATGTCGAGTATCTAGTGTCCGGTTATCATCAGATCTGATTTTAATCGGGCGCATTTCATTTTTTTGGTTGGATGCTAGTAATATTTTTCCTACATACACAGCGACAATGGCTACAGCAAGTGTGGTTAAAATAATCATAAAGCTCCTCACATTTATCAATTACTAGTATTACTTTAGACTTTAAAGGCCTAATTCGGCAACTTTATTTGAAAATTCAGTGTAACCGCCAATATGTTCCTGACCAATAAAAATCTGCGGTACAGTAACAACTGGCTTACCAATGGTTTTTTCTAGATCTGCTTGGCTGATGTTTTCTTTATGTATATCTAAGTATTTAAAGTCCAAATCCTTTATCTCACATAGCTGTTTTGCTCTTGTACAAAAACCACATCCTTCTTTCCCAAAAATAGTAACACGTTCCATAGTATTGTCCTGTTGCTTAATATTAATAAGGTAATGAAACACCCTTTTTGACATGTTCTCAAATGGTATATAGCTATGCCATAGATAAGAAAAATTAATCAACAGCCATTGTCACGGTTTACTCCACAAAATCTGTGGATAACATTGTAGACATCCTCTTTGTGATTTAGTTTAACCGCTATATACCTTAATTCGGTCGCGCTGGTGAAAAAGTAAACAATGTTAATAAGTTAACTGTCATCAGTGGTTGCTGGGAATGGCCATGCTGGTGCTACGTATACTACGAATTGACCAGTACTCTAGACCTAATTCTTCAAGACTTTTCACAAAGAATCCGTATAATTCGCGCCAATATGTCCCATGTGAATGACAAATTGTCACATTCATATGTTTTTAGTCAGCACGAAAATGCTGGGGCAGGCATCCGGTTGTTGACGAAACCAAAAGTTTCGTTGCAGTGTGGCTTCAGAGTGATTTGCTTATGAGAGCCAGTACTATCGGGTGTGATTTTCAGATCCCATATTTATATTTGAAATGGTGAAGATCAAAATGATAGCAAAATCGGCAGATGTATTGTTAGTTGGCGCAGGTGCAATGAGCACTACCCTAGGTATGCTTTTGAAACAGCTCGACCCTAACATAAATATCGTGATGGTAGAGCGTTTGGGCCATGTTGCTCATGAGAGTACAGATGGGTGGAATAATGCCGGCACAGGGCATGCAGCATATTGTGAGCTGAACTATACGCCTAAACAAGATGACGGCAGTATTGATACTAGTAAAGCTTTCACCATTAATTCCGCGTTTGAAGTCAGCCTACAGTTTTGGTCTTATTTAGTGAAGCAGGGCGCATTACCAAAACCAGAAAACTTTATTCATGCAACACCTCATCAGAGTTTTGTTTGGGGTGAGGATAACGTTGAGTTTTTACGTAAACGTTATGAAGCACTTAGTAAGTCGCCGCAATTTGCAGATATGGAATACAGTGAGGATCCTCGCGTTTTGCGTGAATGGATGCCGCTGATTATTGAAAATCGCGATCCTATGGAGCCTGTTGCTGGTACACGAGTTCGCTATGGTGCCGATGTGGATTTTGGCTCTCTAGCACGTAATATGTCGACTCACCTTGAGCAGCAAGATAACTTTGAGTTGCTGCTTAGTCACTCGGTTACAGATCTTGAGCAGCAAGAAGATGGTCTGTGGCAGGTTGAGCTGAAAAACTCTAAAACAGGTGCCGAAAGAACGATTTCATCACGCTTTGTCTTTTTAGGCGCAGGCGGTGGCGCATTACCTTTGCTACAGTTATCGGGTATTGCTGAAGGTGATGGTTATGGTGGGTTCCCTGTAAGTGGGCAGTGGCTGGGTTGTAATAAGCCTGAGATTGTGGATAAGCATTTAGCAAAAGTTTATGGCTTAGCGCCCATCGGTGCGCCACCGATGTCTGTTCCACATTTAGATACACGTATTATCAGTGGTGAAAAAGCATTGCTATTCGGCCCTTTCGCCGGCTTTACTACTAAGTTTCTAAAGCAAGGTTCTATGCTTGATCTGCCAAAAAGCTTACGCATTAACAATTTAGTGTCGATGTTGTCTGTTGGTAAGAATAATATGGATCTAACGCGTTACCTGATTAGTGAAGCGATGCAATCTCATGAAGAGCGTGTTGATTCTCTTCGTAACTTCTATCCGGAAGCTAAGAATGATGATTGGGAGTTGGCTGAAGCTGGTCAACGCGTTCAGATCATCAAAAAGGATGAAGAAAAAGGTGGAAAGCTAGAGTTTGGTACTGAAGTAATTGCTTCAGCGGACCATACTTTGGCTGCTTTACTTGGTGCGTCTCCTGGTGCGTCAACAGCGGTAAGTACCATGATAGATATTGTCGGGCGCTGCTTTCCTGAACGTATGGCTACGCCAGAGTGGCAAAGCAAAATGAAGGAGATGGTTCCTTCCTATGGTGAGTCTTTACCTGATAATCCAGAGCTATTGAAACGTGTGCGTCAATATACACTTTCAACGCTGGAGCTGGATTAATAATAGTATTAGATTGCTAAGTTTCATCTATAAAAAAGCCGACAATTGTCGGCTTTTTTATTTGTTCATTTAAATGGCTTACAGCCAGTCATCACGACGTTTTTTCTTTTTAGGTAGATAAGGCACCAGTAACCCTAATAAGACGCCTCCTAATGCAACTAGGCCGCCATAGGTGAACCAACGCATAAGGTTGCTCTCATCCATATTGTCTATCTGGCGATTCAAGTCTTTAATTTCAGTGTTTAGTTTAGTCAGTTGACCTGAGTAGGTGCCGTTTTCAGTTTTAAACGTATCTAACTCACCTCTGAGGGTTTGAATTTCAGAGGACTGCTCTTTGACCAATACTTGGCTTGTCTCTAATGCTGTTTCAAGCTTAGGTACTCGAATTTGGATACTGTCGCCATTATCGACATTGTTTGCATCTACCCAGCCTGTTTTTCCTGAGGATGTGCGGATTTGAATAAATTTCCCATCACTACTCTTCCTGAGTATGTTTATCGGTGATCCACTTCGAACACGCCCGGAAATTTTGTATTGATTGCTCGGTCCGCCATGAACAAAAACAAAAACATTGTCGGCGATATGGCCTTTTTCTGCTTGGACGGGGAGGGATGCTGAAATGATTGCAGCAGCAAGTATATATTTCTTCATTATTCAGAGAGCCTTTGTCTCGGATGAATGTATTGTATGAGTATCTCTGAGGAGAGCCTATAGTAAACGATTTTGTACAAAATACGATTGAAAATCTCTACTAAAGTTCCTTTTGATGTAGGTTTTTTTACTCCACAAGTGGATAATGCCGCTCTGTTTGCATAAGACCAATTAGACGAAGGAGTCATAAATGGAAAAATTTCTAGACCCAGAGATGTTGATTAATATTCAGAATGAATATGTTATACCTTGGGGCATTAATATTGTTATGGCGCTCGCTGTATTCATTATTGGACGTATTGTTATCGGGCTGCTAATGAGGCTCGTCAGAAAGTTATTAAATAAGTCCAAAATGGACAACATGTTAATTAACTTTGTCACGTCCATTTTGGGCTCTTTGTTACTGCTCTTTGTTATCGTCGCATCACTTGACCAGCTGGGTGTTAATACGTCATCTTTCATAGCGATTGTTGGTGCAGCTGGGTTAGCCATTGGCTTATCTTTACAAGATTCTTTAAAGAATTTTGCAGCCGGTGTTTTGTTAGTTGTATTTCGCCCGTTTCGTGAAGGTGACTTCATTGAAGCCGCGGGGGTTTCTGGAGTCGTAGAGAGTATTTCGATTTTTAGTACAGTAATGCGTACTGGCGATAACCGTGAAGTGATTGTGCCAAACGGTCCTATCTATAGTGGTGTTATCACAAATTATTCAAAACGTGATACACGACGAGTTGATATGGTTTTCGGCATTGGTTATGAAGCAAATCTTTTGCAGGCTAAGCAGTTGCTGGCAGATATTCTTGCTGAGGACGAGCGTGTTTTAGCTGAGCCCAAAAGCGTGATTGCTGTTTCAGAATTGGCAGATAGTAGTGTGAATTTTGTGGTGCGTCCTTGGGTCAGAACTGCTGATTATTGGGGTGTGCTTTGGGACACCACTGAAAAGGTGAAATTACGCTTTGATGAGGCGGGTATTTCGATTCCATTCCCACAAATGGATGTGCACGTACATAAGCAGGACTGAGGCAACTGACGCTAAATTCAAGAGTGAATTTAGCGTGTCTCCATAAAATTTATTTAAGTGAAGGGTTGCGAGGCAATTTAGTTATCTTACCTCTCAGTTCTTCATTTTCTTGATTCGCTCGTTGTGCTTCCATTCTGTATTTAAATATCTCTTCGTGGCGGTCTTCCAACTTTGTTTCGAGCACTACAATCTCTTTTTGTTGGCTACTGATGGTGTCTTCTAGAGTGTCAATTTGGGACTGTAAATCAGATAGCATACCGAAGCCGTTCGGTAGCAAGTCGTCTTCGTCTTCGTCTTTTTCTTGAGTGATGCTTTGTGTGCCTAGTTCATTCACTATGTGGCTATATAGTGCTTTTAGATCGCTGGATTCGCGCTCAGTATAACGAATGGTTTGTTCTAGCGCGCTGTGGGCGCTTGCAGCACCAATAGAGCCTGCGAGTAAGTGTTCTAGCATTCGATGAAATTCGATCAGTTCAATAATAGTTATGTGTGTTTGGCCAAGTACCTGTAAATCTTCAGCAATGGTGTATACAGACTCTCTGGCTTTATCTGCACTAAGGTATTGCGAAAGTAAGCTTTTAGCCTCTTCAATTTTTGTGTTCAATGTTATATACGCATCGAGCCCTG
>JAWUYS010000112.1:0-20303 GCA_034110685.1 Neptunomonas sp.
CTAAATACCGAGCAAAAAAACGCCTTCCAAGCAATAATAAAAGACGAGGGATTCAATGCATTTTTACTCGACGGCATTACTGGATCAGGCAAAACCGAGGTATATCTACAAGCCATACACGAAGCACTAAAAAAAGGACTACAGGCCCTGATATTAGTGCCTGAAATTGGTTTAACCCCACAAACCGTACAACGCTTTAAAAGCCGTTTTCGTGTCCCTGTTGCCGTTTTGCATTCAAACCTAACCGACAAGCAACGCTTCGATGCGTGGATGCATGCATCTCAAGGAGAGGCCCCCATTGTTATCGGCACGCGATCAGCTATTTTCACACCGTTGAAATCTCCGGGCATTATCATCATTGATGAAGAACACGACAGTTCATTCAAACAACAAGAAGGGTTTCGCTATTCAGCACGAGACCTTGCTGTAGTAAGAGCTCATGCAGAACAGGTCCCCATCGTCCTAGGTAGTGCCACACCTTCGCTAGAGTCTTTACATAATTGCGCACTTAATAGGTACCAACATTTAACGCTTCGCGCTAGAGCGGGGAACGCTAAAACACCTGAATTCCAATTATTAGACATAAAGAAACTGCCGCTAAACAACGGGCTTTCTTCTACGCTTATCTCACAGATCCAACAACACTTAGAACAAGGTACTCAGGTACTGGTTTTCATAAACCGTAGAGGCTTTGCTCCCAGCCTTATATGCCATGATTGCGGTTGGTTAGCCGAATGTCGACGCTGCGATGCACGAATGACACTCCATCAGAAACCAGCCCACCTACACTGCCATCATTGCGATAGCCAACGTCCTATACCATCACAATGCGACAATTGTGGAAGTCGGGCGCTAAAACCTGTGGGTGCGGGCACAGAGCGCACGGAACAAACACTCAATGAGCTGTTTCCTAAAACGCCCATTTTCCGAGTTGACCGGGACAGCACATCCCGTAAAGGCTCCATGGCAAAAATCATGGATCAAGTTCAAGAAGGTGCTCCCTGTATTTTAGTCGGCACACAAATGCTCGCTAAAGGGCATCACTTCCCTAAAGTAACACTCGTGGCGATTTTAGATGCCGATGCAGGACTATTCAGTACTGATTTTCGTGGCATGGAGCGTACGGCACAGATGATAGTACAAGTAGCAGGGCGTGCTGGGCGTGCTGAGCATCCTGGAAAGGTGGTTCTACAGACACATCATGCTGAGCATCCACTGCTAGCCCTACTAGCAACGCAAGGCTACGAAACATTTGCTAAAGAAGAACTTAAACAGCGCCATCAATTTCAACTTCCGCCCTATCAACATATTGCGATTATTCGTGCGGAAGCTGCTTATACCGGCAGAGCAGAAGGCTTTTTACAATCGATAAGAGACCAACAAAGCCAAGCATTCCCTCAAGTTCAATGGTCAGGCCCATTCCCATCCCCCATGGAAAAGCGCGCGGGTGTCTTTCGCTCACAACTGCTCATTTCTAGCTTATCACGCCCCCTACTTCAGCATTCTCTTAGCTACCTGTGCGCCAATATTGAGACACACCCCATGGCGAACAAAATACGCTGGTCCATAGATATTGACCCTTACGATATGCATTAAGCTTTTATTAATGTTTGTGCTGGATATGCCACTATAAGTGTCTACACTTACATAAAAAGTCTAATAATAAAGAAGAAATACAAGCAGATGAAAATATCCAAAAAAATACTAATGGGTTTTGGTGTACTGGCTATTACTATTCTGATTATTGGCACCGGTGGCCTTTTTGGAATAAACGACATTAATAAACAACTACACTTGATCTCGGATGAATCCGTCCCACAACTGACCGGTAGCTACCAACAAACCCTCGCACTAAATCAAGCAAACCAGTCACTCCTTAAGTTTTTGAACAGTCGTGAAGAAAAGTTTCAAACACACCTAAAAGCTTTTGATCGACACTTCTCAGATTTCAACCAAGGGCTAACGCAGCTAAAAAGCCAACAAAAAGAAGGCAGCGCACTTTACAGTGCATTAATTGAGTCCGAAACAGCGGCTAATAGTTACGTAAAGGCCGCCAAAGAAGTGCAAAAAATACATGCTGAGCGGACCTTGCTAGCACGCAAAGTGATTACAGAAACACAGATGTTCCAAGCCCAAATTGACTCAATGTCCAATTGGGGACAACGATACCTAACAACCAACCCATCAGAAGACGCTCTTGACAGTATCAGAGCACTATTACGGACAATCAACAAAGTAAAAACAGCTGTTCGTATCTACCAAAAAACATTTGATATCAATAAGCTTAAAAAATCTTTACTTAGCTTAAGAAAAGAATTAACCAAAAATTTCAATACGTTCAAAAATCACGATAGTGAAGCTGATCGTATTGCAGGGATTCTCGACGGATTAAAAAGCTCTCTTGAGGTAAACATCGGCCTTCTAGGCGTTTACATCCAACAGGACAGCATCACAACACTCCTTAACAGCAAACTAAAGAACGCAGAAGCACAACTAGCTCTCGCCGAAGCAACCTTACAAAAAGTACTGAACACTGCATTAGAACAAACAGATGGCGCTAAAACCCAAGCAACACATACCATTAAAACCAGCCAGCTATTAATTTACGGACTCAGTGCTGCCGGCTTAATGATTGCTTGTATTGTTGGCTGGATCATTATGAACACTATACGCCGCCCGCTCAACAATATGCGCCAACAACTTACCGCCGTTGGAGAAGGCGATTTAACCATTCGTTTTAATGACCAACGTGGTGATGAATTTGGCGAATTGGCCTTTAGCTTAAATACCGTCGTTGCGGGTCTTCAAGAAATATTACAACAAGTAATAAGCAACTCAAAACAGCTCTCCCAAGTAGCTGAGGATAATGCACAAATAAGCAAAGAAGCGACATCAGCCATGACGGCTCAAAGCCAGCAGCTTGAGCTAACATCAACGGCGTCAACTGAGATGGAAAATACAGTATCTGAAGTCTCTCACCATGCCGACTCAACATTATCAGCAGTGCAGTACTGTGAAGAACTAAGCCTAGATGTAGACAAAAAAATGGAGCTCACTCGCACCAGCATCTCTTCCCAAGCATCCGTTATAGAAGAAGCCGTTCATGCATCAACAGAACTAGAAATGGATAGCAAAAAAATTGATTCCATCTTAGTAACTATCAACACCATTGCAGAACAAACCAATCTTTTAGCGCTCAATGCTGCAATTGAAGCCGCCCGTGCAGGAGATAACGGCAGAGGCTTTGCTGTAGTGGCCGATGAAGTACGACAACTTGCTAGCCGCACACAAAATTCTACTGAAGAGATTCAAGCAATGGTCAACAGTATGCAGATGCGTATACGTAGTGTTGCTACTGGAATGCGAAACAGCCACGAGAAAGCAGGCAAATGTGTACAGCACGCACAATCATCAAGCGATGCCCTGCATGCTATGCAAACAGCTATCGAAACTATTCGTGACATGAACACACAAATTGCGGAAGCCGCATCACAACAAAATAGCGCGGTGCAGGAAGTCAGCCGAACACTGGTTAGCATTAATACTGCCGCGACCGAAACAGCACAAGGCGCCCATACTGCATCAGAAAGCAGCACTACACTGCTAAAAATTGCTCAAATACAGCGCGAGTTAATTCGTCGTTTCACAATCTGAGCATAAAACATCCATTCTTCTGCTGGCGAGGGGTTAACATCCCAGCGCCAACAGGGGATAATAGCCGGTTCGTTCTGGGCCGTTTAACTCTCGAGCTTTTACTTCCTAAAATATTCAAATCGAACTGGTATCAACAGGCAAATGAAACAGCATATTGCAGATCTGATCAGTGCAGCACTAAAAACACTGAGCGACAACGGCATTTTCGCCGCTGATGTCCAACCTTCCATTATGGTTGAAAACACTCGCGATAAATCACACGGTGATTTTGCTTCAAATATCGCACTAGCCTTAGCCAAACCAGCTCGACGCAACCCTCGAGAGTTAGCACAACTGATTATTGACGCATTACCAGCGTCTGAAAATCTGGATAAGACTGAAATTGCCGGACCTGGCTTTATCAATTTCTTTGTTACTCAAGAAACCACAACGGCTGTTGTAGGCCAGATTATTACCCAAAAAGCCGAATTTGGCCGCGGCCTTGCCAGCAGCACTGAACGCACGCAAGTCGAGTTTGTTTCAGCCAACCCTACAGGCCCGTTACATGTAGGTCACGGCCGTGGCGCAGCTTACGGAGCCTCAGTTGCCGACTTGCTTGAAGCGGCAGGCGTTCCTGTTGAACGGGAATACTACGTCAACGATGCTGGCCGACAAATGAACATCTTGGCCACTAGCTTATGGTTACGTTACTTAGAAAAACTTGGCGCGACTGTTACTTTCCCAAGTAACGGTTATAAAGGCAACTATATCAATGATATAGCCTCATCCGTTATCGATGAGCATGCGGATCTCTACAATCGCCCTCTTGACGAAGTTATGCACAACATCCCTGCAGACGAACCTCAAGGTGGTAATAAAGAAACGCACATTGATGCACTAATAGAAAGAGCCCAGACACTCTTAACAGCCGATGGCTATGCCATTTTCTTTGATGCGGCACTGGACTCCATCCTGTCTGATATTCGCGATGACTTGTCTGACTTTGGTGTCGAATATCAAAAATGGTTCTCTGAACTTAGCTTAACAACCAACGGCGATGTAGAAAGTGCACTGAATACACTGCAGGAAAATGGTTACCTGTTTGAAGAAGAAGGAAACTTATGGTTTCGCTCGACTGCATTCGGTGACGATAAAGATCGCGTCGTTCGTCGTGCTAATGGCCTAACGACCTATTTTGCATCGGACATTGCTTACCTTAAAAACAAGTTCGAACGCGGTTTTGATAAGGTGCTTTATATCTGGGGAGCAGACCACCATGGTTACATTGCTCGTATGAAAGCGGCTTGTCAGGCTTTAGGTTACGATCCAGAACGGTTATTGGTTCGTTTAGTACAGTTCGCCATACTTTACCGTGGCGAAGAACGCGTACAGATGTCGACGCGCTCCGGCTCATTTGTCACATTACGTGAACTACGTGACGAAGTAGGTAAAGATGCTTGCCGTTTCTTCTATGTTACCCGCAAAGCAGATCAACATATGGACTTTGACCTAGAGCTAGCCAAAACGCAGTCAAAAGATAACCCTATTTATTATATTCAGTATGCTCACGCTCGCGTTTGCTCGGTGCATCGTAAACTGACTGAAAATGATTGGATTTGGGACCAAGAATCAGGCCTAGCAAACTTAGGCAAGCTCGATACTGAACATGAGAAAGATTTGATTACGCGGCTGTCTAAATACCCAGAAGTTCTTACTCATGCAGCGGTTAATTACGAGCCACATTTACTTGCCAACTATCTTCGAGAACTGGCAAATAACTTTCACTCGTACTATAACGCTAACAAAATGCTGATTGATGATGCAGAACTACGAAATGCCCGCATCACGCTGAGCGAAGCAACCCGTCAGATCCTAAACAATGGCCTGACCCTTTTAGGTGTTAGCTCACCTGAACAGATGTAAATAAAGGTACACCCATGGCTTCGCGTAAGGATTTTGTTCAGCGCTCACGAAAGCAGTCTCCTGCCAGCCCTAACCGGCCGTCAGCAGCAAAACCACGTGCAAAAGCAACACCTCCGCCTAAGCGCAAGCCATGGAAACTCGCCCTCTTTAGTTTAGTCGCGCTTGCTGGACTCGTATTTTTATTGAATCAACTACTAAACGTAGATTCAATACAGTCGCCCCAAACAGCGACTGCAAAAAAACAAACGCCCGCTCCTGTAAAAAAACCAGCTCCTGTCGTAAAACGTGCAGAGAAAAAAGTCGTTGCAGCTAAACCTATAGCAATAAAAAAACCAACTTCAGGTCCCAAAGTTGTTGAAAAATCTGTAGAAGCTAAAGCTGCACCAAAGCAGAATAAGTATGAATTTTATGAGTTGCTGCCAAAAGATGAAATAACACCAGCAGCGGTAAAAGAATATAAGTCGACACCACGCAGCGCGAAACTTGATAAGACATATGTACTTCAAGCAGGATCGTTTCGAAATGCAGCTGATGCTGAAAAAATGAGAGCTCAACTGCTACTATCAGGCCTCAAAAACGTACACACCAACCCATCCAATGGCGCCAATGGCCTATGGTATCGAGTCAGGATAGGCCCTTTTGATAATCGTTCAGTCATGAATAAAGCCCATGATAAACTAGCCCGCCTAAATATTAATGCGATGACTATTCGAATCGATTAAGCATCATTTTACGCCTCTCCCCTTGAAATTCTTCTGGGGAAATCCCATATCTGGAGTAACCCGAACCCAATAAGGTCAAGCTCCCATGACAACAATTGTTTCAGTACGCC
Organism: Neptunomonas sp.; assembly: GCA_034110685.1. Taxonomy (GTDB): domain Bacteria; phylum Pseudomonadota; class Gammaproteobacteria; order Pseudomonadales; family Balneatricaceae; genus Neptunomonas. The sequence goes on from JAWUYS010000112.1 coordinate 6,389, forward strand.
GCGGTGATCAAGTCGTCGTCGGTGGCGATGGACAAGTATCTCTTGGCAACACTGTCATGAAAGGTACCGCCAAGAAAGTAAATCTTTTATCTAAACACAACGTTATTACTGGGTTTGCAGGCAGTACAGCTGACGCCATCACATTACGTGATCTATTTGAGCAACAACTTGATAAACATCACGGCAATATCGTCAACGCTGTTATTCACCTTGCCAGAGAATGGCGTAGCGACCGTGTTTTACGTCGCCTTGAAGCGTTAATGCTCGTCGCCAACGATGAAAAAACCTACCTATTATCTGGCACTGGTGATGTTATCGAACCAGAAGATGGCGTAATCGCCATAGGTTCCGGCGGCAACTTTGCCTTAGCAGCCGCGAAAGCATTGGTGGCTAATACCGATTTTTGCGCTAAAGACGTTGTTGAAAAAAGCCTCCACATAGCGGCCGACATTTGTGTGTTTACCAACCACAATCTAACTATCGAAACTTTGCCAGCAAAAGACTAAGAGCACTTAGGAGCACTAACATGTCCAACATGACACCCCGTGAAATCGTTCACGAATTAGACCGCCATATTATCGGTCAACAGGATGCCAAACGCTCAGTTGCTATTGCACTTCGTAATCGCTGGCGTCGAATGCAGTTACCTGAAGAGCTACGAGTAGAAGTTACACCAAAAAACATTCTGATGATTGGCCCTACGGGTGTCGGCAAAACTGAAATTGCCCGACGCCTAGCTAAGCTCGCCAATGCTCCTTTTATTAAGATTGAAGCCACCAAATTTACAGAAGTTGGCTACGTAGGGCGCGATGTTGAAACGATCGTACGTGATCTGATTGATATGGCTGTCAAAATGATTCGCGAACAAGAAACAGATAAAGTTCGCTTTCGTGCTGAAGACGCTGCCGAAGACCGCATTCTAGATGCCTTGCTTCCACAAGCAAGACCAACGGATAACGACAACACCCAGAAAGACAATAAAACCGACAACGCGACGCGACAAATTTTTCGTAAAAAACTACGTGAAGGCGAGCTCGATGACAAAGAGATCGACATTGATGTTGCTCAGTCAAAAGCCAATATAGAGATCATGGCCCCTCCTGGCATGGAAGAGATGACCAACCAGCTGCAGGGTATGTTTTCCAATATGGGAGCGGCCAATAAGCAGAGCAAGCGAATGCCTGTTAAAGAAGCTATGAAGCTGCTTATTGAAGAAGAAGCCGCCAACTTGGTGAAAGAGGAAGATATCAAACAAAGCGCTGTCGATATGGTTGAACAAAACGGCATTGTCTTTCTTGATGAGATTGACAAAGTTTGTAAGCGCGCTAGTTCAGGATCTGGTGGCGGCGATGTATCACGCGAAGGAGTTCAACGCGACCTATTACCACTCATTGAAGGTTGCACCGTCAATACCAAGTACGGCATGGTTAAAACTGACCATATCTTATTTATTGCTTCAGGCGCCTTTCACTTAGCTAAACCTTCTGACCTTATTCCAGAGTTACAAGGTCGACTACCTATTCGTGTTGAGCTAAACGCGCTAACTCCTGATGACTTTCGTCGCATTTTGACAGAACCTACCGCTTCTTTAACCGCACAATACATTGCACTGCTGAAAACTGAAGGGGTAGATATTAGCTTTACGGATGAAGGTATTGCTCGCGTTGCAGAGCTTGCTTTTCAGGTTAACGAAAAAACTGAAAACATTGGTGCACGTAGGCTTCATACGATGATGGAGCGCTTGCTTGAAGAGCTATCGTTCCATGCGTCAGATGACTCTGGCAAGGTCATCACTATTGATGAAGAATATGTGAACAAGCAGTTGAGTGAACTTAGCCAGGATGAGGATTTGAGTCACTACATACTCTAACCCTTACTTCTTTTAAGTGAACCTGCGACAGAGGCTTCACTATATACTAACCAAGAGACTTCCATGACCTCAACGCAGACGCCCTCAAACATAAAGCTGCATAAAAAATCTAAAACACTCGAGCTCATTTATGACCAGGATAGTTATGAGCTCAGTGCAGAATTCTTACGTGTTCATTCTCCCTCAGCAGAAGTTCGCGGTCACGGTATAGGTAATGGCACTCTGCAAACAGGCAAAAAATTTGTCGCTATTACAGGCGTTGAAGCTGCTGGAAACTATGCGTTAAAAATAATCTTTGATGATGGTCACGACAGTGGACTATTCACTTGGAAATACTTGCATGACCTAGCAGTCCAACACGACAAATACTGGGATAAGTACTTACAAAGCCTTGCCGAGGCGGGTGAATCACGTGATCAGGGATTGATTGGCAAGTTCTAAACGGGACAAACGTTTTCAGCGTAGGTACAATGCGTCAAACGCACCGGCTGAGCAAAAAGAATATGAGCGAACAGAACAACAAATCCACCACTGATTTTGGCTTTCGTGAAGTACCTGTTGAAGAAAAAGTCAAAAAAGTAGCTGACGTTTTCCATTCAGTCGCCGGCAAATATGACTTAATGAACGACCTTATGTCTGGAGGCGTACATCGCCTTTGGAAAAAGCTGACGATTGAGCAAAGTGGTGCTCGGCTCGGCCATAAAATTTTGGATATAGCGGGAGGCACGGGTGACCTTACCATGCGCTTTTCGCGGATTGTCGGTACAGAAGGCAAGGTAGTACTAGCCGATATTAATGACTCCATGCTGAAAGTCGGCCGTGATCGCTTAATGGATCGAGGCGTTGCCGGTAACGTTGAGTTTGTTCAAGCCAACGCTGAATGCTTGCCATTCCCAGATAATACATTTGATGTCATTACCATCGCTTTCGGCCTACGTAACGTCACGGACAAAGACGCTGCCATTCGCTCAATGACCCGCGTTTTAAAACCAGGCGGCAAAGTGATGATTCTGGAATTCTCAAAAACAGATAATCCAGCACTGACAAAAATGTACGATTTCTATTCTTTTAATATTTTGCCAAAAATAGGCCAGCTGATCGCAGGAGACTCTGAAAGCTATAAATACTTAGCCGAGTCTATTCGCATGCATCCTGACCAAGAAACACTAAAAAGCATGATGCAAGACGCAGGTTTGGTAAATTGTAAATTTCAAAACATGACGGGCGGTATCGTCGCCCTACATACGGGCATTAAACCGTAACGGAGAGACCGCTGATGGCCGCTAACATGCTATACGCCGCAATACTCACCCCAATTGAGTCGGCCATCAATACAATACTGCAAAGCGATCCTGTTACTTGCCAAGCACTACAGCAGCTAACAGGCAGAGTTATCCAGATCGAAGCAACTGATCTTAACCAGTCTATCTATATCATCCCCTTTAACGCTGGCGTTCAGCTACAAGCACACATAGAAGGCACTGCAGATGTGACCCTAAGTGGCTTATCTAGCCGTATTTTGCAATTGCTCACTAGCGAAAACAAAGCAGAGCACTTTTTCGGCAATGGCATTAGCGTGATAGGCGAAACATCTTTAGCCAACCAATTTCAGGGTTTACTCGCTAACACCCGTATCGATTGGGAAGCATTATTAGCAAACAGTATTGGAGACCTACCCGCGCATCAACTTAGTGAGCTTACCAAGGGCCAGCTAAGCACATTTCAGCGCATCAGCCATAGCTTGAGTGAGAACATTCACGAATACATTCAAGAAGAAGCTCAGCTACTACCAACACGTCCTGAAGCCTCTGCATTTATGGAAGACGTAGATATGCTAAAAGAGCGTACGGAACGCCTCTCAGCCCGCATCAACGCCTTACAGAAGAAGCTATAAGTCGTAATAACAACTTAAAATGGCTTCACTACCACAAAAATCAAAATTGGAATAAAGATCAGTAAAGGCAATTCGTTAAATAAACGAAAGTAGCGACCACTTCGATCCAATAAATCTTCCTGCATCTTCTTTAAGTATTGGCGACACCAAAAATGATAGCCTATTAACAGTCCTACAAACATCAATTTAGCGTGTAACCAGCCGCCAGAAAAACCATAACCAAGCCACAACCATAGGCCTAAACCTAGGGTAAATACCGCCATAATACTCATAAAACCATAGAGCTTACGGCCCATTATTTTTAAGCGTGCGACATCCTGCCCAGCCTCTCGTCCTTCAACAAAATGCACAAATATTCGCGGCAAATAAAAGATACCTGCCATCCAGCTCGTCATAGCTAGAATGTGAAACATTTTTATCCAGAGCATATTCATTCCTTAAAGTGTTCTATATTTCGATCAAAACAACTGATACAAAGCACCTTCTTTACGTACACGAGATGCGGCGTTTTTAATCAATCCTCTTTTATCTAAATCAGATAAAATAACAGGTCCAATTTGTTTTATTTTTTTGCGATTAGAACCGGGACTCATCCGCGGATCATATAGCATTCTTAACAGAATATCGTCGAGCCCTGTGAGTAAATAGCTAGCGGTTTTATCGTTAAATATAGAAGGATAAACAGCATCTGAGTCACGCGGCAAGCCCAGTACTTGGGTCAGCTCTTCGACAATGCAGGCTAACAATTTAGCATGGCGTCGAGCTCTATCTACAGGTATATAGATAACACCCGCAACGATTTCATCCGCTTTGTTCGTGCGAATACTCGCCAAACAGACCGCCCCACGTTCGTGCTTAACCGATTTAGCACCTGAATATTTGCGTATCAACGGAAGCAACTTGCTTTCACGTGTAAAAAACAGCTGCACATTCGCTTGTTTAGCACTCTTAACACGCCTGATATCTAGACCCGTGATCACCGCAAGATGTTCAATATGAGCATCGAGCAGTTTCTCATGCAATACTTTATCTCCGACCTGATGTGTGACATACACCTTGACGGGTTTAGTCCATTTGCGCACGACTTGCTTACCCTGACCAAACTCACTTCCTAGAGCGACTTCAGTAAAACTATGCATAATGTATTCAGGTTTTTGCCAGCGTTCCTGTGCAACAGCCGCATTCCCCATCAGCACAAAGCATATAAACACGACCAAGGAGCGACTCATTATTTAGCCATCACAGATGTGTGTACAGATAACAAACCAGATAATTCAACAAAGATACTATCTCCCTGTGCTATAGGTCCTACTCCAGCAGGCGTTCCGGTCATGACAACATCACCGGGTTCTAACGTGAAAAACTGACTAATATAGCTAATTAACGGAAGTACCTTATTCAACATATAAGCACTATTTCCATCCTGCTTTACTTCACCATTGACGACCAAACGTATTTGAACATCTTGTAAATCATCTACTTGGTCCGGTGTTACAAATACAGATAGCGGACACGCACCATCAAAAGACTTGGCTTTTTCCCAAGGGTGGCCTTTGGCTTTAAGCCCATCTTGTAGGTCACGCAGCGTCAAATCCAAGCCTACGCCAACACCGATAATAGCTTCATTTGCCATGGCTTCATCAGCTTTGCACAGTGTTGCACCAATAAGCACTGACATCTCCGTTTCAAAATGTACACTGCCGAATTCTGTAGGAATCCCAAAAGCACTCTCTAACTCAGAGGCCGCAGTGGCAGGTTTTATAAACAGCATTGGCTCACTCGGGATAGGGTTATTCAACTCTTTAGCATGATCTGCATAGTTTCTACCAACACAAACAATCTTACCCAGTGTTAATTCACACGCTTGCCCATTTAAAAAACGATGTTGGTACGCCATATTTCATCCCGTATGATTTGGTTCGTCGATAATAACAGGTATCCTATACCGACAAGATTAATCTAACTATAACGTTACCTAGAAATTATATGAGGTTTTACCCATGGCCAAAGCAAGCGCACGTCATATTCTCGTTGATACTGAAGCTCAATGCGAAACACTAAAACAGCAGATTGAAGCAGGCACTGACTTTGCTGAAGTGGCTAAACAGCACTCTTCTTGCCCTTCTGGCCGTCAAGGCGGTGACCTAGGTTCTTTCGGCCCAGGCCAAATGGTTCGTGAATTTGATGAAGTGGTTTTCAGCGGCGAACTGAATAAAGTACACGGCCCAGTAAAAACACAGTTTGGTTACCACCTGCTAGAAATCACTAGCCGCTCGTAGTCATTGTCATGAGGAGAGTTGTAACAACAGCTCTCCTCACGTTAAAACAGCCCTTTATTGCTGAGCATAATCAAACTTCGATCGTCTAGGCTTGCTCTTCTTTGGCGCAGGAGGCGGCTGGTGTGAAGCTATTGTGCAATTCCTACCGGCTTTTTTCGCAGCATAAAGAGCCTTATCCGCCGCTTTAAGCACAGTATCAGGGTTTGCATGAGAGGCGTCTTTCTCAGAAACACCTACACTAATCGTAACCTGCACATTTTCAGACTCTTTCTGGCTGGAACGTAATTTTTTACCTGTATCACTATCGCAAGGACGCTCTTCACTACGAATAGTCATGGGGTAATTGGCTATGATTTCACGTACTTCTTCAAGATATGGAAGTGCTTCAGGTTCGGATTTCCCGGCAAAAACAACAGCGAATTCTTCACCCCCATAGCGAAAAGCTTTACCTCCCCCTTTTACATTATTAATTTTTGCCGCCACCATCCGTAATACTTGGTCTCCAATATCATGACCGTAGGTATCATTAAACTTTTTAAAGTGATCTATATCCATCATAGCAATGGTATAGGTACGTCCCAGTGTCGAAAACTTATCACGTAACGCTCGACGCCCAAGAATCCCCGTTAATTCATCTACAAACGCCATGTTATAACTGTTCTGCAGCACTGAAATTGCCAGCGCGATGAGGGCTGCTGATATAAATAATGGCGATATCAAAGGACGGTCAAACCATAGTAGGGTAATTAATGCTGATATAAGAGAGGCTAACAAACCGGCATCAGTATGTGTTTTTCGAATAACCAAAGAGATCAACACTGGCATTAAACAAACCACGAAAACAACAGCGGCAGCATTGCTCAAGTAAGTTTCATTGATTGCCATCTCTATCAAGCTTACAGGTAGTTCTGAAATCCAGTAAGCCAACTCACCTAGCTCCTTCAGAGCAAATAACACTATATAGCCAATACTCACCAGCATAATTCTAATAAGCCCTATAGGCGTGAATATGCCTCGTTCTTCATAAACAGAAATCAATGCAATATTAATAGGAAGTAACAACGAAACGGCACTGTAAAGCACGTAGTTATCAGGCCTAGCTAAGCTTGTTTGGAGACCATTTTGAATTAAAAAATAAGCGGCTCCCAAATTTATCGCCACCAGTAATACCCGACTACGCTTAAAGCTATAACCCAGAAATACGGCCACCACCACCAACAAATAAGGAACGAGCGTAAAGGTACTTTGATCAGCAACGGATAACGTTGAAACGGGAGCTAACGATATAAATGCACCAATTAACAACAAAGTCGCAGGTAACAATAAAACTAATATTCGAAACGCCACACAATAATCCTTTCTCTTAACCTTTACGTCTCCATTAGTGTAGTCAAGCAATGAATAATAGGCAGAAAAATACCCTCTAACGTGATGATTTAAACGTACATATATCGATATAACGCCGACTTACTTCTATGTAAGAGCATGTACGAATGCAGCTCAGTCAAAACTGATTCAAGCATGGAGAGCTGATGACTAACAATAACCATCAGCATTCAAGAGTATTCCTCGGTACTTTTTATATTTACTTTTACTGAACAGAAGTAATAAACAGTATGGTTTTTTATAACTTATTATTGCTGCATCTAACTATTGAACAATTGATTTTTATTATTATTTTTCAATAGCTTATTTGATGTTGCAGGCACTTATTTCAAATGATATAAAAGCCGGCGAAGCGATGCAGGTTGAATTTAAACACTGCATTTAAAAGGGAATTTTATTCACCAAGGAAAATGAAAATGATGAAGGGATTACTCTCTAGTTTGGCAATAGCTATCGCAGTTTCAGCAACGCTGGTTCCGACAGCATCTGCAGATGCACGTGTTTATAACGTAAGTAATAAGTTTACAGGTTACTCCGACAGACAACGTATTTATAATGAAGATGGAAAATTTTCAGGTTATGTTGATACAGCTAGACTTTATAACGGGGATAATAAGTTCTCTGGATATTTAGACAATCAGAGAATCTATAATCAGGATAATAAGTTTACGGGCTATTTTGATAGTCAACGCGTTTACAATCGAGATGGTAAGTTTGCAGGCTACATTGATGGAACTGTAGACGAAAACTCTAAAGGTGCTGCAGCAATGTTGCTACTGATTGAGTCTAACTAAGCGCTGTAAAACTTAGTGTTTATATAGCTAGAAGCCGGCTTATTACCGGCTTTTTTGTTTCTGTTTTTTGCTTGTCAGCTATGCTTGCTAAGCAACGGCTTCCTTTCAGTTGTATCAGCTCCTTACCTAGCAGGCGCTTAGACATCGATTAACACGCTCTTTATTACTCTTACTGCACCGATCCTGCGTACACGAGAAGATACTAAATTAAGCGTTGATCAAATTACATCTCTCGGTAATATCATAGGCATGCTCAAACGACTATTTCTCTGAACCCTAGGAGCAGACAATATGATTACTTACTGCACATGGACAAGCCCGTTCGGTGAGATGCTAGCAACAGCAGAAAAACAGCAACTCACGGGATGTTATAAAATAGGACAAAAATACCAGCCAGAGATTGATGCGCAATGGAGCGAAGCCTCTAATGAACCTATCTTTGTTCAACTTAAACAACAACTGGAACGCTTTGCAGTAAATCCCGATATCCCATTCGACTTAGCTTTACAGCCTAAAGGCACTGTATTTCAACTAAGCGTATGGCAAGCTTTACTACAAATCCCTGCTGGCCAAACACGCTACTACCAACAATTAGCGGACAGCTTAGGACGGCCAAAATCGACGAGAGCAGTCGCTGCTGCGATAGGAAAAAACCCTCTAATGATTATCATTCCTTGCCATCGCGTTGTTGGAAAAAACGGACACCTAACCGGGTTTGCAGGAGGCCTTGATATGAAGCAAAAACTCCTAGATCTAGAGGGCTCGAGTGGCAACCTCTAATACCTTTTGATAGCTTATTTTATACAAGAGCACTGCCGCCAATAATGTTGCTATCAGTACAAGCATAGAGCCTAATATAACGCCTGACCAACCGTCCCACTGCCAAAATGGCTGCAGGCAAAAACCTCCCGTGCTTGCCCCTAGATAGTAAAACAGCAAATACAGAGAAGAAGCACTGGCTTTAGCCTCAAGAGCATGGCGACTAACCCAGCTACTGGCGGTCGAATGTGCAAAGAAAAACCCAAAAGCACTAATTAAGAAACCAGTAATGATTGCCCAAATACTAGGCACGAGGGTTACAAGGGAACCACACATTAAAAGCACAATACCAATAATCATGCAGACGGGTTGCGGTACCCGTTGTGCGATACGCCCTGATAAAGCAGAACCCACGGTACCACTCAAATAGGTAAGAAATAACAACCCTAACCACGAGGGAGACAAGTTGTACGGAGCATCTGACAACAAGAAAGTAATAAAGCTGTACTGGTTAATAAAAATAAAGAAGTTAAATCCACCAATCAAATAGGCCAACAACAATAACGGATTCTTTATGTGAGCTAGCGACTGCCTCAGCATACTGCGCGGCTTTAGGCTCTTAGCAATGAAGTAATTTGAAGCCGGCAATAGCACCGCAAACAAAGCCAACAGGATAAAACTAATCAGTGTCATAACCAAAAACACCTCAGACCATCCCAGCCACTCACCGACAAAGCCCCCAATCAAACGTCCACCAATACCGCCTATGGTATTACCGCTAATATAGAAGCCCACCGCTAAAATCATTGCTTTATGCTTAAATTCATCACTCATGTAGGCAATAGCAATAGCGGGTAAGCCTCCTAAACATAAGCCCTGCAAGCCTCGAAACAACAATAGCATTGAATAGCTCTGTGTTTGCGATAAGAGGAAAGTCATCAGTACAACGCCAGCCATACTAGCCAACATGATGTTTTTTCGCCCCAACGCGTCTGATAGAGGTCCGTAAAGCAATAAAGACAACCCTAGAGTCAACGTCGTGATGGTGAAACTCCAACTTGCTTCAAGCTCAGACAGCTGAAAGCTATCCATCAGTAACGGTAAAAGCGGCTGGGTCACATAAACGTTGGCAAAAATCATAAATGATCCAAGACAAAGCGCTATCGTTGCGCGCCAAAACGAAGCGCTTCCTGCATCAATCACTGTTTACTCCCAGCCCTCTACGGACAACATCTAACGCGACAAATAAACTAATTACTTAATAACAATACGGAACACCTTAAAATCAGTAAAATATATAACTCTTATATAAACGATAAATAATATTGATATGAATAATAAACAGCTACGTTATTTTTACGAAGTCGCCAACCAACAAAGTTTTTCCAGAGCGGCTGAAGTGTTACATGTGGCCCAACCAGCTATCAGTATGTCTATTCAAAAATTAGAACAAGAACTCGACCTTACACTTTTTCACCGCAGCGACCGCAAAATAAGGCTTACCGATGAAGGTAAGCGCTTACTGCACCACGCTAAAACCATTTTAAAAAACTTTACCGATGCCGAGTTAGAAATGCGCGAGTTAAAGGGGCTTACACAAGGCTGTGTCCGCGTTGGTATTCCTAGCATGCTTGGTTCCTATTACTTCCCACCGATACTGATGGCCTTTAAGCACCGCCATCCAAACCTTAATCTTGAGGTAATCGAGGGAGGCACCTGGGAGCTACAAAAAATGGTTGAGCAAGGAGAGTTAGATTTAGGAGTTATCGTCTCAGAGTTTGTACCTGACACACTACACACAGAACTATTCTTACGAGAACAGATGCTTGTCACTGTGGATAAAAATCATACTTTTGCAGCGCAACAATCCGTTACTTACGAGGACTTCTTTTCTGAAGAACTGGTCATGTTTAAAGAAGGTTACTTTCACCGTAAAGTTGTCGACAGACTTGCAAAGCAGGTAGGTGCACAACCCAATATAGGTTTTGAAACCAACCTTATTCCATTAATAAAATCGATTGTGAAACAAGGCTTTGGTATATCTACTTTGCTCGGCATGGTGATTGAAGAAGATGATGACCTCGTCGCACTGCCGTTTCATCATCCCGTTTGGTTAGACCTATCAATCGCCTGGAATAAAGACCGCTATCTATCAAAAGCCAATCAGGCCTTTGTTAGCTTTATGCTGGATTATCAAAGTAGCCAAAAGTCCAAACAGGCTCTATGATGCAGCGCTTATACAATCGGGGGAGAACCTTATGTTGAACGTAAATGAATATTTTGATGGGAACGTAAAGTCGATCGGTTTTGAAAACAGTGAAGGTCAGGTATCAACGGGAGTGATGGCTCCTGGCGAATATGAGTTTGGTACCAGCCAGAAAGAACTGATGAAAGTAGTCAGTGGTGAACTAATTGCGAAATTACCCGGCTCGACTGAATATGTCAGCTACCCTGCCGGTACGCAATTTAATATCGATGCTAACCAAAAATTCCAACTAAAAGTTGAACAAGCCAGCGCCTACCTCTGCTTCTATAGCTAACCTCACAAGCTGTCGCTGCGCAGGTTTTGTGCCTGTGCAGCAAATTGACTCAACTCAAAATGAATATATTTCCTTAAATTCACTCTTTATATGCAATCCATTTCATATGTCTGTGTGGTAATATAGCCGACTTTCACGCGGTCGAGACAATCGACTTTTTTTCTGACCACTACAAAAGAGTTGCAGAAGATGAGCAAAGTTACATCCCTGGATAAGAGCAAAATCAAAATTCTGTTGTTGGAAGGCGTACATCAGTCCGCTATCGACACGCTTAATTCAAAAGGCTACACCAACATTGAATTTCACACCGGCTCCTTACCGGAAGAGGAATTACTAGAGCGTGTAGCGGATGTTCACTTTATCGGCCTACGCTCGCGCACACAGCTCACGGAGAAAGTATTCGAAGCCGCTTCAAAACTCGTTGCTGTTGGCTGCTTCTGTATTGGTACCAACCAAGTAAACCTTGAAGCTGCTACTCGCCAAGGGGTTGCGGTATTTAACGCACCATACTCAAACACTCGTTCAGTGGCTGAGCTGGTTCTAGCTGAAGCAATTATCTTGCTTCGCGGTGTTGCTGAAAAAAGCGCTAAAGCCCACCGTGGTATTTGGCAAAAATCTGCTGTTAATTCTTATGAAATCCGTGGAAAAAAACTCGGCATCGTGGGTTACGGCAGCATTGGTTCTCAGCTGAGTGTTTTAGCAGAAGGTCTTGGCATGGAAGTTTACTTCCATGACGTTGTAAATAAACTGGCCTTGGGTAACGCTAAACAAACAGCAGACCTAAACGAACTGCTACGTACGTGTGACATTATTACTTTACATGTACCTGAAACAGCATCAACCAAAGATATGATGGGTGCTGCACAGTTTGAGCAAATGAAAAAAGGCTCAATCTTCATCAATGCGGCTCGCGGCACGACCGTGGTCATTGATGATCTATGCGATGCACTAAGTGCTGGAAAACTACACGGAGCTGCTATTGATGTGTTCCCTGTAGAACCTCGTTCAAACAATGATGAGTTTATTTCTCCATTGCGTGAATTTGATAATGTAATCCTGACACCTCACGTCGGTGGTTCTACGATGGAAGCACAGGAAAACATCGGTTACGAAGTCGCTGAAAAGCTTGTGAAGTACAGTGATAACGGCTCTTCTATTACTTCGGTTAACTTCCCTGAAGTGGCACTGCCAGAGCATCCAGATGTTCACCGTTTACTGCACGTTCACCGCAATGTGCCGGGTGTACTATCTAACATCAACAGTATTCTTTCTGAGAACAATATCAACATCTCTGGTCAGTACCTACAAACCAACGATAAAGTTGGCTACGTAGTTATCGATGTTGATGCTGACTGTTCAGTTGTTGCATTACAAAAACTGCTTGAGATTGAAGGAACCATACGCTGCCGTCGTTTGTTCTAAACACCGTACTATGATCCTATAAATTAAAAACAGCTTCTTTTGAAGCTGTTTTTTATTGCCCTATTTATGATTTTATTCGCATTAACACTTCACTGATTTTATCAAATACCTGTCGCCGCCACGGCAAGCCTTCATTTGCCAAATGGTGTCGTCCTTCCTCGACTAACGTCACCTCTATATCAGGAAACAATCGTTGCAGTTCAGGTAGATTATGTTTCCAATCGACAGTGCTATCATCGGTCCCTTGGATCAAGGTTATAGCTATTGATTGAGGCTGACTCCCTTCTATTAAGTCTACCCACTCCAACATAGCGCCAACCCAATTAACCGCTACCCACTGCTTTTGTAACGGGTCTTGATAACGGATAAAGCGGAGAAAGTCTGCATCGTGAGAGTTGTTAGAGTGAAAGCGCCTGATGCGCTTTAAGAAAAAGCGTAACAGTGCATATTTCCAGGAAATAACATGATACTGAGCAGGCCTGATAAGTGGTGCCAGTAAAATTCGCTGAGCGACAGGATCTGTTTTTTGCTTACTCGCAAATAATTTTTGGTGTGCAAGAACGATAGCTCCACCAGTACTTTGCCCTACCATTACACAAGGCTGTTGAAACACCTGCTCCTGTAAAATTTGTTCTAACTGTTTGGCATAACGTGAAAAATTATCGATCGAATAACTATCACCGTTAGATAAACCATGACCTGGTAGGTCATAACAAAGTACATCCCAGCCGTGCTCTAGCATCTCACTAATTAATTGACTATATAAGCCAACATGGTCCATATAACCATGCACTAAAACAACTGTGCCGCGGCTAGCACCAGCTTGCATATAATATTGCGCCACCAGGTCGTAAGCTTCACACGACACACCTCCGACCCTCAGCCGGTACTGTTCTACCAATGGCGCAAGCTGGTACATTTTCAGATAAGATAACCACTGCTCATCAGGTTGGCGTTACGCAGCGTGCTGA
>JAWUYS010000113.1:0-9049 GCA_034110685.1 Neptunomonas sp.
TGTCCGCCTGTGCAGGCCTTCGAGATGGCATCCACACGTCATTCTATGATCTATATCGTATTGAGAACGACAAGATTGTGGAGCATTGGGACACTAGCGAGTCGATTCCGCCCCGCCCCCAGTGGAAGAACGAAAATGGGAAGTTCTGCCTTGGTAAACCAACAACAGCTATAAACACCGCCCCCAAAAGCGCTAGCTTGCCAACTTTTTTGATGATTACGTCATCCCTAAGCCCTTACGAATATAATACGAAGCTACAAGCTTAATAGGTTTTTGGAGATTAAAAATGGATGATATTATTGAAGAACTGGCCGTTGCAGAGCAGTATCTCTCACAAATGCTGGAAGCGGATCGAACCAATAATTATGAGGCCTTTATCAAGCAGTTCGATAAAATCGATTTAGAAGATTTTAACGAAGACACCTTTCTTCGTGATACAGAACAGATGCGAGGAGATCTAGGAGCTTATAAAAGCCGCTTATATCTTGGCTCTCTAAAAGGCTTTAAAGAAGCGAAACGTCCAAAAAGCCTGAGGTTTGTATGGCGTGCCATATACGAAAAAAATGAAGCGCTTATTGTAGTAGGCATTCATAAAAAAGACGGTACTTGGTATGTCAATGAAAGCACCGTTTCTAAGTAAATCACCTGTAGATGCGTTAACGTTTTTATCTATGGAAAATAGAGGTACGTACGACTCTGCATAGCAAAATCTAAATAGGAAACCCTTTAATGCAGTCTGCAGTACAAGACAAATTTGATAGATACCCTGAGCATATCAAAATAGTTTTAATGGAGGTTCGCGCCTTAGTATTGGAAATTATTCACAATAATAATTTAGGTGACGTGGAAGAAACACTTAAATGGGGAGAACCTAGTTACCTTGTGAAAGGTGGCAGCACAGTACGTTTCGACTGGAAGCCCAAATACCCTGAGCAGTACTTCGTCTTTTTTAATTGCAAAACTAAACTTGTAGACACATTTAAAGAGTTATATTCAGGTACTCTCGAATTTCAAGGTAACCGGGCAATTGTGTTGCACGTAAATGATCCATTACCGCTAAGTTCTCTACGACACTGCCTTGAACTTTCGTTAAAATATAAAGCGATCAAACACTTGCCATTGCTTGGCGTGTAATTACAGTAGCGTTAATTATCATGCCTAAACATTCACTACAGAGATCTCTATAAATGATTAGCAAATATTTCCCGCATATACTTGCTGGAGTCTACTTGGTTTTTTCTATTGTACTGGGTATCAACCCTGTTTCCCGTGAGGTCTGGATCGCAGAGATTATCCCTGTCATCGCTATCTTTCTAATTTTTGTTTTCACATTCCACAAGTTTCGCTTCAGTAACCTGGCTTATGGATTAGTTTTTGTCTGGATCTTTTGGCATACGATAGGCGGGCATTACACATTCGCTAATGTCCCTTTTGGCTGGGTAACAGAGCTGTTAGGCGCCGAGCGTAATCATTTTGATCGCATAGGCCACTTTACTATTGGGTTTTATGCATTTGCTATGGCTGAGTGGTTATTACGCAAAGGCTACTGTGGTTTTAAATTGGCGATGACATTTAGCCTGTTCTTTATTATGAGTGTTGCTGCCGCATACGAAATTATCGAGTGGTGGTATGCGGCATTAGAAGGCGGCGATGCGGGCGTAGAGTTCTTAGGTTCTCAAGGCGATATCTGGGATGCTCAAAAAGATATGTTATCCGATACGCTAGGCGCCATTGCCTCGCTGCTACTCTTTTACTTTTACCGGCCGGACAAAAAACTACAGGTTTCATAGAAAAATTTATAAAAAAATAACAGCTAGCTAAGCTACAATAAGGGCCATGCAGGCAGCATATAATGATGAATCATGGAAGATAGCTAAATGAAGAAATTATTGTTTATTGGATTAATTGGTTTTGGTGGATGGCAGTATTATTCAAATAATATTGCAGGAACAAACTCTCTTTCTAGCATTTCATCATTCGCACCGATTAAAAGCAAAACGCAAGCAACTCCTCGGCCATCATATACATGTGATGGCCGACAGCATTGCTCGCAAATGAGATCCTACGAAGAAGCTGTATATTTTATTCGTCATTGCCCAAATACTAAAATGGATGGAGATCATGATGGTATTCCCTGCGAAAGGCAATTCAACAAGTAACGATGCTTAAAAGTTACTCACTAAAATTCACGAGCGCTCTATCACCCGCCTCATAACATTGCTAACCACGGCATCACAGCGCTCGCCAGCGAACTCGAATACATCTAGCCCCGCCGCTTGAATATGCTGCTCTAAATGGTTGCGTAAGAGTTTTTTTGCTCTAGAGAAACGCGTTTTAACTACATCTATTTTCAGATCTAACGCATCAGCTGTTTCTTGTGTACTTAACTGCTGCACACCCCGCAGCACAAACACACTTGCATAACCGTCAGGCAATTGGTCAATGGCTTGTTCGATCATTTTTGCCAGTTGCCCCTGAGCCAACACAGCCGATGGCCCCTCGTTATTCTACACAAGCGGCTCGTGATCTTGGATAGAACAAATATCAACAAGCTTGTTTCTACGTATTCGCATAAGCGCCTCATTGCGTACAATACGAGATAGCCAGCCCGCAAACCCTTCTGGGCCGCTAAACTGAGCTATTTTTTCATAAGCAACCACGTAACTGTCTTGCAGAGTATCCATAGCATCCGCATCACTTTTACATAAACTACGCGACAATCGATACAAACGCTGATTATAACGCCGCATTAATGGCTCAAAAGCGGCTGAAGAGCCTGAGCGAACCCGTGTTATTAATTCAAAATCAGTCTCTTCCTGTAAACCTACAAGTGCAGTGTTCATGAGTAACGCTTGTGCTGAAGAATCCATTGTTCTTACCTTACTTAACGGCAATCATTATGATCGGTTGTGAGTAGCTCAATGTAATCAATTAACTGCGCTCTCACATTTTCATCAGCTATACCGGCAAAGGTCATTGATGTGCCAGGTACCATAATAGCTGGATTTTCAAGAAACTGATCTAGCGTCTGCCGATCCCAGCGCAGTTGAGACATAGTTAATGCCTCACTGTACTGAAACCCTTCCTGGCGGGCAGCCAACTGACCAAATACACCACAATGCTTAGGGCCTGTGCGGTTATAAGATGGAGAGTGGCAACCCATACACATAACATAATGAGCTGGTGCCGCGTATGCGCTGCTATTAAAGATGCTCAATACGCAACATGCAGATATCAGCGCTACACGGCAAGCACTCATGAAAAGAAAGCTCCCGGTACCGGGTTAAGTCCTAATGCTTGTCTCAACACAGCCCAATGCATAGCTTCATCAGCAAGAATACTGGCGGCAGCTTTGGATAGATCGCGCTGCTCAAATAAAGGAATTGCACCTGCATAAGCACTGACTGCTCCACGCTCTAAAGACGCGGCAAAAGTTAATACATCGGTTTCGGTTTTCAATTTTTCTACTGGAAATTGATATATTTTCAGCGGATCTGCCGCCTCACCTCCTAAAGAACCCACCGCTTTGGAAAGTGCATCAATATGTTCTTTATGGTGTCCCTGAAACTGCACTGCCACATTGAGTATAGCCGATGACAATAAACCGCTTTCTGCTCCTACTTGATAAGCGGCTACCGCTTCATGCTCAGCAGCAATCGCTGTATTTAGGATTTGGATATCCATAATGGTTTGCTTATCTGATGCGCTAGCCACTTTAGCGTTGAGGCCAGACAGCATAGAAATAGCCATTGCCGACAATGTGAATTGTCCGCCTGCACGCAAAAAGCTTCGACGGTTAGTTGTTTCTTGCGCAGCAATTGAAGCTGTTGGTAAAGCATCAACTGTTAATAGATTTTTTGGTTTAGAAAATTGATCTGACATAGGTTTCTCCCGTTTGGCCATATTTATGATCTATACCCATAAAGATGCACCGCACAGAAAAAGGTGACAGATATTTAAAATTATTTATTTTCCTGAATAAGTTAAGACGCCACTTAAGGCCCTACAGATGCACTACTTCTGCTCTTGTGTCTCGTCTAACTCAACTCTTTGCAAATACAAACGCAGCAACGGCGGGTGAACCACCAGCGTATAAAGACACAAAACAAAAACTAAGCACAACATCTCAAATCGATAAATGTAGTCTGCCGGGATCATCAGTACCAAAGCAGCAGACACCGCACCACGCAAGCCACCAAGCATCATTACATGCTGCCACGCTAAAGGGAGCGGTTTGCGTACTGAGCGCAATAACAACGAGCCTCCATAAACCACAATCGCTCGTGACACGAGCAATACAATAACAACACCTGGGAGCGCCCAATTAATAGGAAAGTCATGCGCTCCGGCGGCGGTTCCCAATGAGAAAAACAAAACACTGCCCGCTAATACTTCTAAATATTCCCAAAAGGAAGTAAACAGCTCACCCTCTTTGGGCTGAGCTCCTGCTTGGCGACTGCGAATAAATGCCAAAGACGCACACAGCACAGTAATAACACCAGAGACATGAAATACTCCCTCTCCTAATAAATAACTGCCATACGCCAATAACAGTGTCAGTGTTAAACCGGGAAAGCGGTTCTGCTCACCCCAATGCAATACCAATTTTCCTGCCAACCAGCCCAATGCCAACCCAAGAGGAATAGCTACGGCAATAGACCAAGTAAATTGCAACAAGGCCTGGCCCAATGATAGCGGCGCATCGGTTAACACCAGCGCAGCCATTAAACTAAACAGCACGATAGCGGTTCCATCGTTAAAAGTAGACTCTCCTTCCAGCAAAACATTTAAGCGTTCTGGAATGGAGAAGCGCTGAAAAATAGCCGCCACTGCAGAAGGGTCAGTCGCCGCAACTGCTGCTGCAAAGAACAGTCCATCAGTAAGAGGAATAGACATTATCCACGAGAGAGGTATGCCGATCAGGAACAATGTCAAAATAACGCCTAAGCCTGCAAAGCAGAAGATAGGTAACGCGTCCTTCTTGAGCGCAGGGATTGAGGTATTGCGAGCACTGGCGAAGATAATAATAGGTAGCAACAACCAAATCACCAATTCAGGCGAGAGTTCGATAACAGGTAAAGTCGGTAAGTAGTTGTGTTGCACAGACCCATAAACGACACCTGCCAATAGCAGCCATGATTCGGGCGGTAAAAAACTGCGGGAGCTATAGTGGCGCAGACAAGCGACAAAGAAAAGAAAAGCACAAATGCCAACAAGAATAAAGAAAAGCGGTTGATCATGGGCGCTCATAATCTAGCCCTCTTGGGTTTTAATCCGATTTAAGTTTACTCAGTCACTCCATTCTCTAGCTATTCCATATGACTTATCGCCCTATCCCTAGTTAGACTTACAAAGGCGATAACCATCAGAATAAGCGCTATATTCTTAAAAATCTACCGTTACGGAAGCGTTACTGGTGCTTACAGTAGCTCCTTGCCACCGTAAACCTCTGCCAACTCATCAAGCTGTGAGCTAGTAGCATCAAAGCCGTCTTCAGAAAAATAATAAGACACCTTAACTTTATCGGCACCGCGAAAGAGTTTCACCTGGACATCGGCAACATTCCACACTTTTAACGCGTTTAAAAAGCGGTTTGCCTGCTGGCCCGTCATAAAGGCATATACGATTTGTGTTTCCATAAAAACTTCAGCATATTTAAAAGCGCGCAGTGTGGCACAAGTTCTTAAATAAGGCATTTCGTTTTTTCTGGATTACGAATATATTCACCTATACTGTTACAATAATATTTATATTGAAAATTATGCTTTTCGCTTGTCTATCTACACATTTTTTATCGTATCACCACGGCTAAATGAGCTTATTTAGAATGGATGTAAAAAAGAAAGAGCAACGTGCAAAAGCTTTCGACTACCTCTTTGACTCTGTCGTCATTACTAATTTGCAGGGCATCATCACCGATTGGAACAAAGGCTCTGAAGAGCTGTACGGTTACTCCCAATCAGAGGCCATAGGGCAGTCCGTTTCTATTCTTCATGTACCCGAAGATTCCGCACACATTACAGCTGAAGTTATTGCAACGGTTGAAGAGTGCGGTAAATGGACAGGGGAAGTGAAAATGCGACGAAAAGATGGCTCAATTGGCTGGATTGAATCCATGTGCGTCCCCTTACTCAGCGACAACAATCAGGTTATCGGCGCACTTGGCATTAATAGAGATATTACCGAACGCATCAAAAAATCAGAACACCTCACACAGCTTGCTCACTATGACCAATTAACTCAAACGCCAAATCGTTACTTGTTACTAGAACGGATCTCACACTTAATTGACCAGTGTGAAAGAAGCAAAAGTAACTTTACACTGCTATATATTGATTTAGATAAATTTAAGATGGTTAATGACAGCAAAGGCCATGCATTTGGTGACAAAGTCTTACAAGAGGCTGCTCGTCGTATGATGAAATCAATTCGTAAATCAGACACTCTGGCTCGTTACGGTGGTGATGAGTTCATACTGTTATTAGAAAATACGCGCAAAAGAGAAGATATCATTACTATTTCGAAAATACTGATTCAAGCTCTCAGCAGAACATTTAAGCTTGATAATGACACGGTAGATATTAGCTGTTGCATAGGCATTGCCACCTACCCCTACAACGGAACCACCTCTGATGCATTACTCTCTTTTGCTGATGATGCCATGTACAAAGCCAAACACAAAGGCTCCGGTACCTTTCAATAAGTACAGATAACTCTTTATGATGAAAATACTTAGTTTTGCAGCATTTATCGCGTTCGCTATTTTAATTACGCTATCTGTTGTCTTTTACACTCTGCCTGTTTTGGTGCTAGCCGTTTATTTAGTCGTGAGCATCATGGCCTTTATCACTTATGCTCTAGATAAGTCTGCAGCTATCAATGGGCGCTGGAGAACAAAAGAAAGTACCTTGCACTTATTGGCATTAGCAGGAGGATGGCCTGGTGCCTTACTTGCCCAACAAACGTTACGTCATAAGTCCTCCAAGCAGTCGTTCATTAGTATTTTATGGATTACTGTGGCATTAAATCTTGGTGGTTTTATTTGGCTACACAGCACAGACGGCAGCGTTTTTTTAAATAGCTATGTGCATACTGCTAATCTAAAATTCATACACTTGATGGCGAATATTTCACTACCAGATTTTGTGCAAATATGGCTTTGGAAAATCAATTACTACTTTAAGTAATGACTCAATAACCAAGAGTGCGGTCCACCGCTTCAGGTATCAACCCAGACTTATAATATTCACGTATATTATTAGCCACAATTTTACTGGCACTACTGATATTTGTAGGAGCTGAGATATGCGGCAAAACAGTAATTTTTTCATGTGCCCAATAAGGATGACTGACGGGTAGCGGCTCCTCCTCAAATACATCAAGAACAGCATGTAAAACAAGACCTGCATCCAAGGAGATGATCAAATCAGTCTCATTGACTGTAGCACCACGACCAAAATTAATAATAGAAACACCGCGCTTACATTGGCCAAAACGTTCAGCATTGAGCAAACCGCGTGTTTCATTCGTTAACGGCAGCAAGTTAATCACGATATCACTTTGTGAGAGCACGGCTTTTAACCCATCTTCAGCGGCAAACGTCTGAACGCCCTCTAACGATTTTTTGTGTCGGCTCCAGCCCAACACGTTAAAACCGTTAGCTTGAAGGCTCATAGCAGCAAGCGCTCCCAGTTTACCCAAACCTAATATAGTAACGGTGCGCTCACTTGCCGCGACATAAGGAAGCTGCATCCATTGAGCTTTAGCTTGTTGCATACGATAAGTAGGCATATCACGGTGTAAGTAGAGCGTCCAAGCCAATACGGCTTCAGCCATAGTATGCGCAAGTGCGGGGTCTACTAAACGAACGATTGGAAATGACACATCACTCCCAGCAACCATAAGCTCTGAGACCATGCGTTCAACACCGGCCCAAGTACTGTGTACCCATTTAAGACTGGGTAACTGGCGCAATTGTGCGGGGTTCGGGTTGGCCACTACAGCCAGTGTACATTGCTGCTTTTGCTGCTGCGTTAAGCTATCAAATAAACATACATCACTGTCAGGTAACAGCTTATTCAATATCAATATCCATTGCTCTACTTCAGCAGTAGGAATACGACTAACGAAGGCGATTAATTTTGGTTCAGATACCACCTTCGTTATCTTCATACACTGTCTTCCTTATGGATATTAAACGCTCATAACAACTACTTTTAGTATCATGCTCTATAGCATTTATTTAAAGCAATCGGAGTATGAATATCTCTCATTTATTATCTAAATTCACGAAATATCTGATGCTTTTGACGCTGCGGTCAAACGAATAGCGCTGTCGCAGGCACTACCCAGTTCACGGCCCTTTTTAATGAAATGCCGTAAAAAGTACGTTACATGCTCTTCATTATCATGAAAGTGATGCGGTGTTAGCACCGCTGTTAATACCGGCACTTCTGTTTCAAGCTGCACCTGCATTAAACCACTACACACGGCTTGGGCAACAAACTCATGGCGATAAATGCCACCATCGACCACTAAACCACTGCAAGCGATAGCGGCATACTGGCCTGATTTAGCTAATAGCTTCGCTTGTAACGGTATTTCGTAAGCGCCAGGTACGGCAATAACATCAATTTTATCAATATCATAGCCACACTCGGCCATTTCGCTCCGAAAGCCTTCTAGGCTATTCAGGACGATATCGGTATGCCAAGAAGCATGGATAAATGCAATACGCTGATTTTTTACATCTAATAAAGGTGTATTCGTTGAGCTCTGATTCATTGGTAAAGTCCATCATAATTTACTGAATCAGGGCGAACGGACAGGCAATTAATACCCACAATAGAAAATCTATCGAGCATTAAACAACTCACTGAGTTAACAGTGGTGTGGTTTTGTCTGACACGCTCTCTATCATCCGGACTATGACCGTCGGCTCTGGAGTCTCACCAGATCTGCTGACCCTTTTATAACAGGCTATAATAGCACTTAAACAAAAGGCGCTCGCGGGCTTAAACAATAAGATAACGTGCGCTACCCTCTATTT